>JALDYH010000006.1:0-73944 GCA_032154175.1 Sphingopyxis sp. | reverse complement strand
GTCGGCATGGCGGGCGGGGTCGGCGGCTTCTACCTCGCCTCCTCGCTCGGCTTCGCAAAGCAGTGGGCGGGCAGCTTTGCGCCGGGCTTCCATATCTTCGCCGGGCTCGCGGTGGCGGCGCTCGTCGCGCTGCTCTTCGTCAAGGGCCAATGGCGCGCCACCTGGGGCGCGGCCGAAGGCGTGCGGATCTAAGACCATGACCCGCACCCTTTTCCTCTTGCTGGCGCTCGCGCCGGCCGGGGTGGCGCACGCCCAGGACGTCACCCTCAAGCCGCTCGGCGAAGCCCGGCTGCGGTACGAAAATGTCGATCAGGACGGCCTCGCCGCCGGTTCCGACGCCCTGACCCTGCGCGTCCGCGCCGGGGTCGAGGCGAAAGCCGGACCCTGGTCGGCGCTGGTCGAGGGTCAGGGCAATCTGGCGGTCATCGATGAGTACTTCGACGGCCTCCACGGCCCCGCCACGCGCCCGCTGATCGCCGACCCCGACAATATTGCGCTGTCCCGTGCGCAGATCCGTTACAGCCGCCCCGCCTTCACGGTCACGGCGGGACGCCAGCGGATCGCGCTCGACGACGAACGTTTCGTCGGCAACGTCGGCTTTCGTCAGAACGGCCAAAGCTTCGACGCGGTCCGCGCCGAGGTCACGCCGTTCAAGGGCGTCAAGGCCGACCTCTCCTATGCGTGGAGCGTCCGCACCATCTGGGGCATCGACGGCGTAGGCGCGAGGCAACAGGCGGTGTCGGGCGACAATGTCTTCGCCAACCTCAGCGTTCAAACGCCGGTCGGCAAGCTCGCCGCCTTCGCCTATCTCGTCGATCAGGACGAGGCGGCGGTGCAGGCCTATCGCATGTCCAGCCAAAGCTATGGCGCACGGCTCGACGGCAGCCAGAAGATCGGCAAGGCAAAGCTCGCCTATCAACTCAGCTACGCGCGCCAGTCCGACTGGCACCGCAACCCCAATGACTATGCCGCCGACTATTTCCTCGCCGACGTCGGCGTCGATTTCGGAGGTCCCCGCGTCGGCGCCGGGTATGAGATACTCGGCGCCGATAAGGGGGTCGCGCTGACCAGCTTTCAGACCCCGCTCGCGACCGGTTTCAAATTTCAGGGCTGGGCCGACAAATATCTCGTCACCCCGCCCGACGGCGTACGCGATCTGTATGCGAGCGCGGGCTGGGGCTGGAAGACGGTAGGGCCGCTGAAGGCCGTGACGGTGCAGGCCGTGTATCACGACTATCGCAGCGACCGCGCCAGCCGCTCCTATGGCGACGAGATCAATCTGCTCGCCAGCGCAAAGCTCGGCAAGGTCGCCGCCTCGGCCCGCTACGCCCACTATAACGCCGACGGCTTCGCGACCGACACCGACAAATATTGGCTGCAACTGGACTGGATGCTTTAATGGAACATCGCCCCCTCAAGGCCGAAACCGATAGCCGCGACCATCTGGTCGTGATCGGCAACGGCATGGCCGGGTGCCGCGCGGTCGAGGAACTGATCGCGCGCGATCCGAACCGCTATCGCGTGACGATCTTCGGCGCCGAGCCGCGGGTCAATTACAACCGCATCATGCTCTCGCCCGTGCTGGCGGGCGAGAAATGCTTCGACGATATCGTCATCAATGATGCCGACTGGTATGCGGCGAACGGCATCGCGCTGATCGCCGGCGATGCCGTCGCCCAGATCGACCGCGCGGCCAGGACCGTGACGACGCGCGGCGGGCTCAGCGAAAGCTATGACCGGTTGCTGATCGCCACCGGCTCCGACCCCTTCATCATCCCGGTGCCCGGCAGGGACCTGCCCGGCGTCATCGCCTTTCGCGACATGGACGATGTCGACACGATGCTCGCTGCCGCCGATGCGGGCGGCGACGCAGTGGTGATCGGCGGCGGTCTGCTTGGGCTCGAGGCGGCGCATGGACTGAGCTTGCGCGGCATGAAGGTCACCGTCATCCACCTGATGCCGACCTTGATGGAGCGCCAGCTCGACGAAGCCGCCGGCTGGCTGCTCAAGAACGCGCTCGAAGCGCGCGGCCAGACGATCCTGACCGGCGCCGACACCGCCGAGATCGTCGGCGACGGCAGGGTCGAAGGCGTGCGACTCAAGGACGGTACGCTGATCCCCGCCAGCCTCGTCGTCATGGCGGTCGGCATCCGCCCCTCGGTCGCCCTCGCCCGCGACGCCGGCCTCGCGGTCGGGCGCGGCATCCAGGTCGACGATCATATGGTGACCAGCGACCCCGCCGTGCTCGCGGTCGGCGAATGCGTCGAGCATGACGGACAGGTCTATGGCCTCGTCGCACCCTTGTGGGATATGTGCCGCAGCCTCGCCGACGGCCTCGTCGAGAAACCCAGCGGCTATCGCGGCTCGGTGACCTCGACCAAGCTCAAGGTGTCGGGCATCGACGTCTTTTCCGCCGGCGACTTCTCGGGCGGCGACGGGTGCGAGGATATCGTGCTGCGCGACGCCGCGCGCGGCATCTACAAGCGCGTCATCGTCAAGGAAGACCGCATCGTCGGCGCGGTGCTTTATGGCGATACCGCCGACGGCGGCTGGTATTTCGATCTCTTGAAGAAGCAGGAGGATGTCTCGGAGCTCCGCGACCTCCTGATCTTCGGCCAGGCCTTCGCCGCGGGAGGCGGCGCGGCGGACCCTAAGGCGGCCGTTGCGGCGCTCTCGGACGATGCCGAGATCTGCGGCTGCAACGGCGTCACCAAAGGCCAGATCGCCCAGTGCATAGTAAAGGGGGCGCACAGCCTCGACGCGGTGCGCGGTACCTGCAAGGCATCGGCTAGCTGCGGCCAGTGCACCGGGCTCGTCGAAACGCTGCTGGCGCTCACCCTGGGCGACGATGTCCAGTCTGGCCCCAAGACGATGTGCAAATGCACCAGCTTCACCCACGACGACGTCCGCCGCGAGATCGTCGCGCAGGAGCTGAAGGTCATCCCCCAGGTGATGCAGGCGCTCAATTGGTCCACGCCCGATGGCTGCTCGTCCTGCCGTCCGGCCCTCAACTATTACCTGCTCTGCGCATGGCCTGCCGAACATGTCGACGACCAGCAGAGCCGCTTCGTCAACGAGCGGATGCACGCCAACATCCAGAAGGACGGCACCTATTCGGTCGTCCCGCGCATGTGGGGCGGGGTCACCACCCCAGACGAACTGCGCGCGATCGCCGACGCCGCCGACAAATATGGCGCGCGCATGGTCAAGGTCACCGGCGGCCAGCGGCTCGACCTGTTCGGGATCAAGAAGGAAGACCTTCCAGCGATCTGGGGCGATCTCAATGCCGCGGGCATGGTGTCGGGCCACGCCTATGGCAAGTCGCTCCGCACGGTAAAGACCTGCGTTGGTTCCGAATGGTGCCGCTTTGGCACCCAGGATTCAACCGGCCTTGGCATCAAGACCGAACGCATGACCTGGGGTTCGTGGATGCCCCACAAGTTCAAGATCGCGGTGTCGGGCTGCCCGCGCAACTGCGCCGAGGCGACGATCAAGGACTTCGGCGTAATCTGCGTGGATTCGGGGTACGAGCTGCATATCGGTGGCAATGGCGGCATCCACCTGCGCGGCACCGACCTGCTCTGCAAGGTCGCGACCGAGCAGGAGGCGCTCGATTACTGTGCTGCCTTCATCCAGCTTTATCGCGAGGAAGCCCGCTATCTCGACCGCACTGCGCCGTGGGTCGAGCGCGTCGGGCTCGATTACATCAAGTCGCGCATCGTCGATGATGCGGGGGGCCGCGAGGTGCTGAAGGAGCGGTTCCACGAGTCCCAGCGCTACCTCCAGAAGGATCCGTGGGCCGAGCGTGCCGCGGGCGCCGAGCGTGAACTTCACCAGCATATCGCAGAAATCCGGCCCTTCGCGGTCGTGGGAGCAGAATGATGCCCGGAACGATGGACGCAGAGTGGCTCGATATCGGTCCGGTGGACCAATTGCCCGCGATGGGCGCGCGCACCTTGCCGGTGCATGGCGGCGATGAGATCGCGATCTTCCGCACCGCCACTGGATCGGTGCACGCACTGGTCAATAAATGCCCGCACAAGCAGGGGCCGCTCAGCCAGGGTATCGTCCACGACACCTCGGTCGCCTGCCCGCTTCACAATTGGCGCATTTCGCTCGTCACCGGCAAGGCGCTGGGCGGCGACGAGGGCTGTGTGCCGGTGATCCCCGTAAAGATCGACGGCGGCCGCATCCTCATCGCCCGCGCCGAGGCGCTGGCGGGGGTGGCGTGAGCGAAGCCGTCCGCACCACCTGCGCCTATTGCGGGGTCGGCTGCGGCATCCGCGCGACGGTGACGAGCGAGCGGACGGTCGAGATCGCGGGCGACCACGACCATCCCGCGAACCGCGGCCGCCTTTGCTCGAAGGGCACGCACCTCGGCGAAACGGTGGGATTGGAAGGTCGCTTGCTCCACCCGATGATCGGCGGCAAGCGCGCGAGCTGGGACAAGGCACTCGACCTCGTCGCAAAGCGCTTCAAGGAAACGATCGCGCGTCACGGCCCGAACAGCGTCGCCTTCTACGTCTCGGGGCAACTGCTCACCGAGGATTATTATGTCGCGAACAAGCTGATGAAGGGCTTCATCGGTACTGCGAACATCGACACCAATTCGCGCCTCTGCATGTCGAGCGCGGTCGCGGGGCACACACGCGCCTTCGGCGAGGACATCGTTCCCGCGACCTATGACGATCTCGACGCCGCCGATCTGATCGTTCTGGTCGGCAGCAACACCGCCTGGTGCCACCCGATCGTCTATCAGCGCATCCGGGCGCGCTGCGATGCGGGGGCGAAACTCGTCGTGATCGACCCGCGCCGCACCGAGACCGCCGACGAGGCCGACCTGCACCTCGCCATCCGTCCCGGCAGCGACGTCGCGCTGATGACCGGGCTGCTCCAGCATTGCCGCGAGGCGGGCGTCGTCGACGAGGCGTATCTCGCCGCGCATGTCGCGGCACCTGACGATTTCTGGGACGAGCTTGGAGAGGGGAACGACCTATGGTCGGTGGCACGGACATGCGACGTGCCGGCCGTCGACCTCAGGCGTTTCTATGACCTGTTCGCCGCCAATCCGCGCACCGTCACGATGTTCAGCCAGGGCATCAACCAGTCGACCGCAGGCACCGACCAGGTCAATGCGATCCTCAACCTCCACCTCGCCACCGGGCGCATCGGCAAGCCCGGCGCCGCGCCCTTTTCGATCACCGGCCAGCCCAATGCGATGGGCGGGCGCGAGGTCGGCGGGCTTGCCTCGACCCTCGCCGCGCATATGGATTTTGCGCCGGAAAACCGCGCCCGCGTCCAGCGTTTCTGGGCCGCGCCGACGATGGCGGAAAAGCCAGGACTGAAAGCGGTCGACCTGTTCCGCGCCGTCGGCGAAGGACGGATCAAGGCTTTATGGGTGATGGCGACCAACCCCGCGGTGTCGATGCCCGATGCGAACCGCGTGCGCGCGGCGCTCGCCGATTGCCCCTTCGTCGTCGTCAGCGACGTGATCGAAAACACCGACACCGGCGCCTTCGCCCATGTCCGCCTGCCCGCCGCAGCATGGGGCGAAAAGGACGGCACGGTCACCAATAGCGACCGGATGATCAGTCGCCAGCGCGCGCTGTTCCCGCCGCCCGGCGAAGCGATGCCCGACTGGTGGATCGTCAAGGAGGTCGCGCGGCGCATGGGGTGGAAAACCGCCTTCGCCTATGACCGGCCTGCCGACATCTGGCGCGAGCATTGCCGCCTCTCGACCTATGACAATGACGGCGCACGCCTCTTCGCGCTGCCCGGCGCCGCGCAGGGCGGCAACGCCGCCTATGACGCCATGGCGCCCTTTCGCTGGGGCGGCGACCACCCTTTTGCCGACGGCCGTTTTCCGACCGACGATGGCCGCGCACGGCTCGTCCCCGTCGCGCAGAGACCGCTTCCCGAACCGCTCGAAAAATGGCCGCTGACGCTCAACACCGGTCGCTATCGTGACCAATGGCATACGATGACGCGCACCGGTCTCGCTCCCAGGCTCGCGCGCCACCGCGAGGAACCGCTGGTCGAGGTCCACCCTGACGACGGGGCCCGTCTTGGTCTTTCCGACGGAGGCCTCGCGCGTGTCGATACGCCGCAGGGGGACAGCATCTACCGCGTTGCGTTTCACTCTGGCCAGCGCCCCGGCGAGCTGTTCGTGCCCATCCACTGGACCGACCGCACCGCCAGCGGCGGCCGCACCGGCCTGCTACCGCGCCCGCTCGTCGATCCGGTTTCGGGCCAGCCGGGGTTCAAGCGCACTCCGGCGTCGATCAACCCCGTCACCCCCGAATGGCGCGGCTTCCTTCTCCTCGCGCGCGAGCTCGCCGATACGCCGCGCTGCCTGTGGGCGACCCGCGTCGCCGTCCCGTCGGGAGTGTTGTGGGAAGTCGCGGGCAACGGCGACCTCAAAAGCATCGAGGCGCTGCTCCCCAAGGGCGAGCGCATCGAGGCGCAGGATGCCGCGCGCGGCACGCGGCGCATCGCCATCGTTGTCCAAGGCCGCCTCACCGGCGCGCTCTTCGTCACCGAGAACGGCGAACTGCCGCCGCGCGACTGGCTGATCGCCCAGCTTGCCGCTCCCGACGTCGCCCCCACCCTGCTCGCCGGCCGCGCGCCGGGGGTGCAGGCCGACCGCGGCCCGATCATCTGCGTCTGCTTCGACATCGGGCTCAAGACCATCGTCGCGGCGATCCGCGACCAGAGCCTCACCGACACCGCCGCAATCGGCACCGCGATCGGCGCCGGCACAAATTGCGGCTCGTGCCGCCCCGCGCTCGCGCGCATCCTGAGCGAGGAGAAAAGCGATGCAGCCTGATGACTTCGCACCCGGGATGGTATGGCTCGTCGGCGCGGGGCCCGGCGATCCCGACCTGCTGACGCGCAAGGCCGTCCGGCTGATCGAAGCCGCCGACATCGTCTTCCACGATGCCCTCGTTGGTCCCGGCGTCCTCGATCTGATCCCCACGCATACCGAGCGCGTCAGCGTCGGCAAGCGTTCGGGTCGCCACTCGAAGGATCAGCGAACGATCGACGCGCTGCTCGTCAACGCCGCGGCGGCGGGCAAGCGCGTCGTCCGTTTGAAAGGCGGCGATCCGTCGATCTTCGGCCGCTCGGCCGAGGAACTGGCCGCGCTCCGCGAAGCGGGTTTTCCCGTCCGTATCTGCCCCGGCATCACCACGGCCTGCGCTGCCGCGGCGTCCGCGGGCATGTCGCTGTCGCTGCGCGGGATCGCGCGCGATGTACGCTTCGTCACGGCTCACAGCAAGCGGGGCGCCGCGCTCGATATCGACTGGCCCTCGCTCGCGCACGATGGGTCGACGCTCGTCTTCTACATGGGCCGCGACGCCGCGGGGGAGATCATGCGCGGACTAATGACGGCGGGAATGCCCGGCGTAATGCCCGTGATGATCGCGTGCAACGTCAGCGCGCCCGACGAGCGGCGCCTCGCGACGCGGCTCGATCTGCTCGACCTCGCGACGCGGTCATTCGCGGCCGCCACGCCGACGCTGATCCTTGTCGGCGCGGCGGTGTCTCTGGCGGAGACTGCCGCTGCCGCTACCGATCTGCGTCATGTCCAAGGGGCGCTTGCATGACCAAGTATGCGCAATTTGCCGAAGGAACGCCTTGCCCCGCGTCGATCGATTTCGATGGTGCTCTCGCTATACTCGCGGCTCATGTCCGGCCGCTCGGCAGCGAGCTTCTTCCGTTGAGCGCAGCGGGTGGAAGACGGCTTGCTGTCTCTTTGTGCGCCCGCGTCGACTCTCCGCGTCGCGATTGCGCCGCGATGGATGGATATGCCATCCGAGACAACGATATGGAATCAGGCCTCGTACGCCTTCGCGCTGTAGGCACAAGTTACGCAGGGGACGCTGATGCAGGCGAAGTCGGTCCCGGTGAAACGCGGCGCGTTATGACGGGGGCCCCGCTGCCGCGCGGTGCAGACCGGGTCGTGATGGTCGAATATTGCACGCTCGCCGGCTGTGATGTGACTATAGAAGGCGCGCCGCGCGGGAAGCCGCATGTTCGACGCAAGGGATCCGATTTCGCGGCCGGAGAATTGCTACTGGCAGCAGGCGCCAGCATGACACCTGCCACGCTTATTGTCGCCGCTGCCGCTGATCATTCCAATTTGGAGGTAGCCCGGCGACCGCGCATCCTGCTTCTTGCGACGGGCGACGAGCTCGTCGGATCAGGATCGGCTTCGCGCCACCCGTATGCAATCCCGGATAGCCTTAGCAATGCGATCGAATATCTGTGTATATCGAACGGTGCCGAGATCGTGTCGAGGCACCGGCTCCCCGACGAGGCGGAGGCGATCGTCAGCGCGTGCGATCGACGATCTGCCGACATCATCATCATTGTCGGGGGAGCTTCGCGCGGAGATCGTGACTTCGGAAGGGTCGCGCTCGCTAAGTCCGGCTTGGAGATCGCGTTCGCAGATGTCGCGATCAAGCCTGGGAAACCGGTATGGTATGGTCGGATAGGGGCAACTCATGTCCTTGGGCTTCCCGGCAATCCGACCGCCGCTCTCACTGTCGCCCGAATCTTTCTGGTGCCTCTGATCGCCGGACTGTCAGGCAGCACAGTCTTGGACGCCTTGCCGTGGCATCTGCGTCCCGCAGTCGGCCCGATCCCAGCAAACGGGCCACGGGAGGGATTCCTCTGCGGTCGCACGGCCTATGAAGGCGTCACCCCATGCGAGCGGCAAGAAGCATCGAGCCAAGTCATGCTCGGAACTGCCGACTGCCTCATACGCAGGCCGGCAAATGCATCTGCCGTGCTTCCCGGCACACTCATACCGATCATCCCGCTGTGCTGACGCTGCTCGTCCTATGCGCCACGAGCAGATCAGGTCCGCACCGCTTCGCGGGGTCGAGTTCGGATGCAGGGACTATCGAAGACGTCCTTCCGCTGATTGCCCGTAAAATTGCAACAGGGGGCGCAGCAGCTCTGACCTTGCCCGAGAGTCTGCTCTGGAATACTGCTGTCGTGCTCTCATCCATGGCAATTGATCGCGAATGCCAGGTGCCGAGCGAAGCCAAGATTTTCAGTTGGGCGGCCGCTAGGGCGGGCTTTATCGAGATGGGATCGCCCGCTGCAGCCGATATCGTATCATCCCTCGTTGCAGAACTCGCGTATCGGTCCGAAGCCGAAGCTCTCGACAAGGCTGCCAACGACGCCTCTCTCCTCCGGCTCGCCGATTTGAAGGAGCGGTTTATGGCGATCGATCGGGCGATGGACCTTTGGGGAGCATTGGCCTGCTTGGTCGATCGCGCCCGCGCCTAGGTTGAATAGCCTCTACATGTTTGGCGCAGAAGAGGATCTCGCATTCGATACAAAGCTTCATCCCCCGAAAAGTTGACGCGGGCGTTGCGCCGCTGGAACATTGGCGCGCGGCTTAGGGGATAAGGACAAGCTGAACGGTCGGAGCGTCCCTCGACGATGCTCGCGGGACGCTCCCCCGATCGCAGCGTCGACGGCCCTGATCGAGACACGCTTGACAGCTCATGCAGTCGGGCCGGTGTCCGTCGCAGGGCTTCATCTTTGTGCTCGTCGATGACCCCGTAGCGGGCCGCAGGAGTGTTTTCAGGCCGCCGGCGCGGCGCGATCCGCCGCTACGAGTTCGAGCGCATTTGCAAAGCGCCCGACATCGTGCTCGAGAAGGCCCGCGATATTAATCCGGCCGCTTCCCGCCATATAAACGCCGTGCTCTTGGCGCAGCCCGGCAATTTCCTGCGGATCGAGCGGAAGCAGCGAGAACATGCCCTCTTGCGCGGGGAGCTTGGAGAGGTCGACGCTGCCGATCTTGCCGAACGAGGCGAGCGCCGCACGAAGCGCGACGAGCCGCAACTGCACCTGCTGCAACTCGCGCCGCCATTCGCTTGTCAGCTGCTCATCTTCGAGAATGATGCGCACGACCGCCCCGCCGTGATCCGGCGGCATCGACCAAGCATTGCGCGCGAGGACAGCGAGATGGGCCTTGACCGCCGCGGCTTCGGCGGCAGTTTCGGTGAGCGCGAACACGGCGCCGACGCGGTCGCGGTAGAGACCGAAATTCTTGTCGCACGAATAGGCCAGCAGCAAACGAGGAAGCGAACGGGCGAGGAGCCGGAGTCCGGCGGCGTCGGCGTCGAGGCCTTTGCCGAGGCCATGGTAGGCGAGATCGACGAGCGGCAGAATATCCTTCGACGCGAAGAGCTCGGCCGCACGCTCCCATTCGGCGAACGGCGTCGCTACGCCCGAGGGGTTATGACAACCGCCCTGCAGGAGAAAGAGGTCGCCACGGCTTGCCTCAGAGATCGCACCCGCGAGCGCGTCGGGGATCGCCGATTGCGTGCCCCGGTCGTAGAGCGAATAGGTCCGCACGCGCGCGCCAAGCGAGGCAAGCATCGTCTCGTGGACCGGCCAGGTCGGGGTCCCAATCCAGACCGTGCCGTCAGGCATATTCGCGGTATAGAGTTCGATCGCGAGACGGAGGGCGCCGGTGCCGCCCGGGGTCTGGAGACCCGGCGTGCGCTGAATATCAGCGTCGGCCCCGAGCGCGAGGGTCCTGATTGCATCGACGAAGCCGACGTCACCCTCGGACCCCAGATAGGATTTGCTGTCCTGCGTTTCGAGGAGGCGCGCCTCGGCTTGCTTTACCGCTGCCATGACCGGCGTGCGGCCGGTCTCGTCGCGGTAGACGCCGACACCGAGGTCGATCTTTCCTTGGCGTGGATCGGCATTGTACGCGGCGATGAGCGAGAGCAGCGGATCTGCTGGCGGTATGGCGAGACGGTCGAACATTATTCCTCCGAATTGATTATGCCGATCAGTCGGCGGTCGTTGCGAATGAGGCGGGGACGGGTAGCCCTGTCCTCACGATCAAGCTTCCTTATGCAGCCACTCGGCGTGGCGCGTCGCTTTCATGTTCCCGGCCCGCTCGGCGAGCTCGGTCGGGTTATCCGGCCCACTCATGCGCCCTGATTCTGTTCATCCGCCAGCGCTGCGTTGGCCAGATGGCGTCTCAGATTTACCACGACGTCCCGGCCCAGCCGCTGCTGCGCCTCGCGACTGAAGGCCGATACCATCATTGATACGATCACACCGCGATGCCGCGAATAGACGTCGAGATTGTCCACACCGGCTGCGCCGTCGAAAATTGCAAAGTTTCCGTCGGCGCCGATCCATCGCACGAAAGCATTCCGATCGATCACGCTGCCTGTGCTCGCTTGAACGAGGATGCTCCCGTGCCGAAGGCATTCGAATTCCGCGGGACCGAGGACGGTCAGATTCGTAGGCGTGGTCAGGACGACGATATCACTGGCCGCCAAAAGCGCATGCAGCGGCGTGAACAGTGCGCCCCGGCGCGTTAGGTGCGGCTTCTCGTTACGGCTCGCGTATATCAGCGTCATTTTATAGGCCAGCGCCAGTTCGGCGATCGCGCCACCGAGTGCCCCCATACCGACGATTCCTATCGTCTTGCCCATAAGCTCGGTCGGATAAGGCTTCCACTGATGGGTGTTCACGCCTCGTGCCAGCGCCGTGAGTTGCATGAAGATGAATTCGGCCGCCGGATCATCGCCATAGTCACGCACGTTCGTGACCGCGATGCCGCGCTCACGGGCCTCGGCAACCGGGATGTTGTCAAACGACGTCCCGCAAATGCCAATGTAGCGAAGGCCGGGACATGCGCTCAATAGACGCACATCGAGAATGGTCCCGGGACTGACCAGCAGAATGTCGGCGTCGACAATCCCGCCGGGATCGGGTCGCCCCATCACCAGCGGAACGCACCGGGGGGCGCAGCCCGTGAGCCTCGCCAGCGCATCGAGAGTCTCCTCGAGAAGGACATCGCCGAGAACGACCGTTCGCGGCGGTCGGCACGCTTCTTCGCGCATCGGGTCAGAAGGCATGAAAGACCTGCGCTCCGTCAACGTCGTGCCGCACGCCCATCAGCGCACGCCGGACGCTGATGCGGCAGCTTGAGGCGACATGCGCGACGGGCTGCGCGACGGCGCGGCATCTAGGAATTCCATGGCGCGGCCCGCGGCCGCCAAGGACGCGTAGAGATGCCAGACCTGCTGCGCGACGAAACAGTCGGCGACCTCGTAGGGCGGATCGGCAGGGATCATCTTCAGCCTCTTCGCAAGTTCGCAATTGTTGAGGATCATCGCCTTGTTCTGAAGGTCGGAGGTGAACTCGGCCGCGTCCCGACTCAAGTTGACGGGCATGCGCTCCTCGTCGCCCACGGCAATCATGATGCGCGGGTTCGCCTTGCCGCTCAGCACCTTCTCACGGAACGAGGGTTCATTCTTCAAAATCCATTGATGGCTCCAGTAGATGGAGGCGCTGGACGAGAGAAAGCTGTTGTAGAGCTCGGGTCGCGACAGAAGGGTATGGAGAACAAAGAGTCCGCCGAGCGACTGTCCGAAAAGCGCTTGGTCCTTCTTGTTGACCTTGGCCATTGCCTCGATGCGCGGCTTGATCTCGGATTCCATGACCTCGATGAACTTGTCGGCGCCGCCGACTTGGTCGTAACTCATCTTCATGGCGTCGACCGAAGCTTCCTGGCCGGACGGCGGCGTCAGGTCGTAGAACCGGTTTTCATAGTCGACACCGACCACGATGCGGTCTCGCTGCAGCATCGAGCGCCGTACCGTCGCCGCGAAGACCGGGAAGTGCGCCTTGCCGTCCATGACATAGATGACGGGATAGCCCTCGGGAGGCGGCGGCACGTCGGGCAAGGAGACTTGCACATTATAGTTTCGGTTCGTGATTCCGGACTTGAAGTCGAACGTCACCGAATTGGGTATCGAGACTTGGGAAGGATGCCCCATGGTCTCCGCGACGCTTTTCTGGGCCGTGGGAGGCAACGACTGGGCCCAGGCCGGAATAGCCGCGAGCGCCAGCGAGACTGCGATCAAACGACGCCCGGTCATATTTCTCTCCCCTTCACGATCTGACTTTCCTTTTATACTAACAAAGATTAGCATCTGCAATGAATTTGCTTTTTGGAACAAATAAATTGCCTCCACACCAGTTTTGCCAACCTCCCGAGGTCGCTCGGGCTCTGGCCCGACAGGGAGCCGGACCGAAAACGGCCGGCTCGGGAACAACTCTTCCAGCCCCGCTTCATTGGCTAGAATGCGCAGTCCAAACCGGTTGATCGGATCATTGCGTCGCGCATCAATTTGGCGGCGGAAACCTCTGCCTTCCCGAAGGCGCCAAACATGTCCCAAATCATAGGGCAAGCCGATAGGTCTGGGCGCAAGGGAGGTGCGACTTCGGCTTTCGCCGCAGTGGCGCGCCATGCGCGACGTAACCTGCAAACCCTCCTCCATTGTCGTGCCGAGCCTGATCCCGACCATTCGCGGAGCCCTCCCCGCCTCAAAAGGCCAATATTATATAATAATATTGTGTTTGGTACGATAGTGATGCACTTGAATAGTAGCGGCAGTGGCGGTGCCAACGCATGGACGAAGTGCCCATCTCTCGAGGAGGGCATCAATTTCAATCGCCGCTCGCTGGGTGCCGATGCTTGCCCGGTCCGCGTCGGCGGAGCGCAAGGCGGCTTCGGCATCATCGACCGGAAGTGGGTTGAAGGCGTTCGTTCGAATTTTTGCAGGAGATATTGATGATGGGTAGGCGCTTTTTTTGCTCTCTTCCGGTGGCGATCGGGATGTGCGTGTCGTCGCATGCCATGGCGGCATCGGAGGAGGCGATGGCACAGACAAATTCCGCTGCAACCGTGGTCGCCGTCGCATCGGAAGCGCCGACGGACAGCATCGTCCGTTCGGCGGGATCGGTCACCGTTTCGGGAAAGAAATATGATTACAAGGCGCAGTCCGGAGGACTGGTAATCTCGCGGCCGGACGGGAAGCCTTACCATCGAATGTCCTTTACCGCTTACACGCTCGACAGAAAGGATGCAGCTCCCCGACCGCTCACATTCGTCTGGAATGGAGGCCCCGGGGGTTCATCGGTCTGGTTGCATGTCGGCGCGTTCGGGCCTCAGCGCATCGTGCCTGCATCGTCGCCGTCTAGTGGCGGCGCCGTCGCACGGATGGCCAACAACGACTATACGCTTCTCGATCAGTCCGATCTGGTTTTTATCGACTGCCCGGGGGCCGGAGCGTCCGAAGTCGTCGGGGACGGGACACTCAAGGAAGTGAGTGGCGTTGATGCTGACGCGGAGGCTTTCACGCGGTTCATCGTCAAATATCTCAACATGAATAACCGCTGGGACTCCCCCAAATTCATCGTCGGCGAATCATACGGGACACTTCGCAATGCGGTCGTGGCGCGAATGCTGCAGGAGCAACAGGTCGAGTTGACCGGAATCATTTTTATATCGACCATTTTGAACTCGAACAATCTGGGGATCAACTTCCCCACGGTAGCGAGAGGCCCCGACCAATGGTATATTGCAACATTGCCGACCTTCGCCGCCACCGGATTCCATCATCATCTGGTCGAGCAGCAGGGCTCAATCGACGATTGGACCGAAAGGGCACGGGCGTTTGCGCGGGGCCCCTATGCCGCCGTGCTCGCAAAGGGCGATGCGGCGCCCGAAGCCGAGCGGTTGGCCGTCGCGCGGGAGATGAGCGCGCTTTCGGGGCTTTCAACGAACTTCATTCTGGATTCGGACCTGCGCGTATCCACCGATGAATTCCGGAAGGAACTGCTTCGAACCAAGGGCAAGGTCCTAGGCCGCTTTGATGCGCGCGAGGTCGGCGACGATACCAACATGGCGGGCTCCGGCCCCACTTACGACCCCTCATTCGCCGCCAATACGAGCGAGTATTACAGCACATTCATAACCTATCGCAACAATATCCTCGGCTCGCAAAACCCCTATCGGCTGACGGTCACCCTGCCCGGGTTCGAATGGGGCCACACGCTGCCGATCGGAGGCATGGGCGATCTTCCTTCCGGGAAATACTCGTTCGTCGGTTACGACCTCGGCTTGACGCTGCGCAGAAACCCCAAGCTGAAGACGTTTTTCGCGTCTGGCTATTTCGATCTCGCCACACCCTTCTTCCAGGCAGAATATGACGCAAGCCACCTTGGCATCGGCGCCCGCTATCAAAGAGCAATACGTGTCCGGAACTATGCGGCCGGACACGCCATCTACGAAGACGAGAATGCCTTGAAGAGCTTGCGGGGCGATTTGCGCAGCTTCTATCAGGATGCCCTGACGTCGGAGGCGCGCTAAAGCGGAACCGCGGGCGGGCCGATGACACCCGCCCGCGGTTCCGCAGCGCAGCAGGCATGTTCATTCGACCCATCAGCGGCGACGTCCCGGCGGGACACGCCACGCGAGTGCCGACCGGCGGGGATCGGACGGACTTCTATCCGGTGTCCGATGTGCGCATATCGATCTCCGCCAAGATCGCAACCGTATGCGCGCCCACAACGGGCACCGGATCCATGCGGGCATCAACCTGGCCCGGGGGGAGGAGCGCCGGCACGGGCCCGGCGGGCGTTTCCACTTGCCGCCATCGCCCCCGATCGGCCAACTGCGCGTGAGACCATAGTCCGGCTATGTCGTTGACCGATGCATTCGCAATCTTCGCGCCATCCAGCCGGGATATGACGTCTCGTGCGCTCAGCTTGCTCAGAATTTCCGTAATCGTTGAATGCAGCGCCGACCGGTTGGCCGCACGCGCGGAGTTCGAGGAAAACCGCGGGTCGGTTTCGATCGACGCGTCGCCAAGCACCTTTTCGCAGAACGAGGCCCATTCGCGTTCGTTCTGGATGGCGAACATGACATCGCCATCTGCGCTCGAAAAACGGCCGTAGGGATATATTGTTGCGTGCGATGCGCCATTGCGAGGCGGCGGCGGGGCGCCCTCGAACGCATAATAAAGGGGATAGCCCATCCATTCAGCCATGGCTTCGAGCATCGAAATGTCGATGTGCTTCCCACGCCCCGTCCTGCCCCGCTCGATGAGCGCGGCGAGCACGCTGGAATAGGCATACATGCCAGCCGCGATGTCGGCGATCGAACAGCCGGCCTTGACGACCTCGTTGGGCGTACCGGTTACAGAAAGAAAGCCCGCCTCGCTCTGAATAAGCAGATCATAGGCTTTGCGATCGCGTTGCGGTCCGTCCTGGCCGTAGCCCGAGATGTCACAAACGATCAGCGTCGGATGGAGTTCACTCAGCGCCGCGTGATCAAAGCCCATTCTCATCGTTGCTCCTGGGGCGAGATTTTGCACGAAAACATCTGCACGCGCGACAAGGCGCCGGAGCGCCTCGAGGCCGTGGTCGCTCTTGAGATCGAGCGAGATGCTCTCCTTGGAACGGTTGCACCAGACGAAATGCGAAGACAGCCCGCGTACCCGTTCGTCATAATCGCGTGCGAAATCGCCCCGCCCTGGGCGCTCGACCTTGATCACACGCGCGCCGAGATCCGCAAGCTGACGCGTGGCAAACGGAGCGGCAATGGCATGCTCGAGGCTGACAACCGTTATTCCTTCAAGCGGGCGCATGTTTCATTCTCCATGGCTACACTGGCGGCGCGGACGCAAAGCGGAAAATGTCCCGTTGCTGAGTAACAAGTCGCCGACCGGCTAAGAGGCAGGTCCGCGACTGAACGCGGAAGACCGTCGCCGCCGCGATCATCGGCCCGAGCT
The DNA here is from genome assembly GCA_032154175.1 of Sphingopyxis sp. Taxonomy (GTDB): domain Bacteria; phylum Pseudomonadota; class Alphaproteobacteria; order Sphingomonadales; family Sphingomonadaceae; genus Sphingopyxis. Next base: position 57,313 of record JALDYH010000006.1, on the reverse strand, counting down.
TCCCGTGCCAGTAGGGCGCATCGCGCTTCATCGCATCGTCGCACGGGGCGTCAGCCATGGTTGATCACCATGGTTTTGGTCTTGCTGAAGTCGTGCAGGGCCGCAAAACCCTTTTCGCGCCCATGGCCGCTCTTGCCCGCTCCACCGAAAGGCAGCTCGACGCCCGCGCCCGCGCCGTAGGTATTCACGAAAACCTGACCGGCGCGGATCTTCTTCACCAATCGCATCTGGCGCGCGCCGTCACGGGTCCAGACCGCCGCAGCCAGGCCATATTCGGTCGCGTTGGCAAGGCGGATCGCATCGGCCTCATCATCGAAGGGCATCACGACCAGCACCGGACCGAATATTTCCTCGTGCGCGATGACGTGATCACGCGGCACCGGGGCAAAGATAGTCGGTTTCACATAATAGCCCGCGGGCGCGACTCCGGGCGCGACCCCGCCTTCGGCCAGAACCGCTATCCCGTCTTCCCTTGCCCGGTCGATATACGCCTGGACCCGTTCCCTCTGCTTCGCCGTAATCATGGGGCCGCAATCGAGGTCCATATCCGGAGCGCCAGCGCAAACCCGCGAGAAAGTGGCGGCCAGCCGGGCGGCGAACCGCTCATAAGCCGATCGTTCGATCAGGACGCGACTTCCTGCCGAACAGGTTTGCCCGCCGTTCTGGACGATCGCCTTCACGATGGTCGGAACGGCAATGTCGAAATCCGCATCGGCAAAGACGATGTGGGGAGACTTGCCGCCCAGCTCGAGCGTACAGCTGATATAATGGTCGGCGCAGAGTTTCTGGATGATCTGGCCGACAGCGGGGGAACCTGTGAAGGAGACAAAGTCGACGCCGGGATGCGCGGCCAGTGCCGCGCCCGCGACGTGCCCCCTGCCCGTCACGACATTTATCGCTCCGTCCGGGAAGCCCGCTTCCGCCGCGAGTTCGACGAGATGGAGGGTGGATGCACACGCATCCTCGGCCGGCTTGAGGACGGTCGCATTGCCCACCGCCAGCGCAGGCGCTAGCGTACGCCCGAACATCTGGGCCGGATAGTTCCAGGGCAGAATATGGCCCGTCACGCCGTGCGCCTCGCGAAGCACGCCGACATGAAAACCGTCGACATAGGGGATGATCTCGCCATGCAGCTTGTCGGCCGCACCCCCATAAAATTCGAAATAGCGCACAAGGGCCGTAATATCTGCATCGGCGGCGCTCTTGGGCTTGCCCGTATCGCGGGCCTCGATTTTTGAGAGGCTGGACGCGTTTGCCGCTACAATCTTGGCGAAGCGCGACAGGATGCGGCCGCGTTCGACCGCGGCCGTCTGCCCCCAAATCCCCTTGTCGAAGGCGTGCCGGGCCGCGGCGACCGCCCGGTCCACATCGGCCGGCGAGCTATCTGCGATGGTGCCGAAAGCCTCGCCAGTCGCCGGTTCGAGGATGGGCATGGCGACGCCGTCGATGGGCGGCACCCATTTGCCGCCGATGAAATTGCAGCTGGCGGTCGCGGTCATCTGGTCTCTCCTTCCGACTGACTGGCTTGCTCGAGCAGTGTGCCTACGGTACCCCATCGTGTCACTTGCCAGAGGCGCGCCACCAGGCGATCGGCACCGGCTCCCGCGCGGAGCCCGCCAAACGCAATGAGAGAGGCGGCCTTCGCACTGATTTCGTCGCGAGACAGCGTATTGCCGGGGTCGCCCTTCGGCTCGTCGACACGGGCATCGACAATCCGACCGTCGCGCAATTCGACCCGCACCTTTCCGATCCAACGGCGTGGATACGCCCCGTCGACCTCGTCGTCGCGCACCATGGTGACGCGGCTGCGGAAGTCCGCCACATCGGCGCGGTCGAGCACGCCCTCGAACGCGGCGAGATCCGCGCTTCCGCCATGTGCGATCAGGCCGAGCACGCTTCCCATCGAAAATTTCGCCTGGTGAACGGTCGCCGGAACATCGACGGCCCCGAGCACGTCGATCGCTCCCTGGTGCACGAACGCGGTAACCCGCGCGATATCCTCGCCGTGCAGTTTAACCTCGCGTATCGCGCGGGCTAGCGCATCGGCCGCCGGATGCGTGTGGCGGCACGACGCGTGCCATTTGAATGAAGTCTCTTCCGTCGCCCAACGTTCTCCGAGACCGTCGACGATGCGGGACGAGTCCGCGTCGGTCGAGATCCCGGCAGCGAGACCTTGCCGCCCTTCGAGGATATCCCGCGCGCCCGTGAAACCGTCTCGCGCGAGGCAGGCCGAAGCGAGACCGGCCGCAGCAGCATGCGCCGCATGTAGCTGCTTGCTGTCCGCCGCATCTTTCAGGAATTCCCAGAGGCCTGCCGATTGCGTCCCCGCCGAGCCAAATGCATGGAGCATCGACGTCGCATCGAGACCGAGCAGGCGTCCCGCCGCAGCCGCAGCCGCCAGTGTACCCGCCGTGCCGGTCGTATGGAAAATGCGATAATGCGAGCGGCCAAGATATTCGCCGACCCGTATCCCTACCTCGTAGCCGGCAATGGCCGCGACCAATATGTCGCGGCCGCTGGCCCCGATCGCCTGTCCCATCGCGAGCGCCGCCGGGAAGACTACCGCGGCAGGATGGAAGACCGATCCATTATGCACGTCGTCCTGCTCGACGACATGCGAGGCCGCGGCATTCACCATCGCCGCAAAATAGGGCGTCGTTCGCCGGCCCGAAATCAGGATTTCGGAAGCACCGCTCGCCGGCCCCGCCATCTGGGCAAACCGATCGATGGCGATGACCGGACGCGCCCGCGCACCGGCGAAGGCGGATCCGGCCCAGTCGACGAAAAGCTCTTCGCTGCGGGCCAGGACATCGGCTGGGATATCGTCGGGCCGCAGCCTCGCCGCAAAGCCCGCGAGCGTCGCGGTTGCGGTCGGGGACGATATGTCGGAGATGGGCATCAAAAAGACCTCGGCATGCCGAGAACATGCTCCGCGACATAGGAAAGGATCAGGTTCGTACTGACGGGTGCAACCTGGTAGAGCCTCGTCTCGCGAAATTTCCGTTCGACGTCATATTCGTGCGCGAAGCCGAAGCCACCGAAGGTCTGAATGGCGGCATTGGCGGCTTCCCAGCTCGCCTTGGCAGCGAGATATTTCGCCATATTGGCCTCGCCGCCGCAGGGGGCATACGCATCGAACAATGCGCATGCCCGAAATCGCATGAGGTCGGCGGCGCGCAACTCGACATAGCTCTCGGCGATCGGAAACTGGACGCCCTGATTCCGGCCGATCGGCCGTCCGAACACTTCGCGTTCGGAAGCGTAGCGGCTGGCCTTGTCGATGAACCAGTATCCGTCTCCAATGCATTCGGCGGCGATCAAGGTCCGTTCGGCGTTGAGGCCATCTAGGATATAACGGAAGCCCTTGCCCTCTTCGCCGATCAGATTTTCAGCCGGTATCTCGAGTTCGTCGAAGAACAGTTCGTTGGTTTCGTGATTGACCATGTTCGCAATGGGGCGAACGTCCATGCCCCGTCCCAGCGCTTGACGGATGTCGACAATGAAGATCGACATTCCGTCCGATCGCGACTTCACCTCCGCGAGAGGCGTTGTCCGGGCCAAAAGGATCATCAGGTCCGAGTGCTGGATCCGGCTGATCCAGACCTTCTGCCCCGTTACCAGATAGCGGTCGCCCTTCCGGACAGCCCGCGTCCTGAGCTTGGTCGTATCGCTGCCCGTTGCCGGCTCGGTGACAGCCATCGACTGAAGACGCAGCTCGCCTGCCGCTATTTTTGGCAGATAGAGCCGCTTCTGTTCCTCAGATCCATGACGGAGCAAGGTACCCATATTGTACATCTGGCCGTGGCAGGCACCGGAATTGCCGCCAGAACGATTGATTTCCTCCATGATCACGGAGGCTTCCGCAAGACCGAGCCCCGACCCGCCATATTGCTCGGGAACGAGAGCCGCCAGCCAACCACTTTTCGTCAGAGCTTCGACAAAGGCTTCGGGATAGCCGCGTTCGGCATCTATCTTGCGATGATAATCGTCCGGAAATTGCGCGCAAAGTGCGCGAATGGCATTGCGGATATCCTGATACTGATCGGCGGTGTGGTGCAAAGTCATCAGAAATCCTGTCGTGAATGAACGGCGGTCGCGGATGCCGCAGTCGAGCCAGCCCGCCGTTCCGCGCGCGCCCGCGTCGCACTGTGAGGGTGGGTGGGGTTAGGACTGCGAGGACCGCAGGTTTCCAGCGTCTCGCCCTTCCTTCTTCGCACCGGACCAGTCATTTCAATATAGCTGGAACCATCGGCAATCGACCGTTACGCCGGAAGCCACGGTCTCGACTTCGTCGCGCGAAACCCGGCACGAAAAATCCCCTCCGCGCGCCGACAACTGGCGGGCTTCGAATTGATCGAGACCGGCCACTGCAGACCAGTAGGGCGCGAGGGTGCTAAGCGCCGAGCCCGTCGCCGGGTCTTCATCTTCTCCGATGCTGAAGCCCGGACAGAAGAAGCGGAAGGCGACCATATGGTCGTTTACCGGCGCCAGCGCGATGACGCCGATATCGGCGCTATCGCCAACTCCGCGCATCAGTGCATAATCGGGCTCGAGCGCTTCGAGTTCCTCCACGCTGCCGAACTCCAGCAACCAGTCGCGTTCGGAGCGCATGGTGCGCGTCGGCTCCCGGTTCAGCGACTGCAGGAGGGCGAGCGGAGCCAGCGCAGGTTCGCTGAGCCACGCCGGCCCGCGCATTGCCAACCCGTTGCTTTTTCGCGTCATGACGAAGCGTCCGCTAACCGCGTCGAAAACGAACCGGCTCCGGGCGGGGTTATTTTCAGCAAGGGCATGACCCGCCGCGAAGGTCGCGTGCCCGCAAAAACTGTCGACCTCTAGGCCCCCGCGAGTGAACCAGCGAAGATCGTAGAGGTCCCCGCCGCGATTCACGGCAAACGCGGTAACCGAGGGCCCCGACTGCATGCCGATCTTCCGCAAGGCCTCGTCGCTGGGCCAGCCATCGAGCAGACACACCGACGCAGGATTGCCGCCGGCGGGGTCGCGGGTAAAGGCGTTGATCTCGAGCAGCAGGACCAACTTGGGATCGGGCGGTCCCAACATGGTCAAACCGCCTTCTTCATAAGGGTTTCGGGGATACCGCCGAGCGCAGCTTCAGCCGCCGCGAGATCGGGCAGAGCGAAACCAACGGCCTTGAAGATCGTGATCTCGTCATCGGAGCGCCGCCCGCCGCCCAAAACGAGCGCGCGCAAGTCGCCGCGGATATCCGAGAGGCTTATGACGCCGGCTGCGATCGGCTGCGTGAGATCGCCCGACTCCTTGAGCGCCGTCGGCGTGTCGATCCATATCGATGATGCTCGCCGCAACAGGTGATCGTCAACTTCGCGCATGATCGGCCGGAAGCTGCCGACCAGATCGACGTGCGATCCGGCCGATACCCAGCTCCCGTCGAACAGCGGCGACGTGGCCGACGTCGCGGTTGAGATCATGTCGGCGTCACCAAATTCCCGCCTGAGGTCGTCGCTGCAGACCGTGCAGGCGATACCGGCTTCCGCCAAGCGCTCCTGAAGAATTTCGGCCCGCGACCGCGTGCGCCCGTAAAGCCTGATCGACGTGAAGCGCCCCGAAGCGTGATGCGCGCGGACGAGATTCTCGGCGATCGGTCCGGTACCGCACACCAGGAGCGAATGTGCATCGCGACGAAGAAGCCGGCTCGCGGCCAAGACCGAGACGGCCGCTGTGCGTCGTCCGGTCAGTTCCTCGCCGTCGAGTATTGCCATAATGGATCCCGAGCGCGCGTCCATCAGGATATAGTTCGCGCCGTGCGAGGGCAAATCGCGAACATGATTGTCGGGCCAGAAGGTGACCGTCTTGATGCCGATGACCTCGCGCCCTTGCCACGACAGCATCACGAGGAGCGTACCGTCGTCCGCCCCCCCGCCGTCCAGATCGAAAGCAAGGCGTTGCGGTTCGACCAGGTCGCCCGCGCGCAATTTTCGATCAATCGCCTCGACCAGAGCCGACCAGGGCAGCCGCTCCCGCACATCATTGCGGCTCAGTTCAATCATTCTTCCTCCAATTGGGTTTCATCAGCCTACCCCGCATGCGAAGAAATGCCCGCAATCCGCATGCTCTCGCCCCCTCCACAATAGCCTGTCGATGCCGACGACGGCTTCCGCCGCCGCGCGACAACCTTGGCAGATGCCGGACAGTTGCCACGTCCGAACGCGACGCCGGGCCGGATCGGCGCGTTGAAATCCTTGCGTGCTCGTCGAGCGCTCGATGCAGCGCCCTCGGGCACAGAGCGCACCGGCCCGCGAGTTCCCGTCCCTCGATTTCGCCTGTCGGCACTGTTCACTGCCGATCGCGCATGCATCTGCGACCGATCAGCGCACGAACGGCGTCGGTCAGATACAGAGCTTCGGAGCGCATTGTGCGGTATATTTCCAATTATATAGAACATTTATCATTATAAAACGTCTGGTCAACGAGAATTTGGAGGCGCGCAGGTCTGCGGCATCGGCGACATCCGGGCGGCGCAGCCTCCCCCGCCGCCCGGATGTCATGATCACATGTCCGCGAACCGCGCAGCGACTCAGAAGTCCGCCGAAAGCAAAACGCCGAACGTACGGGGCCGGATAGGGGTAACGGTAAAGCCGCCCGCTGTCGTCGTACGCGCCAGCAGGTCGCCGGCGACATAGCCTCTCGTATCGGTGAGATTTCGGGCAAAAAGCTCAACCGACCAGCCTTCGGCGCGGACACCGACACGCAGATCGAGCTGCGCATAGTCGGCAAGCGACAGGCGGCCCGAGGTAGCGGAGACTGGAAGCAGCCCCTTGCGCTCGCCAACGTAAGAGAGGTTGGCGGCAACGAAGGGGTCGAACCCCTTCCCGCTCTCGAATATCTGTTCGGCGAAGATGTTGCCCGTGAACTTCGCGATGAACGGCAAGCGCGTACCGGCAGGGCCGACAAGCCCGACACTCCCTCCCGGAAGCGAGTCGGCGAGCGTCGCCTCATTATAGGTTGCGTTCGCCGACAGGGTCGCTCCCCGCCACGGCCGCGTCAGGATCGAGCCTTCGACACCCTTGCTTTCGGCATCGTCCCCGTTGACGAAATAAGTGCCCCCGGTGGCCGGATTCGTGGCGAGAAGCTGGATCTTCCGCCAGTCGATGTAGAAAGCGGCGATGTCGAAACTCACCGCGCCGTCAGCGACCGCGCCCTTCAATCCGACTTCATAGCTGGTCGTCCGGTCGGCATCATAGGTTTCCGGGATTCCCGTACCGCCAAGATTGGCCCCGCCCGGCCGGTAACCGCTCGCTGCGCGCGCATAGACCATCAGGTCATCCGAGAAACGATAACGCGGCGTCACTTGCCAGGTGAACACGGATTCGCTGCTGCGCTGGCGGGCCGAAGCGTTGAGCGGCAGACCGCTCAGCAGGTTGAGCGGTCCGCTCGACACATTCGGCAACAGCTGGCGGTTATGCGCGATGCGGCCACCAAAGCCGATATCGAATGCGGAGCTGAGCGGAACGCTCACATCGGCGAAGCCCGCATACTCCCGATATTCGGGATCGTAGCGCACGGTGAAGATGTTGCGCGGCCCCCCGGCGCTCAGCGCATCGATTACCTGCCCGTTGAAGATGCGTTCCTTCGTGAAATAGGCCCCCACGATCCATTTTACGCCTTCCTCGCCGTTCGACGCCAGACGGACTTCCTGCGTGAATTTCTTTGTCCAGCGCGACTGGTTGATCGCAACCCGGTCACTCGGAGCGGCACCGAGGCCAGCGAAGGCGTTGAGCACGGGGATAAGCGCCGAGAAGAAGGGCGTGACGTCCTTCTCGTTGCCGTCGCGAACATGCGAATAGCCGGTCACCGATGTCAAGGTTGCCGGTCCGAGATCATATTCCATGCGGCCGCTGAGCAATTCATAATCGGTGAAATCGGTGTTCGGCAGCGCCGAATATTCGAGGTCGCCCGTCTGCGGCGTATAATCCTGCTTCAGATACACGGCGTTAAGCCCGCGCGAACGGACACGCTGCAGCAGTCCCGAAACGGAAATGCTGAAATTTTCTGTGGGCGTGAAACGCATCGCCGCGCGACCGCCATAGGTTCGCGACGCGTTGGCATCCTTGTCGGCGAAACCGGCGAGCACATTGTCCGCATAAGCCGGATCGCGGCGATAGAAGCCGCTGAGGGAGACCGCCATCCGGTCCGTCACCACGGGGATGTTGAGCGCTCCGCGCAGCGAACCGCCCTCGCCGCCCTTGCGCGTCGTTTCGCCGGTCGCCTGGAGCCTGCCGAAAAAGCGGCCACTGTCGGGTTCGGCCGTTACATAGCGGATCAGGCCGCCCAGGCTGCTGGCGCCGTAAAGCGTCCCCTGCGGTCCGCGGAGCACCTCGATCTGCTGGAGAATGGCCGGATCGAGATCGGGGACCGGGCTGACGCCAACAAAGACGGTCGAGCCCACCGGCACGTCGTCGATCGTCACTCCCACCGTCGGACTACCGGCCACGCCGTTTGTCACACCCCGGATGGCCAGCGAATATTGCTGCTTGCCGGCATAGGTCAGCCCGGGGATGCGCGTATAATATTCGCTGATCGACGAAAGATTCTGTTCGACGAGCGATTGGGCCCCGATAGCGGTAATCGACATCGGAATATTCTGGAGCGCCTCTTCGCGCTTGGTCGCGGTAACGATGATGATGTTTTCGTCGTCCCTCGTCTCGGCCGCCTGCACAGGCGCTGTCTGCGCCTGTGCGGTTGAAGCCATAAACGCGACGGTCAGTGCAACTGGGCTAACGAAACAAAAGCGCTGGTACATGATTCCCCCCCTCAGGTTCTCAAAGACGCCACATAACTATCATAGTGTATTATTATTTCCTATAATAAATATTTATGCCGTAAAATCAATAAAACATATGGAAATGATAGGGTTGCGAGCGCCGCCTGCGGGTCCCGTTGTAGGACCGTCGGCGTCGTCTGCATTCAACCACGGCGAGTCGAGTGGAGGCCGCACCCCGAGTCCACGCTTCAGCGCCTCGCGCCGACCGGCCGAAAATTGCGGATGAGAAGCGCCGCGAGGAGAAGCAGCACGGCCGGAACCAGGGCAAAGCCGACCCTGATCGAAGTTTCCTGCGCTCCGCTCACATGGCCCGGCTGATACCCAACGAGGTCGATATAGACACCGACCATGAATGATCCGATCGCCATCCCCGTTTGCTGGATGAATACCCAGATGCCGTAGATGGTGCCCTCGCGGCGCATGCCGCTGACGCGTTCGTCGTCTTCGATGACATCGAGGACCATGACATTGGGCAGCAGGAATATGCCCGCAAGCCCCGCGCCGAGCAGCGCCATGAAGGGGTAAAGCGTCCAGATCGAAGATGTCGGCAGCAGAAGCGAGAGCAGGAAAACCGCCCCGATGGCGAAATAGGCGAACCGGCCGGCCCGGGGCTTTCCCAGGCGCAGCGCGATGCGAGCCCAGACCGGTATCATCAGGATCGAAGCAAGCGATCCGATGGGATAGGTCGTGCCCGTAACCGACTCCGGAAGATGCAGCGACGCTGTCACGAAATAGATGAAGATGGCGCTGTAGAAGGCATCGGTTGCGCTTACGAGCGCGTAGCTCCCGGTGAGATTGCGCAGCTGGCGATTGCCGGCGAGCGTGGCGATCTGCTCGCGCCAGCCAAGAGACTGCGGCGCAAAATTGATGGCCGGGGCGTGGCGCGTCGTGACGAAAGCGACGATACCCGAAAGGGCGATGCCGCCGCCGATCGCGAGTCCGAGCCAGCGATAGCCCGTTGCGGGATCTTCCGACAGGCCGACGAGCAAGGGGCCGGCGGCGATTGCAAGCAGCACCGAGATGCGCGCGGTGATTTCCTTGTAACTGATCAGCGACATCTGCTCGGACGCATCGCGGGTCATTTCGGGTGCCATCGCCGAATAGGGGACATGATAGAGGCTGAGGCCCGTGTTCACGACCAGGAACCAGGCGACGAACCAGATCGACTTCGCCTCGATGCTCCATTGCGCGGGAATCGCAAACATCATCACGAAGGCGAAGCCCCAGACGAGCGAGCCCGCCAGAAGAAACGGGCGGCGGCGCCCCCATCGCGTCTTCACCCGGTCGGAGATACCGCCGATCATCGGATCGGTTACGATGTTCCAGATCCTGGGGACGAGGATCAGCGTGCCCGCGAGGGTTCCAGGGAACCCGTGCACATCGGTGAGAAAGAACAGGAGATATATGCTGATGATCGCCATATGCGCGGCAATCGCAAATTGGCCGAAGGCCCAGCCCAGCTTTGCCTTAAGCGGTACACCCGCATCCTTGGATAATGCTTCCATGGTCATTCCCTCCCTGTCGACAACATTTTCCCGGAACCGTTCGCGCGGCAACGTCTCAGCGGACGGCGCGGTTTGTGCGGAAGCGGCCCGCTCTTCGCGATCGCCGCGACTGCAACAATATCCGCTCGGTCCGCGCGCGGCGCCGATCGCCCGTCGGCGCCCGTTCGGCGCCGCGTGAACAGCGGGTCAGACATTTGCCTGGATCAGAAACGGCATGCGTGCCCCATCGCGCGATGCCAAGGCGTCGACCAGCTCGCCGCATGTCGAAACCGCACAGGCTTCCATCCCGAAACCCCGCGCGATGGCAACCCAGTCCATCGTCGGCGATGAAAGGTCGGTCAGCGCGCGGATCCGATCAGGAATGGCCGCCATTCCGGACAGCGCGAGCTCGACATTCAGAATCTCGTAGCGTTGATTGGCCGCGATGATGATCGTGACGGGCACCTCCTCGCGCACCATCGTCCAGAGAGCCGGCAGGGTATAGACGCCGCTTCCGTCCGATTCGAGCGCGTAAACCGGCCGCCCGGGACAGGCCAACGCAGCGCCGAGCGCGACCGGCAGGCCCTGTCCGATGGCGCCGCCCGTAAGCCCAAGCGTGACATGGCGGGGCGCACTGAGCTGTGCCCGGCCAAAACCGGGACCCGCCGACGGGGACTCGACCGAGACGATCGCATCGGCTGGCAGGTTCGCCGCGATGATCGGGCCAAGAAGGTCGGGGGTGAGCGCAGTCTCACGGTCGGGCAGTTCCGGCGGCTCCGGCCCCAGAAGCGGCGCGGGTCCGGCGGCGTCGACGAGCCGCGCGAGCCAGAGGATCGCCGCCTCGGCATCCTGTTCGGGCGAGGCGAGGACGTGCGCCGAACCCGGCGGCGAGAATTCGTCGGGTAGGCCCGCGCGGTGAAAATAGGCTACCGGTGCGGCAGCCCCCGCGAGCAGTACATAGTCCGCGCCCTGCAGCGCCGCGATAGCGGCGTCGCTGAAATATGGAAGCTTGCCGATCGGGGGCAGGTCCGCGCCGCGCGGGAGGATCGCGCAGAATGTATCGAGATACAGGCGGACATCGGGATATCTGTGCGCGATCGCCGCCGCAGCAAGCTGCGAATCGGGTGCTGTCCCGTTTCCGCCGAGAAGAATGACCACGCGACGACCGTCGCGGATGGCCTGAGCAGCGCGGTCCAAGGCGTCCGCGCGCGCAGGCGCGAAGATTCGTTCGGCAGCCGGAGAGCGCTCCTTCGGCGGCAGAGACGAGGCGGGCATCTCCTGCACATCGCTCGGCAGCGCCAGAGTCACCATGGCGCCGCCGTCGGCGAGAGCGTCGGATACCGCCCGCGCAGCGAGTTCGGCGACGTCGCCAGCAGCGTCGACGACCTCGAATCGATGCGTCACGGGGCGCGCCAGCGATTCGATATCGCTATTGAGCCCGACATCGTAGCTGCGCGTATGCGCAACCGGGTTCTGGCCGATCAGGTTGATCAGCGGGGTACGGGCCCGCTTGGCATTGTGCAGATTCTGGATCGCACCTGCAAAGCCCGGTCCTAAATGCGTCAGCGTAAGCGCGGCCCGACCGCTCATCCGCCCGAAGCCATCGGCAGCTCCGGCGGCGACGCCTTCCGACAAGCAGAGCACCGGGCGGATCTGCGAGCGAGCCAGCGACTTTACGATGCCCAGTTCCGACGTTCCGGGATTGGCGAAGCAGATGTCCACGCCGCAGCGCCAGAACTGATCGAGCAGAACGTCGGAAGCCGAATTGCAAACAATATCACTCATTGATCAGGAAACTCCGGTTGTCTTCGAAAGGGCGACGTCCCCGGCACCTGCACCGGGCAAGGCTTCCTGGTGCAGGCGGTCGTCCAGCATCCGCATCGCCAGCACCGGGCCCTTGTCCACCGCATAAAGCCGGTTCGCCTGCGCGACACCGCGATCAAGAAGTTGCTGTTGCGATTCCAGAAAGGGAACATCCTCGGCATAGGCGGCGCGGATCGTCTCGATCAGCCTCTCGGTGAGCGCGCCATCGGCAAGGTCGAAGTTTCTGTATGCCGAACTGAAGTGGAGATGGCTGCCGTGCCGCTCCGGCGTGTAGGGGCCCGCAAAGCGCAATATCTTCCTCGCCTCCGGGTCAACGCCGCCGACCGGTTCGATCACAACCTCGAGGAGGATGCAGTTCACGGCGAAATAGGAAATTTCCTGGGTGCGCCGCGCCCGGGTCCAGCCCGTCGCCTGCTGGTAGACAGGCGGCAGCACCGCATCCTCGAAATGGCGCGATATACGCACCAAACCGTCCCCCGTAACGACCTGCGCGGGGGTCTCGGCCACTTCGGGCGTTCCCACCGTCTTGTTATGCACGAAGGTCACGTGCGAGAGATCGAGGACATTCTCGAGCGCCAGGCGATAATTGCAGTTCGTCGCCTGGACATGAAGCGCTCCCGTCCACGCCGGATCGGACTGCCATGAATAGTCGGGGACAAGCGCGATGTCGGCCTCTTCCTCCACGCCCATCCATATCCAGACATAACCATAGCGTTCGGCGACACAATATGTCCGCAGGCGAAGCTGCGCCGGGGGCTTCGCGTCCGTTCCCGGCATATGAACGCACCGCCCGCCCACATCGAACTGGAGGCCATGATAGCCGCACTGCAGCCTCTCGCCGACAACGCGGCCCAGCGACAGCGCAACATTCCGGTGGGGGCAGCGATCTTCGACAGCGACGAGGCGTCCGTCACCGGTTCGAAATAGCAGAATGGACTCCGCCAGCACCGTGCGTGCGAGGAGGCGCCCACCCGCGATTTCTCCCGTCAAAGCGGCGGCATACCAGTGATTGCGCACATATTGACCAGCCATGACGACACATCCTCCCGCGCGGCGGATAGGGCCGACAGCGCGGACCAATCGGCCTTTCCGATCGGCGGGATCTACACCACATGGATACAATAGGCAATATACTCCCCTGAACGCGATATAAGTTCATTTTATCGTTTTAAATCATATCGATATATGTGTTTATGCTGATAACAATTTACGGAAAACCGGCCTCATTTTTGCGAAAACGATTGACATATTTTATTATTGGAAATTATACGGAGCCAAGCCCGGCCTGTCGCCCGGGCTTCACCGGAACCGCAAAGGAGATCGGGCGATGGGCGCTGCCGAAGTGATGACTTATTGGGACGGGAGTTGGCGGCGCGGAGCGTTTCCGATGGCCGGACCGATGTCTCACGGCCTGGTATTCGGCTCGAGCGTCTTCGACGGTGCACGCTGGATCGACGGCGCGATGCCCGACCTGGACCGACATTGCGCCCGGATAAATCGCTCCGTAACGTCGCTGGGGCTTGACCCCCTGTTCGACGAAAGCGCAATTGCGGCCCTCGCACGCGAAGGTGTGACGAAATTCTCCGGCAAGCGCGCCCTCTATATCCGCCCGACCTATTGGGCGGAGGCCAGCGGCGACATGGGCGTCGATCCCGACCCGGCGTCCACGTCCTTCTGCCTGACGATCTACGAAGCCGACCTGCCTGCGACCGGCTCGTCGCTCGGGCTGGTCCCTACCCGCAGGCCCGGCCCCGAGACGATGCCGACCGATGCGAAGGGAGGATGCCTTTATCCGACGAGCGCCCGCGCGGTCCGCGAGGCGCAGTCGCGCGGATTCGGGAACGCCCTGATGTGCGACACCATCGGCAACATTGCCGAAACGGCGACCACCAACATCTTCATGGCGAAGGGCGGCAAGCTTTTCACGCCCGTACCGAACGGCAGTTTCCTCAATGGGATCACGCGCCAGCGCGTAATAGCGCTGATGCGCGACAAAGGGGTCGAGGTGATCGAGAAGAGTCTCCGCATCGAAGATTTTCTCGACGCTGACGAGGTTTTTACGACCGGCAACTTTGCGAAGATTCTTCCGATTACCCGCATTGAAGGTCGAAGTTTCGACAGCGGTCAATTCGTCGATATGGCGCGGACGGCCTATTTCGCGTGGGTTCGGGCGGCGGAATGATTGCCGGTTGCGACCTCGCACCGATCGTCCCACGTCGGCGAACAAAAATGCAATTCAGATACACGATAATAAATTTGATAGCATAATCGTAAACGATCTTCCGGGCGCGCGGTGCGGCCGCGGACACAAATGAGGGGATGGGCATATGGCACGGAAATCCGGTTTAGCGGTTGCGGCTTCGGGACTGATCCTGGCGTTCGGTGTCGCGTGCGGGTCATCCGCCCAGGTCGTCCCACGGCCGATCCAAAGCCCCACCATGACCGCGCAGGCCGGCGAAACCTGGTCGACCGGCGTGCGCAAGGGCCGGTTCGACGGAAAGCCGACCAGCTATAAGGCGGAAATCGATCAGACGATCATTCGCGACAGCGACGGCAGCCGCCTCGCGAGCCTCTATTCCTACAGCTATGTCGCACAGCCGTCGGATTCGCGCCGGCCGGTGATCTTTGCCTTCAACGGCGGCCCCGGCGGGGCGTCGGTCTTCTTGCACCTGGGATCGCTCGCCCCGAAAATCTTCACGCGCGATCTCGGCGGCGGACGCGCGCAGCTTCCGCTCGTCGATAATCCGCAATCCCCGCTCGGCGTCGCCGACCTGGTCTTCATCGATCCGGCAGATACCGGTTTCAGCCACAGTCTCGATGCTTCGACCGCCCCGCGCATCTATTCGATCGATGGCGATTCCGAGGCGATGAGCCAGAAAGTCATCGACTGGCTTCGACGCCACAACCGAATGGACTCACCGGTGTATCTCATCGGCGAAAGCTACGGCACGATGCGGGCCGTCGCGATGACTCGCGATCTCGCCCGTAGCAGCCCCTCGATCAAGGTCGCCGGGGTGATGCTCGCCGGAAACAGCCTCGGCTACATGCAGAAGGGCCAGATGCCCGACGTGCTCTACGCGGCGAACGCGCTTCCGATGATGGCATCGGTGGCATGGTATCACGGCAAGATCGACAACAAGAATCAGAGCTGGGAAGAGGCGGTCGAAAAGGCGCGCCGCTTCACCCGGACCGAGTTCATCTCGGCGCTGATGCTCGGATATCGCCTCGACGACAAGACACGCGAGGACATTATCGGTAAGCTGCCCGACCTGATCGGGATCCCGTCGGATTATTTCCGCCGGACCGGCAAGATATCGATTCTCGAGGAAGAGTTCCGAGCCGAGCTCCTTAAGGACAAGGGGTTCGTTCTCGACGGCGACGACGGACGCATCACCCACCCCGTCAATGGCCCTCGGGACCGGAGTCTTGCCACGTTCGAACAGGCGATGGGCGATTTTGCCAAATCGCTCGGCGCGAACGATCTAGGCACCTATGCGCCGGTCAATTTCACGCTCAGTCCGCGCTGGAACTTTGCCACCGCAGGCGACATGGCGCTGGACGTGACACTCTCGAAGGCGGCGAAGGCCAATCCCCGGCTGCGCATCATGCTGGTCCAGGGACGCTACGATACGCTGACCGTGCTCGGAAACGCCGAATATATCATGCGCCAGACCGATCTGCCGTTGGACCGCTTCGACACCGTCTATTATGACGGCGGACACACATTGCTCGCACAGCCCGAGATCATGTCGGCGATCCGGGCCTTTGTGACCGGACAGAAGATCGTGCCCTGGACAATTCCGCCGTCGCCTCGGAGCGGCAGCTGACCGTCCGCAGCAACGATTTGCAATCCGCCGCGCCGGCCGCTTCGGGGCGCGATGAAAGGAGAGGCTCATGATGCTTCGATGCTGCCTTGCCGGCGCCGCCATTTCGGTCGCGGCGCTCGCCTCGCCCCCGCTGCAGTCACAGGCGCCCGTCAATGACGATGCGCGGTTGAACGCCTTCCTCGACGCGGCCTATGACGCGCGCGCGCAATTGTCGCCGCAGCAATCGACCAGCCTCGGAAGCCGCATCGGTTACGACCGGCTCGACGACTATACATCCGCTGCCGAAGCGGCGCGGCTCGCGCTGATGCGCAGCCAGCTCGCCGACATGCGGCACCGGTTCGATCCCAACCGCCTGAGCGCGCAGGGCCGGCTCTCATTCGAGTTGTTCGAACGCGGCGTGCAAACCGCCGAAGCGAACGCGCCATGGGAGGACTACCGCTTCACCTTTTCGGTACTCGGCAGCCCGGCCACCGATGTCCCGGCGTTTCTGGTCAACAATCACCGCGTCGCGAGCGTCGCCGATGCCGACGCCTATGTGGCGCGGATACGCGATATCGAACGGGTGATGAAGGAAGTGAGCGACGGCGAAAGGCGGCGCGTCGCCAAGGGGCTGATCGAGCCGGCCTTCGCCTTCGATACGGCGATCGAGAATGCACGGGCGCAGGTGCGCGGCGCGCCCTTCGACGAGGGAGCCGATTCGGTTCTGTGGGCCGATTTCAAGCGCAAGGTCGAAAAGCTCGACACCGACGAGCCGACGAGGGCGCGCCTGCTCGCAGCGGGGCGCGACGCGCTCGTCGGGCCGATGGCCCGCGGCTATGCGAACCTGATCGCCACCCTCCAGACGGTCGCGCCCCTTGCGACGAGCAACGCCGGGGTTTGGCGCCTCCCGAAGGGGGATGCCTATTATTCCAACCGAATTCGCTTCTACACCGGCACCGATTTAACCGCCGACGAGATTCACACGATTGGCCTGCGGGAAATGCAGCGCATCCACGATGACATGCGCGTCGCGATGACAAAGCTAGGCTTCCGGGGAACGCGCGAGCAATTCTTCAGCAAGATTCGCAGCGAAGGCGATTATCGCTATTCGAACGACGAGGCCGGCCGCGCCGAATATCTCGCGACCATGAAAAGAACGATCGCCGACGCTTTGGCAAAGTCTCCCGCCTTTTTCAGCCGGATGCCGCGTGCATCGCTCGAGGTCAAAGCGGTCGAGCCCTGGCGCGCCGCGGGCGCGCCCAGCGCATTTTACGGCCCCGGCGCGCCGGACGGCAGCCGCCCCGCCACATTCTACGTCAATCTCTCCGACATGAGCCAGACGTTCAAACTTCAGTCGGCAGCCATCGCCTGCCACGAAGCGGTGCCCGGCCATCATTTCGAATCGAGCTTCGCGCTGGAAATCACCGATTTGCCCAAATTCCGTCGTTTCGGTGCAGGTTATATCGCCTTCGGCGAAGGCTGGGGCCTTTATTCGGAACAGCTGTGCCGCGAGATGGGCGTCTACCGGGAGGCGCTTGACGAATTCGGGCAGCTTTCGATGGATGCCTGGCGCGCCGCGCGTCTCGTCGTCGATACCGGCCTGCACGCGAAACGCTGGAGCCGGGAACAGGCGCGCGCCTATATGAAAGCGAACACTTTGCTGTCCGACGTCGACATCGGCCGCGAGGTCGATCGATATCTGTGTCTGCCGGGGCAGGCCACCAGTTACAAGATCGGCCACCTCCGCATCCTGGCGTTACGCCGCAAGGCGGAAAAGGCGCTGGGCCCCAAATTCGACATCAAAGCCTTTCACGACGCCGTCCTCTCGGGTGGCGGCGTCCCGCTCGATCTGCTCGAACGACAGGTCGACGCCTATATCGCGGCGGCCGGGCCAGGCGTCGGGGCCCCGCCCTCGCATGCCCGGCTCGGGAAGACGCACAAGCAAACGGGCCGGTCCCTTAGCGAGGAAAAATTATGAAAATTCGACGACGCGTCACCATGCGCAGAGCGCTCGCCTGCATCGGATCGGCGTCGCTCGCATTTGCGGTACCCTTTGCCGCCTTGGCGCAAACGGCCGGCGGCGAGCCTGCGCAGACGGTCGCCGGCGGAAAACCCTCGTCCGACGTAGCCACGGAACGCAATTTCACGAAGAAATTCACCGGACGCTTCGGCGGCGAACGGTTCGGCTATACCGCCGAAGCCGGCGAGACCTATGTCCGGGGCGCAGATGGCGAACCGCTGGCCTCGATATTCAGCGTTTCCTATGTACGCGACAATGCGGCGACCGATCGGCCCGTCATCTTCGCTTTCAACGGTGGCCCGGGAACATCCTCGCTTTTCCTCCATATCGGCTTCCTCGGTCCGAAGACCGTTGCCGTGCCGAGCGATGCCACCCAGGCCGGCAATCCGCCGTTCCGGATCGGCGACAACGCCAACTCCCTGCTCGACGTCGCCGACCTTGTCTTCATCGACCCAGTCGGCACGGGCTATTCGCGCGCGCTCGGCGGCAAGAGCGACAAGGATTATTGGGGTGTTCGCGAAGATGCGCGCTCGATTACCGACTTCATGGGCACCTGGCTTACGAGGCACCGACGATGGAACGCGCCAAAATATATTCTTGGCGAAAGCTACGGGACCATTCGCGCCGTCCAGATCGTCGAGGAGTTCCAGCGCGCCTTTACCGGGGCGATGCCCAACGGCGTGATCCTGCTCTCGTCGGCTCTCGATCTCCAGAGCATAGTATTCAGTCCGGGGAACGACCAGCCTTTCGTGGCCTTTCTCCCGACCTATGCGGCAACCGCGCTCTATCATGGCAAGGTGGTACCCGCTCCCGAAGACCGCAAGCAATTCCTGCAGGCGGCGAGCGATTTTGCGGTCGATGAATATTCCGTCGCGCTTCTGAAGGGGGCCACCCTCCCCGCCGACGAACGCAGGAAAGTTATCGAAAAACTATCCTATTTCACGGGATTGTCGGAAGCCTTCATCGAGCGATCGGACCTCCGGGTGACGATGCCCCGCTTCCGTAAGGAACTGCTGCGCGACCGGGGCCAGATGATCGGCCTGCTCGACGCCCGCTATCTCGGCGAGGATACCGACAATGCCGGTGCGACACCCGACAGCGACCCCGCATCCACGGGAATCGAAAATGCCTATGTGTCGGCTTATCTCGACTATCTCACCGGCACCCTTGGTGTCACAATGGCGTCGCCGTACAAGGCTTATGGGCGCGATGTTTTTCCGAACTGGAAATGGTCCGACCCGGGCGCCCTTCCGACGGGCTTCAATGTCGGACATATTCTCGGCGAAACGATGCGCAGGAACAATCGGTTCCGCGTCTTTCACGGCGACGGCGTGTTCGATCTGTCGACGCCGATTTTTGCCACCGAACTCGCCTTCACGCACAATGGCATCAAGAAGGCGCAGGTCGTCCGGGGCATCTATAACGGTGGCCACATGATGTACACGCACGGACCGTCGGCGAGCGAACTCGCGTCGGACCTTCGACGCTTCGTTCGCAACGACGGAGTCGGCGAGCGATGACGCCCACGACGAAGGGCTCGCTTCATCGGCGCCGGGGCCCGCGCCGGACCGCCTCCCCTCCCCGCGAACGGCCCGGTGTGCAAACTCCGACGAGAAGCGGGCCCATGCCGGAAAGGACCAGGACATGCCTTTAGATATTCATCGCAGCGGCTCGCCCGCAACCGGCAGCGGCACGGATGCAGCGCCTGCCGGTCTGCGCTCGCGCCGGGACTTTCTCGGCGGCGTCGCCGTAACGTTCGCGGCCATTGCCACCGCTCCGCGACGCGTAGCGGCGCATACGCCTTCACTCCCGGACCAGCCAGTATTCTTTCGCAACGTCCGCCTGTTCGATGGCCGCAATCCGCTGCGCGGCGGTGTCGGCGTTCTCGTTCGTGGGACGCAAATCGAAGCGGTGGACGGGCGGGGGTAAGCCCCGCCCGGAGATGCCCGGATCATAGACGGGGGGGGCCGCGTGCTGATGCCCGGGCTGATCGACGCGCATTTCCATGCCCTGTTTGCGGCCCTCCCGCCGAGCCTCGTCAAGACCGCCGATACCGCTTATATCAACCTTCTCGCGACACAGGATGCCGAACGCACCCTCCTGCGCGGGTTCACAGCGGTTCGCGATGTCGGGGGCCCCAGTTTCGCGCTCAAACGGGCCATCGACGAAGGTCTCGTAGCCGGACCGCGCATCTACCCTTCGGGCCTGCCGATTTCCCAAACCTCGGGCCACGGTGACCTTCGCGAAATCTACGAGGTCCCGAGCGTCACCGGCGCACCGCCCACGCGGTCCGAACAATTGCTCGCGCTCATAGCCGACAGCCCTGACGAGGTGCGCCGCTGCACGCGCGAACAGCTTATGCTCGGCGCTTCGCAGATCAAGCTCATGGCCGGCGGCGGCATCGTTTCCCACCGCGACCCGATCGATGCGACGCAGTATAGCGAAGCGGAACTGCGCGCGGCGGTCGAAGCTGCCGCGGACTGGAACACCTATGTGACGACCCATGTCTACACGCCGACGGGAATCCGACGCTCGATCGCCGCCGGCGTGCGCTGCATCGAGCACGGTCACCTCGCCGACGAGGACTGCGCGCGGATGATGGCCGACCGGGGGGTCTGGTGGTCGCTGCAACCCTTTGTCGCCGTGCCCGGACAACGCGAATTTCCCGATGACGAACGACAGTCCAAGCTCGATGCCGTGCTCGAAGGCACCGACCGGGCCTACAAGCTCGCGCGGAAATTCAACGTTCGGACGGCGTTCGGCACCGACCAGTTCTTCAACCCGGCTGGCGCCGCTCGCCAGACCGACAAGCTTGTCGCGCTCAAGCGCTGGTATAGCGGCACCGAGATCATCCGGATGGCGACGCACGACAATGCTGCCCTTCTCGCGCTTTCCGGACCGCGCAACCCGTATCCGCACCCCCTCGGGGTGATCGAGGCTGGAGCCTATGCGGATATGCTGCTTGTCGACGGAGATCCGATCGACAACCCCGAGCTTCTCGTCGATGCCGACCGCAACATCCGCCTGATCATGAAGGACGGGCGAATTTTCAAGGACAGCCTGTCATGAACCTCGAAGACACAGCGGCGACCCGGCCTGCCGTGCAAGGTGTCCGGCCCGCGCTGAAGCCGGCGGCTGCGCCAGGATCGGCGCGATGACCCCGATAGGGAACGCCGGGGACGCTGAAGCGGGAAGCACCGACCCCCCCGGCCGCGGCCCGGTCGGTCGGTGCGCATTCGAGAGACGCTCCTTTCTCGCGGGAGCGGGTTCCGCCTTCCTCGCACCCGCCGCGATCGCTGCTGAACCGGCGCGAGCGAGCGCGCGCGCATCGGACCCGCTGTGGTTCGTCGATCCCGAGCTGCGCCCCGTCGCCGTCACCGCGCAGGAGATTTTCGCCTCGATCATCCCGGTCTCCGACCGGAACCTTCTCCATGCGCGCGAAGCTTCGGCGCGGATCTCGGCCCAGAAGCGGCCTGACATCGCCTGGAAGAAGCATTCCGTCGGCGCCGGAAGCCAACAGCCCGATGTCATCGTCTATGCGATCAATGCAAAGCCGGGCGAACGGCGCCCGGCGATCCTCCATATCCATGGCGGGGGATTTGTGCTCGGTACCGCCTTCTCGGCGGTACCGCGTCTTCAGGAAATGGCGGCGGCACTCGATTGCGTGATCGTCACCGTCGAATATCGGCTCGCACCCGAAGTGGACGGCACAGCGATGATCGAAGATAATTATGCCGGGCTGCGCTGGCTTCACGATGAGGCGGACCTGCTCGGCGTCGATCGTTCGCGCCTCGCGGTGATGGGAGAGAGCGCCGGCGGCGGACTCGCGGCCATGCTCGCTATACTCGCTCGCGACCGGGGCGATGTGCCGCTCATCTTCCAGTGCCTCTCGGCGCCGATGCTCGACGATCGCACTGGCCTGTCGCGGCTGCCTCCGCCGCACATTGGCACGCTCGTCTGGGATACCGCATCGAACCGGTTCGGCTGGCGTTCCTTTCTCGGCGCGCCGGCGGACGAGCGCCCCCGGGCCTTGCGTCACATACCGGCGCGCGTCGGGGATCTGGCCGGTCTTCCCCCGGCCTGGATCGGGGTCGGCGCCATCGATTTGTTCGTCCAGGAAGACATGGATTATGCGCGCCGCCTGGTCGACGCGGCCGTGCCGACACAATTGCTCGTCGTGCCGGGCGCGTTTCACGGTTTCCAATATTTCGGTGCGGCGGCGGCGCCGGGCAAGATATTCCTAGCATCGCAGATGGAAGCGCTGCGACGCGCACTTACTGCTCAGCCTGCATAGGGTCCGCTTTGCAGTAGAATAGATATTAAATATTATATATTTGGGATGATATTATTCCAATCATATATTTTTACATGAATTGGAAAATGGAGCATGCCCCTTGGCCCCGAAGAAAAAGCGCCCAGTCTCTTCCTCGGCGGACATCCCGGCAGTATCGGCGATCGTCAAATCCCTGCGGCAGCGCGCCGGTCTCACCCTGAACGAGCTGGCGCACCGCGCCGAAGTGGCCGCCTCGACGATTTCCAAGATCGAAGGCGGGCAACTGTCGCCAGGATATGAAATCATCGTGCGTCTGGCACGAGGACTGGAGGTCGATGTCGCCGACCTATTCAGCACGGGCGTTACCACGACCCCGACGGGACGCCGCGGCATCACGCGAGTGGGCCGGGGCGGGCGGTACGAGACCGCCGAATATCGCTACGAAGTCCTTGCCAATGACGTTGCCCGCAAGGAGTTCGTCTCCCTTCGTGCGCGCGTAAAGGCGCGCAGCCGGGCGGACTGGCCGAGCCTGCCCTCGCACGAGGGCGAGGAGCTTCTCTTTGTCCTCAAGGGCCGGGTCGCGCTCCTCAGCGAACATTATGAACCGCTCGAACTCGACGAGGGCGACAGCGTCTATTTCGACAGCCGCTCGGGCCACGGGCTGATCTCGGTCAGCGACGAAGATGCCGACGTGCTGTGGATCTGCTCGCACCGGGATGCGATGACCCGGATGGAAGCCGGCGGCGAGGTGCGTGGCCAGGCAAACGATGATTTGCTATGATCGGAACCTGAGATTTATTATCGAGTAATATAATGATTTATCTATTAAATATTTCGCCAATTGAACGATCAGGCCACGCATACTGGCTTAAAATATTCTAATAATAAAATTATTGACAAATGTCATACAGGCACGCAATTCTGCCGGTGTCATCACGCCTTCCTGCGATATTATAGGGTGCGCCGTTGTTCGCCCGATCGGCCCGGCGCACGGACCAAGCCGCGTGGCGCTGGCACGAGGGCGGTCAAGGGCAATCGTGAGAAGGTCGGAGGGGGGTTGGGATGCGCGTCAATGGCAAGTTGTTACGCAAGTTATCGGCCATATGGCTTCTGGCCATGCCGCTGATCGGCCGCGCCACTAACCCGAACGGCGCTTCTCACGCAGGCGAACCGGCGTCCGAGAAGCCGGCGGAAGCAGCGCGCCACGACGGCTCCTATCCCTCGATCTACAAGCCGAAACCGTCCGGAGCTGTCGCGATCGTCAACGGCACGGTCCTCACGGTTTGGAGCGGCGCGCCCCTCGAGGCTCAGCCCTTCCCCGACGCCGTATTCATCGATGGCATGAAGCAGCCGCTTGACGCGCGCCAGCGGCTGCTCGGCCAAGGCTATCTCCAGCGCTACCGCAACGCCGGCGTCACTCGCTAAGCATCGCGCCGCCGCCTCGCGCGAGGTATCGGGCGACAGACGCGCGGCTTGCGGTCGGCAACGAAGGAAATCCGCTCATGGTATCCCGCCCGTCCCGCCTCGTTCCACCTATGGAGTGCATCCGCCTTTTCGACGAGCAAGCGCGGCTCGACGGCGTGATCATTGTCCATTCGACCATTCTCGGCCCGGGGATCGGCGGATGCCGCATGACGCCCTACGCGGATATGGGCGACGCGCTCGAGGATGCCCTCGCCCTTGCCGAGGCCATGAACTATAAGCACGCGCTGGCCGACCTTCCGTTCGGCGGAGCGAAGGCCGTACTGCGAAAGCCGGAGGGTGATTTCGATCGCGCAGCGCTCTTTCGCGCATTCGGCCGCGTCGTCGAAAATCTGGGCGGAAGCTATATTACCGCCGAAGATGTGGGAACCACCCTCGAGGACATGCAGGAAGTTGCCTGTGTGTCGCGCCATGTCGCCGGGCTGAAGCCCCCCATGTGGCGCCGAAGAAGCAATGCGTCGGTGTGGACAGCGCTCGGCGTTTTCGAGTCGATGCAGGTCGTGGCCCGGTCGGTATTCGGCCGCGAACTTGAGGATCTGACCGTGGCAGTGCAAGGAACGGGCAACGTCGGCGGCGAGCTGTGCCGCCTGCTCGCCGACGCACGGGCGCGCCTCGTCATCGCCGACCCCCGCCCCGAAAGGCGCGACCGCCTCCATCATATATTGGGCGCTCGGGTCGTCGATTTCGAGGAAATCGCGACCGTCGATGCCGACATCTTCGCGCCATGCGCTTCCGCTGGTGCGATCGACACCGCGATGGCAGGCGCCTTAAACGCCCGTCTTGTTTGCGGCAGCGCTAACAACCAGCTCTCTGCGCCGCATGTTGCCGATCTGTTGCGCGCTCGCGGCATCAGTTATGTGCCCGATTATGTCGTGAACGCCGGCGGTATCGTGCATCTGGCGGCGCGGCATCTCGGAGAAAACCGATCCAGTATCCGCAAGCGCGTTGCCATGATCGCCTCGCGCGTCGATGCGATCATGGCACACGCGGCACGCGAGGGTCGCTCGCCCGCGGCCATCGCAGACGAAATGGCGGAACGCAAGATTGCGGCGGCGCTCGAAACCGTCGGCCGCCCCCTATTGTCCGGCAACAGAGCGGGAATCTGCTCATGACCCTGGCGCCGCCCGGCGATGCCGTCCCGACAGGCCTTGCCGCATTGCAGCCCCGAACATCCTCGATCGATCGGAAAAACGCCCTGCTTTCCCATGCCCTGACGCACCGCAGACCTTGCCCAACGGGAAAACACGCGAATTGCCAGACGATGGAGACGAAAATCCGATTTTCAGGCGAGCGATGGCGATGGGCTCCGTCCCGACCGCTTTTGGCATCTGCGCCGGGCACATCCTGTCTTCCAAAGGGACGTGCGCCTAGCCCGGCCGCCGAGTTCGCGGGCGCCGATATCCGGCGCGGCGAGCAGGGTCCGCTATAGCCATGAGGAAGCGAACGGCCGTCACCGGTGCGAGGGTCCCCGCTACGCGCCAATCCCGAAGCGCGATCATACTCGTGCTATGCGGGCTCGCCATCATCCTCGACGGGTTCGACAATCAACTGCTCGGGATCGTCATTCCCGCTCTCGGTGAGGAATTCGGCCAAACGCGCGCCGCGTTCGTGCCGGTGGCTGCCGCCAGCCTGCTAGCGATGAGTATCGGGACGATATTGATCGGCATCGCGGGCGACCGGATCGGAAGGCGCCCGGCGCTGATCGGCAGCGTGTTTCTGTTCGGGGTGGGAACGCTCGCGTCCGCTTTCGCCGACGGGCTGTTCCTTTTCGGTTCGCTTCGCGCGCTCGCGGCCCTAGGCCTCGGTGGCGCGATGCCGAACGCCACGGCGCTGCTTGCCGAATATGCCTCGGCGCGACATCGTAGCCTCATGGTGACGGTCGGAATCGTTTGCGTGCCCGTCGGGGGTGTTATCGCCGGTTTACTCGCAGCCTATATCCTTCCGTCACACGGCTGGCGCATGCTGCTCGGTTTGGGCGGCGTTCTGCCGCTGGCGGCGGCTCTCCTGATGCTCGCATGGCTTCCCGAGGCCCCGAACTTCAGGGCGCGCGCCAAAGGCGCGATCGCGGACCAGGATGCTCGGCGGCCGCTTCCCCGCGCCTTGCCGCTCGCCGGGATCTTTGCGCCCGGCATGCGCCGCGACGCCCTGTCGCTGTGGACCGCCTTCTTCTTCTGCCTTCTGGCGGTATATGCCGTCTTCAGCTGGATGACGACCTTGCTGGTGCAGGAAGGCTTCGGCATCGCGGTCGCGAGCAGCGGATTGGCGGCCTTCAACTTTGGCGGCGTTTTTGGAGCGCTCGTCGGGGCCACAACGATGGACAGATTTGGATCGCGCCGGCCGATGACAAGCGCCGCGGTCGGGGGCGCGATCTTTTCCGGACTTTCTGCGGTTGTGATAATCTCGCCCTGCGCAACCCCGTTCCTGATTATCGCCGCCCTTGCCGTCCAAGGCATGTTTGTAACCGCACTGCAGATCATGTTGTTCGCCCTCGCAGCGGGCATCTATGGTGACGACGACAGGACCACCGGCGTGGGTGCGGCGCTCGGCGTCGGGCGGTTGGGGGCAGTGGTCAGTGCGCTCGCCGGCTCGCTGGCCCTGGGGTTCGGCAGCGCGGTCTTCATGGCGCTCATCGCGGCCGCCATGTGCCTGTCTGCATTGGCCCTCGCTGTCCTGCGGCGGCACTTCGCGGGAGCGGAGAGCTCGGCTCGCCCACCGGCGTGACCGGATCGGGACGAGTGGGGACGCGCCCTAGGCGAGACGAAACCCGGCCAAATGCTCCCCCTGACAGCAAGTTGGTCTTGTATCCCGCGCCCAGACGGTCGACGAAATCGCAGGGCTGGCGGAACGTCCCTGCCGCGCCGCGCCCGGTCTTCCGCAAATCTCGCCAACGCCGAAGCCGCGAGAGACCGTTCGCCTTTCCTTCATCGGACAAGCGGGAAACCTGTCCGCCAGCGGGAAAGCCGCCCGGAACAACGTGGCGGGGCGGGGCGGCGCACTTTATCGGGACCAGATTCTCCGACCGGGACCGAGATGCCCGGCCCCCAGCGGGGGATCCCCGGCTCAGAAATTACGCGTGAGCACGACACCCGCAGTGCGGGGCTGGATCGGAAAGACCTGGAAGCCTTGCGCCGGGATGCGCGCGGCGCGCAATGCGCCATGCGTGTACCCGCGTTCGTCGCCGATGTTGCGGATATAGAAGTCCAGCTGCCAGTCGTCGCTCCGCAAACCGGCACGCAGATCGACCTGCGTGAAGTCGGGAAGCGAAATCCGAGGGATGAGGGCGCTCGGCGCGACGATCCCGAAACGCTGACCCACATAGTTCACGTTCGCCCCGACATAGGCTTCCCATCCCGAACCGAGTTCGAAGGATTGCTCGAGCGAGAGGTTCGCCGAGAATTTGGGCGTGAACGGAAGACGCGTGCCCGAAGGCCCGTAGGTTCCCGTGTTCGCGGGCAGGTCGGACATCAGTTTCGCATTGGTATAGGATGTGGTGAGGCCGACCTTCATCCCGCGCCACGGCGAGACGTCGATCGCCCCTTCGAACCCGTAGCTCCGCGCGGTTCCGCCGTTGATCAGATAGCTCAGATTGGCGGCGGTGAGCGCAGTGAGCTGGATGTCCTTCCAGTCGATATAGAAAGCGTTCACCGCATAGGTGATGCGCCCGTCGAGAAACTTGCCCTTCGAACCGATCTCGTAATTCGTCGTGGTGTCATTCTCATATTCGGGCGGGATGCCGGCGCCGACATTCGGCCCGCCCGGCCTGTACCCGGTCGCGACGCGACCATAGATCATGATGTCGGGAGTGACATTGATCTTCGGCGACACCTGCCAGGTAACCGACGTATCACCGCGGCTGCCGAGAAGTGAGGCGGAGAGAACCCCCGACGACAGGAAGTTCAGCGGGCCCGCGGTCTGGCTCGGGGTCGTCTGTTCGTTTCGGAAGACACGAATGCCGCCGCCGAGTTCGAACATGTCGTTAAACTTGTAGGTGGCGTCGGCGAACCCTGCATAGTCCTCGACACGCGGCGCAACGCTGCCGTTGAAGATATTTCGCGGCCCGCCCGCGCTCAGCGCGTCGATGGTCTGGAACGTGCTCGTTCGTTCGCGCGCATAGAAGAGGCCGAGCTGCCATTGCAGCGGGTCGTTGCCGTTGGACGAGAGCCTGAGCTCTTCGGTAAACCGCTTGGTCTTGTTCTGCGACACCTGGCTTACCCGGTCTCCCGGCGTCGCACCGAGCCCCGCAACCGCGTTGAGAACCGGGATCAGTGCGCCGACCGAGGGCGTCAGGTCGTTCTCGCTGCCCTGGCTCGCGGTCGAATAGCCGGAGAGGCTGGTCAACAGCAACGCGCCCAGTTCCTGCCTCACGACGAGTGTCGCGAGATTGTAGCGCGTCTCGCCGGTCGTCGGCAGCGCTGCGAATTCGAGATCGCCGAGGAGCGGACGGTAGTCGGGCGCAAGGAACATGGCGCCAGAATTTTTCGTCCGTGCGCGCTGGGTCAGTCCCGCGATATCGATCGTCAGCCCGTCGTTCGGGGTCAGCCGAAGCGCCGCTCTTCCACCCCATATCCTGTTCGTGTTGGCGTCCTCACGCTCGAACCCGGCGAGGACATTGTCCGTGAAAGGCGCGTCGACGCGGTAGAAGCCGTTGACCAGAAGCCCGGCCTTGCCCTGGGCGATCGGGAGGTTGAGCATGCCGCGCGCCGAGCCGCCGAGCCCGCCTTCGCGCGTATTCTCGCCCGTCAGCTGGAGGCGGCCGCTCATCTCGTCGCTGCGCGGCTCGCGCGTCACATATTTGAGAAGCCCGCCCAAGCTATTGGCTCCGTACAGCGTCCCCTGCGGCCCGCGCAACACCTCGATTTGCTTGAGGATTGCCGGGTCGAGGTCGGGATTGGGCGATGGCGCCACATAGATGCTCGAGCCGACCGGAATATCGTCGATCGTCACCGCCACCGTGGCCGCCGTCGACGTGCCGGTCGAAAGGCCGCGGATCGACAATCCCGACTGGACGGTACCGAAATAGTTCAAACCTGGAATCTGGCGATAGAAATCCCGGAGCGAAACAGCGCCCTGCTCGGCAAGCTGGTCGGACGTGACTGCGGTGATCGACACCGGCACGTCAAGCTGGGATTCGGCGCGCTTGGTCGCGGTGACGACGATTTCCTGTCCGGCGCCGCCTTCATCGGCAGCGCGGGGCGCGGCGGGCGCTTCCTGCGCGTGCGCAATACCGCCCAGTGCCGAGAGAGCCGCCACCGCTGCCGTTCCCGCGATCACAATCCTGTCGTTCATCCTGCCCCACTCCATCGTTCGCTTTTAGAAACTTTCTATATGATAATGTACGTAACGCCCCATTATCAACATAATTTTCCAATTTTCCGCTACCTTCAATTGCCGAGAGGAAAAGTCTAACGATTCTCGCAAGATGGTAATTCCAGTTTCGGTGCCTCGCGGAATCGATGCGAACAGTCGCCGAACGCCTCTGGAAGCTCATCGAAGTGCCGACACGGCGGCCGAGCAACGGGCTCAGAATGACCAGCTTGCCGGTACCGGCCGTGTGAACGCGAGTTTTCACCCGTTCGGCGGTTCGACAAGAGCTCCTTGCAACGCGAAGCCCCACCCTGCGTTCCGAAGCCTGGTAGAACCGGTGTCCTTGAGCCTCTCAATGCCAAGCGCGAGCGCAATACGCGCCTCACCTAATCCCTCGCGCTGGGACAAGGCGACGCCCCGAACGACGCGCGGGCGAATTCGCGCCGGGTCAGTCTTTCTTTCGAACGGGATATCGACATCTCCAGATCCTCTCGCTCAGATGCAGATTCGCGTACCTCCGTCCCATCTACCATGGCCCGACCGCCATCGCCCGGGTACCGTCCAGATCACGGGAAGGCGGTGATATCCAATGTCGCTGGTCACGCCTCGGATCGCCCCTAACCGCAGTAGGTGCCCTCGCCGCCGGAATCGTGAACCGGGCGCGCGAGGGCCGATCAGGTGCCGCGGTCTCGCCTTTCGCGGCCCCCCTTGGCAGGCCGAGCAGTGTTCTTTGCCTTTGGTGAATATATAAGTATTATTATATATTATTTTTCTAATGAGCGACCATACCTCTATGGCCGATTCAGCCGGATTGCCAAGGGAACCGAACATGTCCAATACCAGCGCCGCCCGCGCGAGCATCACCCTCCTCGAACGGCTTGTCGCGTTCGATACGACCTCGCGCGAATCCAACCTCGCGCTGATCAGCTTTGTCGAGGACTATCTTGCCGAGGCGGGGATCGGCGCGCGGCGGCTTCCGAGCGCGGACGGTCGCAAGGCGAACCTGATCGCGACCATCGGTCCGGCGCGCAGCGGAGGCATCGTCCTGTCCGGCCATACCGACGTCGTCCCGGTCGATGGCCAGCGATGGACATCGGATCCCTTTCGGTTGACCGTCGACGGCGAGCGAATTTTCGGGCGCGGCGTCGCCGACATGAAGGCGTTCATCGCCTGCGCGCTCGCCGCCGCGCCGCAGTTCGCGCGGTCCGGGCTCGCCCGTCCGATCCATCTCGCGCTCTCCTATGACGAAGAAGTCGGGTGCCTCGGCGCGCCTGCGCTGGCAACCACCGTTGCCACGGATTGCTGGGAGCCCGCGATCGCGATCGTCGGCGAGCCGACCTCGATGCGGATTGTCGAGGGCCACAAGGGCGCAGCGCTGTTCGAGGTTCTCGTTCGCGGCGTCGCCGGCCACTCGAGCGCGCCGCAGCAGGGAATTTCCGCCATCATGCACGCCATTCCCCTTCTCGAGCGGCTGCATGCCCTTGCCGAATCTCTCGCTCGCGGGGCGCAGCGGGACGCATTCGAGCCGCCCTTTTCGACGCTTACCGTCGGCCGCATCGAAGGCGGAACGGCCGCCAATATTCTCGCGGCCGAGTGCCGCTTCAGCTTCGATCTTCGCTGCGTGCCGGGGGTGGATCCGCGCGACCTCCTCGCCCCTTTTCTGGCGGCGGCCGAGGAGACCGACCGGGCGATGCGCGCTTTTTCATCCGACGCTGGTGTCGCGGTCCGTCCGCTCGCCGAGGTTCCGCCGCTCGCCCCCGAGCCGGACGGCGCGGCCGCCGCGCTCGCGCGACGCATAACCGGCGATAATGAACAGGGCCGCTGCGTCGCTTTCGGATCGGAAGCAGGAATTTTCCAGCGCGCGGGTCTTTCGACGGTGATTTGCGGCCCCGGCTCGATCGAACAAGCGCACGCGCCCGACGAATTTATCTTGATCGAGCAGATCCAACGCTGCAACGCCTTCATGGTCGCCCTGCCCGGGGCGCTGCGGGCATGACTACAGCCGGCAGCCCTCCGCGCGCGACCGTCGTTCGCAATGTCGCAGGCGCCGCGATCGGTAACGCGCTCGAATGGTACGATATCCTCGTCTACGCCTATTTCGCGGTCGTGATCGGGCAGCTCTTCTTTCCGGCGGAGGACCCACTGACCTCGCGGCTGCTCGTGTTCGGGACATTCGGCCTCTCCTTCGTGGCCCGGCCGATCGGCGGCATCGTCATCGGGCGCTATTCGGACCGGAGGGGACGGCGGGCCGCGCTCGTCCTCGCGAGCGCACTGATGTGCGGGGCAACCCTGCTGATCACGATTCTTCCGACTTATGAACAGGTGGGCATGGCGGCGCCTGCGCTTCTCCTCCTCGCGCGTCTCGTCCAGGGCTTTTCGGCCGGGGGCGAATTCGGCAGTGCCACTACCTATTTGTCCGAGCAGGGCGTGCGCCGCCTCGGGTTCGTCGCGAGCATCCAGTTTGCAAGCCAGGGCATAGGCATGCTCCTCGCCGCGGTCGTCGCCACGCTGCTCACCTCACTGCTCGACCCGCGCGAGATCGCCGCCTGGGGCTGGCGTCTCCCGTTTCTCCTGGGCACGCTGATCGGACCCGTGGCCTTCTTCGTGCGAAACCACGCGACCGAGACGCCCGAGTTCACCGCGGCGTCGCGCGCGGGCGATCTGGTCACCAAGGTCGCCGTCAGACCGTTGATCCGCCCGGTGCTCGTCGGCGCTGGCCTCGTATCGGCCGCCAGCGTCGGCGCCTATTTCTTGGTCTATCTGCCAACCTACGCGACCGACATATTGCATCTGCCCGCCAGCGCCGGCTTTCAGTCGTCGCTCGTCGCGAGTCTTATCCTAGTCGTGGTGACGCCGGCGGCGGGCTGGCTCGCCGACCGGGCCGGCTTCCGGGCGGTGGCGTTGCCGGCGGCGCTCGGACTGGTACTCGCTCCCGTCCCCGCCCTCATAGGGCTCACCATGGCTCCCGGCCTCGCCGGCCTGATCGGCGTGCAGGCGGGCATTGCGACGCTGCTCGCGGGCTACTTCGGCGCACTTCCACTTCTCATGGCAAGGCTGTTCCCGGTGGCCCTTCGCTCGCTAGGCCTGTCGGTGAGCTATAACCTAGCGGTGATGACCCTTGGCGGCTTTGCGCCGATGATCTTCGCCATGCTGAGCGCCACGTTCGGACCGCCCGGCCCCGCCGCGTATCTGGCCGTCGCAGGGGTCATTTCGCTGATCGCATTGAGCGCAGTGCGCGAGGCGTACCGGACATAATTGACTTAAATATTTCTGATGATACTATACTTATGACGAAACGAAATATTGCCAGCTTGGCATGACGGGGTATCTTTGAGCCACAACGACTTTTCTCGACCGGCGATTGCCGCCGCGCCTCGCGCGCCGTTTGGCTTGCTCCTCAAGCCGGCTGTGCCCTCGAATTCGCGACCGCCAGTCATATGACGATTATCGGCATCTTTCTCTCTTTCTGTCTCACCGACATCCATCACATGCCTGCGGCGCCGGCGGGTGTGCTGATCCTGATCCCGCGGATATGGAACATCGTCACCGATCTGCTGATGAGTGCATTGGGGCCGGTACCGCTCGCGCTGGGCGGCATTCTTCTCATTATCCCGAACCGGCGCGGCGCGGGCACGCCGTGCAGCACCGGTCAGACGGGCCTCTCTGCAAGCGAACTCAGGACATGATCGAACTGACGGCGGCCGACGTCCGCGACTGCCTGCCTTGGGCCTCGCTCGTTCTTGCGATCGAGAACAAGTTGCGCGGCTCCGGCTTCAGTGCTCCGCCGCGCATCTCCTTCGATCTCCAGGGCGGTAGCCATTCGGGTGGCGGAACGCTGCTCGTCATGCCAGCCTGGCAGAACGACAACGCAATCGGCATCAAGCTGGTTACTTTCTGGCCGAGCAACCGCTCGGACGGACGCCCGTCGCACGGCGCGACCTATCTGATGCTCGACGCGCGCAGCGGCAATATCCTCGCGATACTTGACGGCGAGGAACTGACTGCGCGCCGCACCGCGGCCATTTCGCTGATCGGCTCGCGATGCCTCGCACGCGACGATGCGAGCCGGCTTCTCGTTGTGGGCACCGGCCCGATCGCCTGCAACCTAGTTCGCGCCTACCGGTCGACTGGCCGCTTCAGGACGATCGAGATCTTCGGCCGGAGCGCGGAGGCGGCACGCGCGCTCGTGGACTCATTGTGCGCTGAAGGGACCGCATGCGAGCTATCGTCTTCGCTGCAGACGAGCATCGCTGCCGCCGACGTCATCTCGGCCGCGACCTCGGCGACCGAACCATTGTTCGACGGCGACTGGGTGCGGCCCGGCACGCATGTCGATCTCGTCGGCAGCTTCCACCCGACCATGCGCGAGGTCGACGATCGGCTCGTCGCGAGAGCCGACGCCATATGGATCGACACCGGTGCCGCGCTAGTCGAGTCGGGGGATCTCGTGCAGCCGATCGAAAAAGGCGTTATAACCCGCGATGCGATCGCCGGACAGCTACGAGAACTCATCGATCATCCATCTCCGCGGCCGTCGCGCACGGCCATCACGATTTTCAAGGCCGTCGGCTTCGCGCTGCCCGATTTTGCGGCCGCCGAGGCAGCGTTGCAAAGGGAGGCGGCCGCACTTGCCGCCGAAGCGATATGACGCCGGCATGGAATGCACCGGAAGCACGCGAGGCGCGCCAATATCCTCTCTGGCGCGCGCGCTTCGGCTGTTTGATAACGCACGCGGGCGTCGAGCTCCGGTCACACTGCCCCCTCGGCGCGCGAGGTGTGCAATGAGCTGGTGGACGACCGACAAGACGCACGACCCGCACCGGTCGAGCTGGGTCGAGAGTGCGAACGGCCATCCCGAGTTTCCGGTGCAGAACCTCCCGTTCGGCCTCTTCTCGCCGTCCGAGCAGGACGAACGCATCGGCGTTGCGATCGGCGACCAGATTCTCGACCTGCGAGCATGCGCCCAAGCCGGGCTGTTGGGCGATCTCGTCGCGACCGCCTGCATCCTGCCTGACGTCAATGCCCTTCTTGCATTGCCGCGCGCGCGCAGGATTGCACTGCGTCGACGGATCAGCGAGCTCCTGTCCGATCGAGGCTGCCGGAACATCGGCGAAAACAAACTGCTGCTTGCCAAAAACTGCGAGCTTCACGTCCCGGCACGCGTCGGCGACTACACGGATTTCTATGTCGGCATCCATCATGCCGAGAATATCGGACGCCAGCTGCGGCCCGACAATCCGCTGTTGCCGAACTACAAATATGTGCCGATCGGCTACCATGGCCGTGCCTCCTCGCTCAGACCTAGCGGCGTACCGGTGCGACGCCCGGCCGGCCAGCGCAAGGGTCCGGACCAGAGCATCCCCGCTTTCGGTCCGACGGCCCGTCTGGACTATGAGCTCGAACTCGGCGTGTGGATCGGACCGGGCAACGCGCTCGGCGCCCCGATCGCGATCGGCTCGGCGGCCGATCATGTGGCGGGCCTCTCGCTGCTGAACGACTGGTCCGCCCGCGACATCCAGGCTTGGGAATATCAGCCGCTCGGTCCCTTCCTGTCGAAAAATTTCCATACCAGTGTCTCGCCATGGATCGTGACGATGGAAGCTCTGGCGCCCTTCCGCACCGCCCAGCCCGCCCGCGTGGCGGCCGATCCGGTCCCGCTTCCTTATTTGCTCGACGCGGCCGACCAGCAACATGGCGCCTTCGCCATCACGCTCGAAGTCTTCATCTCGACCGCGCAAATGCGCAAGGAAGGTCGCCCCCCCTTTTGTCTCAGCAGTGGTCCGGCAACTAGCATGTACTGGACGATTAACCAGATTGTCGCGCACCACGCCTCGAACGGATGCAATCTTATGCCGGGCGACCTGATGGGAACGGGCACAATATCGGCGCCCGACCGCAGCGGCTACGGAAGTCTTATGGAGATCAGCGAGGGCGGGCGGCGTCCGGTCGCGTTGCCCGGAGGCGAGACACGGACCTTCCTCGAGGATGGCGACGAAGTAAGCTTCCGCGGCCAGGCGACGGCGGACGGCTTCGTGCCAATCGGCTTCGGCGCGTGCCGCGCGACGATCCTCCCGTCCCGCTGACCCGGCTCGTCAAGGGCCGGACGCCGGTGAGACAAGGTGATCACGGGGCCGGCCCCGGAAGGTCAAACGGATGCGGGGCCTTCTGCACGCTGGACGCCGGCTGTCTGCGTTGCCGCCTGCGCGAGATCGGAAATGGCGCTCTGGCTCAAGGCTCCCTGATGTGACCAAGATATTTCCAATCATATTTAAGCAGATACCGTCGTATATTGGACGGTGTCTCGAACAAGGAAGAGATGATATGATACGTTCTGTGATCGCCGCCTTGGCAGGTGCTCTGACGCTCGGCGCGACGTACGCCAACGCCCGCCCCCTCTCGCCGGAGTTTCTCGCTGCCGATTGGCCGGGAGCGCCCTTTTCGGAAGCCGTGCGGACGGGAGACTTCCTGATATTGTCAGGCCAGATCGGCGAGACGGCCGGAAAGGTCCCTTTCGGGGACGAGAGCCGGTCGGTGATGAACCGCATCGGGGCGACCTTAGGGAAACATGGCGCCAGCTTCGACGATGTCGTAAAATGCACCGTGATGTTGACCGACATGGCCCTGTTGCAGGAATTCAACGCAGTCTATATCGACTATTTCAAGCCGGATCGGTTACCCGCGCGTAGCGCGTTCGGTGCCTCCGACTTGGCTGCCAACGCACGCGTCGAGGTCGAGTGCTGGGCCTATCGCCCGCAGGCCGACCGGTAAGCGTCGAACAGCCAGCGTAATGTCTGCTTCGTATCGAGGGCAGACGCATGCCCGTCGCAAACACGGCCGCTAGCGCCAACTGTGTTGTTAGCGGCGCGACCCGTTTCTTCGGATGTGGCGTATCTACGCCGGAAGCGCCTGCCCCCGGGGCCGTACCGGCGAGCGACGCTAGCCGACGATGCGCCATTCGACAGCGGTTGACGGTTGAGAGCTTGATATAGGGCGGTATCCGGCCTCCGAAGACGCGCAGTTTCGGTTACGACGATTCAGGCGCCATGGCCTGCACCGGCCGCGTCAGCGGGCCGTGAGCCGAACTGACCCAAAGAATCCGCGCATCTTCGTCGCTCGTCGAAACGAGGGCATGTCCCGAGCGGCTATCGAAATAGACGCTGTCCCCGAACTCGAGTTCGAGTGGCTCATAGTGCTCGCTGAAGACGGTAACCTTGCCCTCAAGGACATACACCATCTCCTCCCCCTCATGCGAGGGGAGCGTGTCCCAGTCGAAACGGCTGCGCGCCTTGACATTCGCGATAAGAGGCAGAAAATCCTTGCGCGCGACGTCACTCGCGAGAATCTCATATTTGTAATAGTCGGTCTCGTGGCGTTCACCCTGCCCGCGGCGCGTGACCGCACGGCGACCGGTGGGCGCTGCCGCGATGTTCGGCCGGAACAGCTCGGCCACATCGACCCCGAGACCGTCCGCGAGCCGGGTGATGATATCATAGCCTGGCGAAAGCTGGCCGCTCTCGATCTTCGAAATGGTCGATGAAGCGACCCCGGCATGGCGCGCGAGTTCATTGAGGGTCAGCCCCGCCTTGTTTCGCAGCGTCTTCAAAATGACGGCAACACCGCCAATCGCAGGCTTCTGCCTTTTGGATACCGCTGTCGCGCGCGCCACTGATCTTGCTCCTATAGTGAAACTTCGTACCCTGATTGAACCAGAATTTTGCCTATTGGAAGCGGGTATAATGATTCCAGTGGCGGAGACGAGATCGCCGGCACCGAGGATGCGACGATCCCGCCCGCCCCTTCAGAAGCGAGCCCTCGCCCCGACGAAGAAGCAGCGCCCGAGCAGATCCTCATGGATATGCGTCGGGTACGAAGGTTGGCGGTGAATCAGGTTAATGCACCCTGCCCGAACTGCGAAATCCTCGTTCATGGCGACCGAGGCCGCTATATTGTTAGCGAAATTGTCCTTAGTCACCGGAACCGGGTCGTCTCGATCGCCGCGAAAAAGTCCAGCTTCACCTGCATCATCCGCCCTGCGATCGCCGCCTGAGATTCCCTAATATATTAAGGACGCGATATTCGTCCTCAATCTCGTGCCAGCGCTGGAGCTTTCCGTCTCCCGGCGACAGAAATTCCCATTCTCGTGAACGAGCCGATAGCGGAGCAAAGCGCCGGATGAGTTCGACGATCCTGTCGGTCATTTGAGCGACCCCGCGTTGGCGGGATAGAGATTGGGAAACCAGCGCTCAGCGACATCGGCTGGAAACGGCGCGCGATGCGTAGGCGTTGTGAGCATGCCGCGCTCGACCAAGGCGGCGGTGACATTCCGCGCACCTCCTTCTTCGACATGAATCTCCATCCGCGTCAACATCGTCGCAGGCTCCAACAGGCTGCTCATGAAGTGGATATGATCGACCGAGCGTCCGATGAAGAATTTGCAGAATGTGATGAGTCCGCGCTGAGTGAGATTGCCCCGGCCGCGCGGCCGCCCTCGCGAGGACCGTCGGCCTGTTGCAGCAAGGCCTTGTAGCGTACCTCATCGCGGGCAAGACCGCGGGCGACAGACCAAAGACTTGTGCCGATATCGAGCCGCTTGAGCAGGGCATGCGACACCAGCCGCGCAACGCGATCGTTGCCGTCGAGGGAAGGGTGAATCCAGAGAAAACGGTTGTGGACTGCGCCAACGGTCTGAATCTGCCGCATCTTGCTGAGTGGGCGAGAGCTATGGGTGCGATCGAACCGGGCCATCAAGCGTGCGATATCTCCGTGCAACGGCGGAATATGCTTGCCGACCTCGACATCGTGCGAGCAAAATTCTTTGTGCAACGAGGCATTCGAGGTCGGCAATCCCAACTTCAAACTCGAAAAGGCGGTGAGCGTCGAGGCCGTGCTGCGCGGCGGCGGTCCCGGCTATACGCTCGAAGCGTCGGCCTATCACACATGGTTCTAGGATTTCATCTATGAAGATCAGACCACAGAAGCCGATGCGGAACGATGCTACGACGACATTGGCGACAAACTTCTCGCGCTTCTCCGATTCCGATGCAGATAGACGCATCCCCTATTCCGGCGTTTAACGACGCACCAGAGTCATCACGCGCGGTGCGTGCGAGCGGCAAGATCGCCCACAACGGGGCACATACCCAGATGCGCGGACGGCGAACGAAACGCTCGCACGGGCATCGCCGCCCGAGGCTATGAAAGCGTCGAGCGCTAGTGACAGGACAATCTTCGGAACCTGCTCCAATCGATCCCGATGTCGCGCTAGACTTGGGACGAGCGGCAGGTGGACCAGTTCATCGAAAACCGGCCCCTAAATCAAGAATTCGTTCATAATATTGACGGAGACTCTTGCCAGTCCGGTGCCGCTTGCCCCCACCTCAACGGCAGCGAACAGGGCGGCCGACCCCCCTCTTTTCGCTTAGCCGTGAAGAACCCCGCCGAACGAAAGGTTCGACGGGGTTCAACATCCTCCGGGTCGCGAGAGGATGATCACTGCTAGACGCGATATGTGAAGACAGGATGAAAAGGCCACCCCGCGCCTTCGGATAGCTTGGCTGTGCGGTTTGCCCCGATAGAAGGTCTCGCCTAAGCGAATGGCAGTATACTGCCCTCCCCAAGCTTCACCGCTTTCCCTGTTTGACCAAGGGTCACTTCTTTTCATAACCGTGCATCTCAAACCTCATTGAAACGCGATGACGACCTGCGCCATGTTATGGCCGGCGAGCAAAAGATGCGCTTGCCAATTGGACGCTAGCGCTGTGCCGGTTGATGAGGGCGGCCGCCCTCCTCCGAACCTTTCGGCAACATTTTCGCCCTCAGCAGGACAGGATTTTTGGAAAACATCACGATGATCCCCCTCCTGCTGCTCGCAGTCATCTTCAGCGGCATCGTATCGCGGGTCATTCCCCTGCCTTTCCCGCGCCCGTTGTTCCAGATCGCGCTGGGCGCCGTCATCGGGCTAGTCGCCGACTGGCGCGTGACGCTCTATCCGGAAATCTTCTTCCTGCTCCCCCTGCCGCCGCTCCTCTTCCTCGACGGCTGGCGCATCCCGCGCGAGGAATTGTTCAAGGACGGCAAGACGGTGCTCGAACTCGCGCTCGGTCTCGTGGTCTTCACCATGGTGGGCATGGGCTTCTTCATCACCTGGATGATCCCATCGATGCCGCTCCGTCGGAAGAGCCTGCTCCCGAGCCGCAGGCCTGATCCCGCAAGAGGCGATCGTTCGAGCCCCGCTGGTGCATGTGCACCGGCGGGGCTTCCTTGCTATCGTTAGGTGCGGCACAACTCGCCGGGCCTTGCGGCTCTAGCGGCACTCGATAACAACCGTCACCGCTCGCCGGCTCCTTGCACATGCGAGGCTGACTGGAGCGGACGTCTTCGCGCCCTACCGAGCTTTCGAATGATGCTGCACAATATCATGGTAACGGCAATAGCAGCGAGATCGGCGTACCAGTCGCGGATATCGCTATCGCGGTGCAAGACTGGTATCGCCTGCACATATTCGATCAGCGCGCCGAGCGCTGCCAGCATCGCGAGGATCCAGAACCAGCGGACTACCGGATAGGCCAGACAAAACAAGACCGTCAGCGCCGCAAAAGCCAGGATGTGCTGCATTTTATCGTCGGCGATCAGCACAGGCGGCCGCGGGGACCAAGCGAACCACAGCGTCCCGAAAAGCACCAGCCAGAAGGCGAGCTTGAAAAATCGCCCAATCATGTCGTCACCAGGCGGCATCCACAATCATATGCAGGACAGAGCTTCAGTCTTGCTGTTGATTGCGCGCAACCGCAATCGCGGATCAGTGCGGCAAATCCAAGAAATGAAAGATCTGAATGAAGCAATATGATGTAGCAAGGAAGCCCGCTCAGCCACGGGAAAGGCAGTGCGCGAAACGTCACCACCGCCGAAGGATTAAATTTCCTGAGTACCCGACATGTTCCTGCCTTTCTGGCTCTATCTATAATAACCAACCTTAACAAACCGTCGAAGTTCCGACGATCCGTCGATTTTTGCCTCGTTCGTTAACGTTCGGCAGCCCGTGCGGGCGGTCTTCGACATAGAACTTGTCGTGCTAACGTGCAATCCCACTTCCTCGGAGAGCTGTTTTGTGTCGCTTGGGCGATCCCTCGATGCATCACTAAAATGCGCCGGAGCGAATTCATTCGGAAAGTGAACCGTGATCAAGAGACGATCCGTCGTGCGGCCCGGTCCGAGCCCAACCGTCTGATAGCAAAATCCTTTGGTTTCATATTCGATCATTCCGTCGAAGCTCTCCTCCGTCTTCACGACGGTGATGACGTCAGTCGGCGAAAGTGGGCGATCCAGGCACAGAAGCGATCCGCGTACACGCTTACCGGCAATTTTGAGTGGCAAGGTCATAGCCAGGCGAGCCTCGCCATTCGAACCCAGGACTTCGATTTTCGTCTTCTTGATCGGACCCGTATCGGAATCGTAAAAGAAAAACTGAAGGAACTGGAGCCCTTCGTTCCGGTCGCCATGAATCTCTATGCGCAGGGTATAAATGTCGGGCATGTCCCGGTTGAATGACTGATATATCACTTCGTGGCTGATGCTGCGGGCGTGATAGCCTCCCGTGCTGACATCATCATAGAATTTAGCCACTTCGGTCTGTGTGCGGGCGGCCTGCTCAGCTACATCAGCCGGATGGTCAGAATGCCAGTCCGGACCATCCATGCGTTCCATTGTCCGGATCCAATTTTCCAGCCGCCTGCCGATATCGGCCACATCTTCCGAAAACTGGCTGGCCACACTCTTGTCGAATATCCTCGAAAACTCGAAGGTGGACCGTCGATTGGGGATTTGGATGATATTGCTCGGCTTGATCTGCTGAGCCGCGTCGTCGATGCGCTCGTCGAGCAAGCTGGAAAGGATAGCTTTTCCATAGTCGAGCAAGGATGCCTTGCGCAGATCGGGCGCGTCCTCCTTGGGAAAAGAAAATCCAAGCGCGACCTGCCCACTCGTCAACCCATCCATCGCCGCACGGGCGGGCAGGTTCTGGAACAACCCGCCATCAAGGATTTCAGGGTCTGCAGATACGCCCGGCAGACGAAAGGCAAAAGGAATGGCAGCTGAGTCGACTAGCGCGTCGACCAGCCGAGCCTCAGATGCCTCGGTCGCTGCCGACACGTTGTTGAAGCGGATATCGGACCGCATGATTCGCAGTTCACATTTTCTGCCTATGACCAGGTCACGTATTGATTTTTCAGCATCGACACCGCCCATATCGAACATGCGAAGGAGAAGTTCACGCACGTGCTTTTCGTCGAAAAGTGCAAGGCCGCGGAGCAACCGCGGAATAGCGTTGCGCTTGCGAAGGCGGTTTGCCGGAAAATAACGCATCACGTGCGATTGCAAGCTAGGTGCTTCGAAAATGATCTTCTGGATGTCACATCCGGTGGCATGCATAGCGGCTGCGATGGCGCCCGCTGATGCGCCACTCAGCCGCACGATTTCCATGCGCCCCTCTGCCTCGGCTGCCCGGCATGCCTCAACGGCGGCGAGCAGTTCGACCACGCGGGCACCGCCCCCCTGATAAGCAATTGAAACTTGCACAACTCCCCCTGCCAGGACGATTTGCAGAAGCAACTGACCACCGTCAATGGGATTTGCCTCCGATCTGCGACCTGTTAGCCAATCCGAACCCCTGCGACGCAAGTACAGATGACCGCTTTCACAAACGAGCGCAAACCCAACAAATCGGTAATGCAGCGCAGAGCCAGCATCACGCTTAGAGCAAAAGCGTCGCGTCTATGGGCGGTGAGAAATGTGAGGTCTGATATTCGTCGCCGTGACATCCGAGTCGGTCCGTCGCAGTCAGGGCGCTTCCAGCGGAACGTAAATGAAAGCAGACATTGAAAGGCGTGCGTTGACGCTCATTGCCGATACATATCTACTTTGAGATGAAGGTTTATGCTTCCATACTTCACATTTCGGGTCCCGGGGAGCGGGAAATGAATTCTGACCAACTCTCTACCTTGACACCATTTTCCAATGGGCACCGCGAGGCAAAGAAACCAAACGTCATTTGGATAGCCGACGATCTCGCCTGTGTCGTTTCCAGATTTGCGAGCCGGGTTGAACTCGCTGACAGAAAAAGATCCGAGATCATCTTTGCCAACCAGCGCCCGGGCAGACGATACTCAGTCTTGCGCGCGCCATTTCCGAACCGCGCGATCTGTCCTGGCATATCCGGCCAGTGGGTCGGAAGACGGCCATCCGATCGCCACGACTGGCCGCTGCCTGCTAAACGGTTTCACGGACCTCGACGCATGCCCGAACCTCCTCGAAATCGTGCCGCACCTGCAAGCTCGCTGCTCCGCCACACTACCTATTTGGACCAATTAAATCGTGCAAAGTTGCAGCTCCTTGCGGCATTTTGACACAAAGGAAGTCCTGAAGATATGACAATGGGTACGAAACGGTGGATGGGCGCAGAACCAGATATTGCTGCACCGGTTTGCCGTCGCCGCACGGCGTCAGTGTTTGCGGCCTTCGCCCGTGAAGGCTACCAAGTCGGGTCGATACTCAAAAGGAACGGTGAGTGACGCCGAGGCTGATCCCGTATTATTCGCCAAGGCCTTACTGGCAGCGAACCAAGCCCGGAATGAGATACTGTCGGAGATCGCCTTCGCGGATGCTGTTTGGGTAATACTGTTAGATCTCTTCGGATCGCAGGCCACGGACGGCCGATTGTCTCTATCGGATATCTACACATCGATGAATGTACCGAAGGCCACGACATTGCGCACCATCGGCAGGTTGGTGAACCAAGGACACTTGAAAAGCGCAGTCGATCCGCGAGATGGGCGACGCACACTCGTATGGCTATCGGATCATACCCATCGGCAAGTTTCTTCCGCAGTCGACGAAATGCGCGCGATTCTGGCGGCAAGGGCCAGTGATCCCGAGCAGAACACATAGGTGCTCTTTCTTTGAGGACAGGACCATATCATAATGCTGCTGAGCAGGTTCGATAGCCGCAAGAAATGTTGCACTGGACGTTCAGGAATTAATCGCCTCTTTGGTCGAGAGGAGATATTTTGATGCGCGTGAACACGACACGATCGATGCAATTCACCCGCCAGGTCAAGAAACGCTACGACACCTGACAGCAGATCGAGAATTTGCTCAAGGCAGGCGACTTCGCAAGGACCCATTGTTTCGTCCATCGATTTGTAGCCGAAGACATAGCCGTCCTTCGCGCGAGGATTCCAGCGAACGAGGCAGACGATAGCCACGACCTCCCGGCCGATGCCGTCCGTCATGGCCTGCACGGCGGCATAATAGACGCGGTTGCCCGGACAGCTCGACCCCAGCACCTTCAAGCCGCGCGAGACGCCATCGTCATCTTCGCGCTGATGGGCAAACTGGGCATCGAGATAGGCTTTGGCCGTCGCGTCGCCGCCCATGGAAATGCGGGGCATGGTGAGCCAGCCCATGACGATGCTCCTTGTACAGTGTGGCGGTCGAAGGAGATGAGGATGATTGGGGCCGGCGTCAGGCGATGCGCGCGGAACGGCGCGCTCCAGGTAGCCCGGTGCCCGGGGCTGCATCGTCCTTCGGGCTGCTGAAGCTCTTCAGAAATGCGAATGCCTGCTCAGCTTTGGCGGCGGCATGAATGATCGCCGTCTTGTCGCCGCGCAGGATCGAGAGCCAGTGCTTTACATAGCTTGCGTGGCAGTCGTGCAGCACACCCGGCAGGCCCAGGTGTGCGCAACAGAAGCCCTCGCCGACAGTCGCCACCAGTTCTTCGAACGCATAGGCCTTGTCGCCGAACCGCTTTCCGAATTTACGCGCAAGGCGCGTCCCATGTCCCGACCAATGCAGGGTTTCGTGGCATCTCGTCGACGCGTAGAAATCCATGCTTTGAAACGAGCGAGG
The DNA here is from genome assembly GCA_032154175.1 of Sphingopyxis sp. Classification (GTDB taxonomy): domain Bacteria; phylum Pseudomonadota; class Alphaproteobacteria; order Sphingomonadales; family Sphingomonadaceae; genus Sphingopyxis. Next base: position 13,422 of record JALDYH010000006.1, on the reverse strand, counting down.
TTTTGGAAGCTGGATGTAGTCCAGTTCGGGCGAATAATAGGCTTCGCGTCCCCCGTGGCGGACATCAGCCGGGATTGCCGCGAGAAAGGCATCGATCGCAGACTGGCGTTCCGACGGCGTCACCACGGCCTCGGGTTTTTGCCCCGCATGAAAATAGTTCGGTATACCGTTGATCTGGTCGGCATTGAAAACGAGATAATGGCGCAGGAAGCGAATGGTACGCTGGGTGTCGAGACCGGTTTCAGGATGGGTTTCGCGCTTTCTGAACGAGGAGGCAAAGACCGAGATTGTCCCTGTTTGGTGAGGACGCACGCTACCGCCCAGAGCTTCGGCCTGCCGCGCGGTCATCCAGTAGCGGGAGCTATAGCCGCAGGCATCTCCGATGGCCCAGAGATGGAGCGTATTGATCCCAGTGTACGGAGTCCCGCAGTGACGCAGCGGCCGATCGCAGCCACTTGTACTCCATGGGCGCGTCCAGGGGTGCACGCCTTCCTCGAGCTTTCGGATAATGAGATCGGTGATTTCGCTCGCGGGGTCACGGGTTCTGCGCGTTGAGACGTACATGCCGGATCCTTCGATCGGTATGAAAATGGGACCGTCGACGCAGACCTTGCGCCGACGGTCAGGCATTGGAGGAGGCGATCAGGCCGCGACGGCGTCCAGCACTTCGCCGGCGTCCTCGCCCTCAACGGGCCGGCCGGATCCAGAGGGTTCCACCTCGGGCGCGTCGGCGATCGCGGCATCGGTAACCTCGGCGACAGGCTCCTCCTGCTCCGCAGGATCGAGGAAGCGCATCGCGTTGGGCACCCATGCTAGGGCCGCTTCGCGCACGTCGGGCTCGACGATTGCTTCACCGGCGAACAGCTTCTGGCACGATTCCGAGATTTCGGCTTTCTTCATCGTCGCGTTGCGGGCCATGAGGGTCGATCCGCCGACCTCCGCGAGCAGCGAAAGGATCGAACCCTTGCTGATGCGGTCGAAGAAATTCTCCGATGTCGGCCGCCACCAGCTTGCCGTGTCGATCTCCATGATCGTCGCGAGCCGGTTGTGAAGTGCGCATTGTTCGGCGCGATAGCTCGGTTTCGCCTCGAGCGACATGGCGACGACATAGGCGAGCCAAGCCGCCTTGCTGTCATCGTCCATGGCGCGGAAGGCCTCGAATCGTTCGACCTCGGATTGATGTTCCGTCCAGCTGGCGTCGAGCCCGTCATGGGCCTCCGCAAGATAGGTGCTCGCACGCGTCGCGGGTTTGTTGCCGGTGACGGGGTCTTGCGGCGAACGCGCGCGGATCGTCGATCCATAGGAGCTGAACGAACTCAAGCGATCGTCGATCATCACGAAGAGCGCATAATCGAGCGCGAGCGCCGGATGGCCGAGGAGGACCGCGGCGAGCACGTCGCGGCGCTGCATGGCGAGTTCGTCATAGAGCCGGGCGCTGAGCAGCTTGCCGCCCGGCGCGACGTTTTCGGGCCGAGGCGGCACCGCCGGCTGCGCCCGCCCCACACTCCCCGACCGGTCGCCAGCCGTGCCATCGCTACTGCCTTCGTCGGCATCACCGCCGATGCGGACGGCTTCCTCGCCGTAATATTGGTCGTCGAGGACCATTTCACCGGTTGGCGAAAGCTTGAGGAACTTGCCGACGCGCGGCTTGAGCTCTTCGGGAAGCAGGATGCGTGTCGAACGGATGTCGTCGGCTTCATCCTCGAGATCCTCATATTCCTTGTCGAGCGCCGTGAATTCCTCGTCGCTCAGTTCGGCTTCGTCCATGGCCGCCCGGATTCCATCCTGGCGCTGGGAGATCGCTTCGAGTCGTTCGCGTTGCTCGTCGGTAGGCCCGGCGAACGGCAGGATCACCCGGAAGAGGCCGGTGGCTGCGCTATGCGTATAGTTGGACGCAATGGGGCGGATCCAGGCGAGCCCGAGTTCTTCGCCGATGCGTTTGGCCTCCGCTGCCATGATATCGGCGGCGAGCCGTTGCACGATTTCGGGATCGACCCACCGGTCGCCCGCTTCGCTGAACAGGTCCCGGTCGATTTTGCCGCCGGCCTCGACATAGCGATCCTCGCCGACGAGAATCGCCACAGCGTCCGTCGGGCTCATGGTCTCGTTCCCGATGACCCGGCGGATAGTGTCGGCGTTGGTGTAGCCGGGGCCATAGGCCTGCCAGACGTGAAGTTGCTTCTCCGTGTTTTCGGTCGATGCGTAAGCCTTGGCGACGTCGAGCGTAATGAGGCCTTCGCTCAGCGCTTCGAAGATCGGATCCGCCAACATGGCGAGCCGGAGCCGGCCCTCGATGAAGCGGCGCGTGACGCCGTTGCGCTTTGCGACTCCGTCGATGTCGTTCGTCAGGCCGATGAAATATTGGAACGCGCGGCATTCTTCGGCGGGCGTCATCTTGAGCTGGTGGAAGTTTGCGGCCGTCGATGTTTCGGACAGGGTGGCTTCGTCGCCGACGAGCACCTTGACCGGGACATCATACTGGTCGGGATTGATCGCGCCGTCCTCGGCGAGCTTCTTCAGTGCTCTCAGGCGTCGGCCCCCGTCGAACACTTCGAAAGTGCCGCGCGGCTTCTTGACCGGGGTGACGAGGAGATTCTGCAAAACGCCCTTCGCCGCGATATTGGCGGCGAGTTGGGGAATCTCCAGCTGTTCGTCAGGTCTCTTGCGGACGTTGATGGGGGATAGCGCAAGCTTCGAAAGCTTTACGGTAGTGGTCATCGGGATAGAGCTCCTTTCGGCGTCCGGATCAGTCCGAACACCAGGGCCCTTCCCCCTTCTCTTTCCCCGCCATGGCTGCGAACGACTGCAACTGGAGAGCGGCATGCAGCATCTATATGCGAATTGAGATATTGCCGAAATTGACGATAGTTATGGCTCCAGTCGTCGTACAATGTTGTTCATATACGATAATCCGCGTTCGTCTCCGTTGCGCTTCTCAGCACCGGATAAGCGCGCTGTCGTTGTTGGAACTTTCCCGAACTGCGTTTTCCAAGATTGACGAGTCTGCAGAGTCACTTAGCCTTCCAGCGCTTTGCTGGTAGATACCGAACGGAGCTAAAATTGTTGGGAGAAGGCGAACCGGGCAGAGGCCGAGATGCCGGATCCTAGACATTATTACACATCATGAGGCACTATGAGCGGCAGTATTCCCGAGGATGAAAGTGGTCAGGTTGCCAACGTTTACGCCTTGGTGCAGGGGTTGTTTAACGATGCAGCGCATGAAGGCTACGACCGGCGTGCGATCGCCGAGGCACCGATGTGCAGCGCTCGCGACGTTCTTGCCGACGATACCGAATTTCTAACCGTGTTCGATCGGTTCAGGATGCTCCATGTACGACAAACGCCGCTTACCAACTTCTGCTGAACAACAGACATCACCGTAAACGGCATTGCGCCTTCGCACCTCCCCAGTTCGGGAACCCACCAACCAGTTCGCTATATACCAACTTCGAATATCCTTGAGCCTCGATGCCACGATATTGCGGGAGCTGGCCGTCGCCATCGACCTTAGCGGCTGCCTGCGGATCGTGGGGCCGCAGTCGCGACGCGCAATATCAGGGATTTCGAGGATTGCGGGATCGCCCTGATCGACCCCTGGACGGCGGATTGATCGTTGTCCATCTTCTCGACACCGATACCAATAACGATGACAACACCAGTAGCTACGTCCATGCTTGGCCGCTCTTGAGCAGCCGCCCCAAAATGGTGTCCGCCGTTGCCGCCGGGACGAACACCCGCGTCTTGTATTGGATGACCTCGGTGAAACAGCCGAGCGCCTTGAGCGCAGGCAGCCTTTCATAAGGGCACCCGACGAGTTCGATACGCTGGGTGCCGTTGACCAGTGACCGTTTGACCATCAGAGGAAACGGCCAATTGAGCTCGATATTTCGCCCCGCCAGTACGGCCTTGACGATCGCGTCGGACGGGAGGTTTCCCGAGCGATTGATGCCGAGCGTGTTGAGGAGTTGCGGCACACGGTCCTCGAAGACGAGGCGGCCGAGCCAGGAACGCCCTTCGCCATCGACAATGCGATTGACGGCAAGATGGTCGCTGGGAAGCGCCGACCAGATTGGAAGCAGGAGGCCCGTCGCCAAGTGAACGGTCTCCCTGTCGACAGTTTTGAGGACGGCGTCGACCTCATAGTCCCAAGCGCCGCAAAATGCCTCGCGGCTGACCTCGTTCCATGCGGACTCCTCAAGGTCATCCTCGCGAATATAATCGCTGCGCGTAGGCCGCAGGAGGGCAAAGCGGGGGATCGGAGTTCCGTCTTTCTCTTCCATAAGCGACCGCGCACGTGTTCGAAGTCCCACCCGGTGCGACTTGTGGTTGCACATGAAGACCGCGCTTTCATCACCATCGGCAATCCGAAGGATCCGCTCGAGCGAGACCGGATTCCGACGGCGTTCGATCGCGATAGTCAGAAGGTGCGACGTGGCACCAGTCAGCGGGTCTGTCCGAAGTACAACGTCTTCGAGGACGGATGCACTGTCGACCAGGATGGTTTCGACGCCGACGTCGAGGCGTCCGGCATCTCGCGCGGCCGAGATCCGCGTCTCGATGAGAGCAAGGAACTCTTCGAAGATGCTGTTCTGCAAGGCAATCGGCAGCGCGAGGATGCGATTGAGCCAGCGTTGGATCGGCGGCATTTTGTCGTTGACGAGTACGAGGCCCGTCCGGTCCTGAAAATCGTCGAGCGTGGTGCTCGAGAGCTTGCCGGCAGCCAGAAGATCGAACCAGCTGAGGAGCGCGGCGCACGCATATTCACTCTCGAGATTGTCGGCGGGATCGAAGAGCCCCTGCCCGCCTGTCTGTCGCTGCCCGCGCGTAAGCGCGCCGAGGCTATCAAGCCGCCTGGCGATCGTGCTCGTAAACCGCAACTCCCCTTTGCAATCGGTTGTGACAGGCCGAAACAGCGGCGTCGAGGCCTGGTGCGTGCGGTGCGTGCGCCCGAGCCCCTGAATTGCGCGGTCGGCCCGCCATCCTGGTTCGAGAAGCAGGTGAACTCGCTGCTCCTGGTTCGCGGCGTCGAGCGAGGCATGATAGCTCCGGCCCGTACCGCCGGCGTCGCTGAAGACGAGGATTCGTTTCCGCCCGGCCATGAAGGCGGCGGCTTCCGCCTGCCCCGTTCGGGCCGACCGGCCTTCGAGTTTCTGACGTCCGTCGGTGGTCGTGATCAGCCGCTTGGTCCGGCCCGTGACCTCGGCCACATTGCCATGTCCGAAATGCTCGATCAGCGCATCTAGTGCCGCCTTGATTGGGGGCATCCCGCAAAGACGCTCGATCAACTCGGTGCGGACGGCCTCGGCTTCGGGGTTGTAGACGGGGTGCCCATTGTCATCGACCATGGGCGCCGAGTGCGGAGTTCCGGTGTCGTCGACGAATACGCTCATCTGGCGGGTCGGGAAGGCACGCTCAAGATAGTCGATCACATATTCGCGCGGGGAGAGGTCGATCTCGAGATTGGCGCGTTCTTCGGGACTGAGTTCGCCCAGCCGCCGGTCAAGGATAGACTCTGCGGTCGTAACGAGTTGGAGCACCACGGATTTGCCGTCGGCGAGATGGGCTTTCACCGCAGCGATCACCGTAGGCAATTTCATGCTCAGGAGCAGTTGACCGAAGAAGCGCTGCTTCGTGGATTCGAAGCGCGATCGCGCCGAGGCCTTGGCGCCGCTGTTGAGTGTTCGGTCTTCGATCGCGTCGACGACAGCCGTCAGTTCAAGGGCATGCTCCATGTTCCGATGGATGATGCTCCATGCCTCGGAATAGGCATCGTAGATCGTGATCTGTTCCGGGGTCAGTTCGTGGCGCAGAATCTCATATTCAATGCCGGCGAAACTGAGCGCGCGCGCGGTGTAAAGACCCAGCGCCTTGAGATCGCGGGCGACGAGTTCCATCGCTGCAATACCGCCTTTGCGGATGCTCGAAATAAACTCTTCACGATTGGCGAACGCTGTTTCCGGACCCCAGAGACCGAGCCTGACGGCGTAAGCAAGATTGTTGACGTCGGATGCCCCGGTTGCCGAGGCGTAAAGGACGCGCGCGTCGGGAAGATGATTCTGGAGGAGGACACCGCAAATGCCCTGTTGCGAGCCCTCCTTCTTACCAAGCGCCCCTTCTCCGCCAGCGACGCCGCCCATTTCATGGGCTTCGTCGAAGCCGATGACCCCCTCGTAATCTTCGCCGGACCATTCGATGAGCTGCCAGAGGCGGCTATGCTCGCCGCGGGCAGAACGAAGCGTCGGGTAGGTAACGAAAAGGACGCCCTGTTCGAGCGGAATCCGTTCGTCAATCTTCCAGTTCGAGAGTGGCTGAACGTCGGCCGCGAGGCCGCCGAGCCCGGTCCAGTCGCGGCGCGCGTCTTCGAGCAAGGCCTCGTTTTTCGAGACCCAGATATGACGCCGCCGTCCCTGCAGCCAGTTATCGAGGATGCAGGCGGCAATCTGGCGACCCTTGCCGGTACCGGTGCCGTCCCCGAGAAAATAGCCTTTACGATATGCACGCCCCTCTTCGGACTCAGTAAGGCCGACATCTTCTTTGGCGGGTTTGAACCTGCCCGGCAGATATTGGCTCCACGCATGTCCGGCATAGACGACGGTTTCGAGCTGCGATGCGGAGAGCAGCCGTTCGGACACCGTTCGCTCGGGGAGTCTCGGGACATAAGCGGGAATGGGCGCCGCGATCGAACCCATTGCGACGGACTCGACGAGAGCAGTCGGATGCTCGCCCGCAGCCTCGAACTCGATGCGGCTCGGCCGATACGGGAGGTAGACGCCAACCTGATCGAGAAGCGGCGCCGGCGTATCGAGCTGCCGATAGGCGACCGGGAGGACATGGTTGCGGACAGGCGCGTGATATGGCCGCGGTTTCAGCAGCGCGCTTTTCATGGCGCGGAAGAGTGACGGGCTTGAAGACCGACGAGGTGTGGGCGCAGTATTTGCCGTATGGGCTGCACGTGCAGGCACCGTCAGCACGCCGATCAGATCGCGAATGGAGCCGCGCTGATTTGTCGACGGCATCGGCCCGCCAGGAACCTTGTCGAGGACAAACAGGCGAACGGCGATCGACGTCCCATGTTTAAGGTAGCACTGCTCGAGGCGAATGGACGTGCGGACGCTGACGTCGCGCAGCGTTGTCTCGAACAGGTCTCGCGTCCTTGCATTGGGCCCGAACCAGTCGGGCATGACAGCGATCAGGCGTCCACCCGGCTGAAGGCGTCGAAGCGCCGCCTGAAGGTGACGGACAGCAGCATTGCTGTCGGCACCCATCCCCACCGAACGCGAAAAGGGCGGGTTCATCAAAATGAGGCTGGGCCGGGCGGCAGCCGCGAGCGTCGAATTGATCGTTGCCCCGTCGTGATCCGTGACCTCGGCCTCGGGGAAGGCGTAGATGAGGCGCGCCCGGCGCGCGACCGCATATTCGTTCAGCTGCAGCGCCGCATAATCGCGGCAGTGCGCGACTAGCAGTCCGTTGCCGGCACTGGGTTCAAGAATGACATCGTCAGCTTGGACATCGGCGAGAACGACAGCCAGCGCGGCAAGATCGACGGGCGTCGAGAATTGCTGCCACTCGATCTGGTCTTCGCTGCGGACCGTCTGGGTCGGCAGCCTGTCAAGTAGGGCGCAAGCGCTCTCGACATCGGCGAGCGACGCCAATGGGAAGGGCTTGGACCGCAGATGAAGGACGATGGCATGTTCGAGGATTTCGAAACTGTCGCGCTGCGTCCAGCGCCCGTCGGCATCCGATCCGCCAAAAGCATCGGTCATCGCAGCATTGAGATCGGCGCGCGTAATGGACTCTGTGCTGCGAAGCCGCTCAACGAGAAGCTGGGCCGCGCGTGGTTCAGCCGCAAAGGCGGCTTCGGATAGATCGGACATTCTGGGGTCTCCGGACTGGCTGCCCCATCGGCAGCATCCGATCCCCTTCCCCTCCCCTTTGCCGTCGCAATTGGCGACCCAGGCTGCGCTGTCGATTGCCTTGGAAGAAGCGGGCGAGACGGACCAACTCGCTGACCGAACACAGCGCTGCGCCCCTTGTTTGCTCCGCCAGAAAGGCGTATCTTACTTCCATCTTATCAAAGAGATTTGGCGATGGCGGCCTCGATACTGACTACGGTCGTATCCACGAAGGGGCAGGTAATCCTGCCGAAAACTATCCGTGATCAGCGGCATTGGCCTGTCGATACGCGTCTCATTGTCCAGAACACGTCGGATGGCGTTTTGCTGAAACCAGCACCGATTTTCCCGCCAGCCAGCGTCGATGCTGTTTTTGGCTCGCTTTCCTATTGGGGAAAAGCCAGGACAATCGAAAGATGGATGCAGCGATCTCAGCGGAGGCCAAACGGCGTACTCGCGATTGACACGAATGTCGTCATACGGTTCCTGCCATCAGAGGATAAAAAGCAGGCCAATGCAGCACGCGACGCAATTGCCGCCGGCAATATCTTCATTGCAACAACGGCCCTGCTCGAGAGCGAATGGGCACTGCGCAGTGCTTATGAGTTCACACCCGCAGCAATCGCGGCTGGCCCGCGCGCGCCGGCTTACCGGGCGTGACAGTCGAGGAGCCTGCGAGGCTCGCGCAGGATCTCGAATGGATGGATGGATGGCGGGATGGACTTCGCGGATGCACTCCATCTCAGCTACACTGAAGGGTACGAAAAATTCCTGAGCTTGGGTCGCAGCTTCGCCGAGAAGGCAAAGGCACTTGCGTTGTTTCGCGTCGAAGCGCCCTGAGGCCACAATTAGGCGCTGGCGTAAAGCTTGTCCGTCTGCTCTCTCGGCCGCTGGGCTCTCCTCATGAAAGTTGGTAACGCAGTCTAGGAGACCACGAAAATGTACGTAGATATGAGTTGCAGGCGCTGTGCGCTTCGCAATAACTAGCTCGAATCTGGTTCTATTCCCAAAACAGGTGATAAGGTGCTCGATCGGTTCGTTGAAATGCAGACCTTGACCTATGCGCCCGCACTCGCGGAGCTTCGTCGCGGCACGAAACGTACCCATTGGATGTGGTGGATATTCCCGCAGCTTGCCGGCCTCGGCCGCAGCTCGACCTCACAACAGTTTGGGATCCAGGCGATCAAGGAAGCTCAAGATTATCTTGAACACCCCGTGCTCGGGCCGCGCTACCATGAGTGCGTGACGGCTTTGCAAGATCTTACGACCAGTGATCCCGTCGCCGTCTTCGGAGAGATTGATGCAATGAAACTCCGTTCATCGCTCACGCTTTTTGAACAGGCACATGCTCATCCACTTTTCTCTGCGGCTCTCGATCGATGGTTTGGCGGTGAGCGTGACCCGCTGACACTGAAACGCTTGAAGAAATCAAAATAGGTAGACCCCCGCCCCCACCGACTGCCGCGATTGAGCCGATCTTGAGGAAAGAGAGCCAGGCGATCTTCAAGCTTCTGCATCGCTTAGCACCAGACGGACGGCGTCTTGATGTAACCAGCAAAAAGGCGAGCGCGATGCTTGGTTTGTTGGCCAGCGCCAACTCGGGCGAGCGGTAGCGAGCTTGGAATCAAGATAAGCTGTGGCGCTCGCGCGAACTACGCGAGGTACAGGCGCGAGCTCCACGGCATGAGCAGGCTGGCTACGGGTACCCCCTTCCTTGGTCAATGTGGATATTCGGAACAGGGAGGTAGTATCCCGATCCTCCGCGAAGTTCCTCGAAGGGATCGACATAGCAGGCGAAGAGGCCTTTGAAGAAGGGCTCCGGGAAATGCGACACACCATCACTGACCTGTCCAGACCCATTCCTATGGACACCGAACCCCGCGTTTCCGCTTTCGGACTAGACCGAGCACATTGACAGAGCAGGATCGACGGGATTTGCATAGCTGCGTGGAGTGCCGTTTCCCACACTACGCCGGTTGCATGGCAGAAGCGCAGCTGGGGTTGGGACATGGGTCAAAATGTCCCGATCCCACCCTCGTAATTTAGTCGCCGGCCGGGTCATCAGCCGCTCGAAGGCCTTTGGCGCCAGCTTCAATCTCGAGTCAGTATGACTGCCGCGCCCCTTGGTCGGCAGCTCAAGCCGCGCAATCGCAAATTGCGCGCAGAAGATTTGGTTGCGTGGATGCACGATCGCTTCGACAATGGGGGTCATGCTCGCGAAGCGAGGCTTAATCGACTGGTTCAAACTGGCGTTGGAGTAACTCCCACGCAGCCCGTTCCTCCGCACTCGGCGGCATCAATAACGGTATGGCGGTCGTCACGAACCAGAATGTCATCATGCCCAGGAACACGCCTGCACCGATCTTCAACACGTCGCGGGTCGTTTCATTCATTTCTCGTCTACCGTCGACAGTTTGGGGCAGCCGCGATCGGCTTCCCGGATGATCGCAGCTGCCTCGGCCCGAAGGTCACGCATCCGCTCGGATTGAAATTGCTCGACCGCCGCATCGCGGCGCGCGGTCTCGGCGAGGGTCAGATCCGTCCGCGACAGTGCGGGGAGGTCGCTTCCAGATATCGCACTCGCCTTCTGATTCCAGTCCACGAACTCCTGCACGACGTCGGGCCGCATCTCGTTTCCATGCGCCCCCGAATAGTCGACCTCGGATGCCAGCAACCTTGAAGAAACGCGCAGCTCGGCGCTCGCCTTCTTGGCCTTCGCCTCGCAAACTTCCGGCGGCAGCCGCTTCGCCGCATCTTCGGCATGGCCCGGCGCGGCAATGCTTACCGCAAACCCGATGAAAATTGAGCTGAGCGATCTCATGGCAAGACCCCTGTCCGAGAAGATCAGAATGCCCGGCTTCGCGATCTCGCCCAACTGATTATCGGTCCATAATGGTCGTCAGCCCATGACGGAGCGCACCGCATGGCATGGTCCAACGGGCGACTACTTTACTCTATCAACCGGCACCGCATCTATCGATCCGTCCCAAGGCCAACTAGCCTTCTGCGGAGCGCCCGGCGCGCAATCGGCCGTTTCAAACTTCCTTTATCTGTATGTGTCACATAAGCGCATATGACGACCAAGAATGAACTTCCGGCGAAGCTCGCTGTTCTGATCGATGCCGACAATGCTTCCCCGCGCATAGTCGCCGAGCTATTCAAAGAGATCGCGGCGATCGGTGAAGCTAGTGTCCGGCGTATTTATGGCGACTTCTCCAGCTCTCGCCTCAAGGGCTGGGCCGATGTTCTGGCGACCTATGCCATCATGCCCCATCAGAATTTCGCCAATACGATCGGCAAGAATGCATCCGACATCGCGCTGGTCATCGATGCGATGGATTTGCTGCATTCGGGACGGTTCGATGGCTTCTGCCTCGTCTCATCGGATAGCGATTTCACGCGCCTCGCCGCGCGGATTCGCGAACAGGGCGTCGCTGTATTTGGCTTTGGCGAACAAAAGACGCCGCAGAGCTTTCGGAAGGCATGCAAGCGGTTCATCTACACGGAGAATTTAACCCTCGACGATACCGACGTGACACCGGGCAGCGGCGACATCCCCGCACCGTCATCGGCCATCAAGTTATCACCGTCGAAGGCGGTGCCGCTGATCGAAGCGGCGTTGAACCAGCTGGAAGATCTGGACGGCTGGTATTCGCTCGGCGCGGTAGGAAGCCAACTCATCGCCGAGATGCCCGATTTCGATCCGCGCAGCTATGGCTGTGCAAAGCTCGTCCTGCTCGTGGAACGGACGTCGGCCTTCGACGTTCGGCGCGACAAGTTACGTGTCTATATTCGATCGAAATGACCGGCACATTTCCGAGCTTGCGGAACTTATCCGAAAATCAAGCGCTCGATTCGTTTGGGCTTCGTGGTAATCGCTTTTTCTAGAGCCTAACGTCGATTTGATATTCGTAGATTGGCAGAAAACTGCTCCGCGAGGCGGACGACCCACTGAATCGTGGGGCTCGAACGATAGTTTTGCGTCATATCCAGCCCCCCGCTGCGTGTCGTCACATTTTGTCGATCAGATCGACCGCGAGTGACTGCGACTGCTCATAATCCGCGGCGAGAAAAACTTTTCCCGACGCCTCGGTCAGACCAACACGATCAAGCATCGACCGCGGCTGCGGCTGCACCCCCGACAGGATCACCCTGGCACCGGCGAGCCGCGCCTGTTCGACAAATTCTTCGAGCGCCTGCGCACCGCTCGCATCGAGGAGCGGCATAAGCCGCAGGCGCAGGATGATGACGCGCGGCGATTGACCAACCCTGCGAAGCGTGTCGAGCAACTCGCCGGTGACGCCGAAGAAGAATGGTCCCTCGATCCTGAACACCTCGACGCCTTGAGGCAGATCGTCACGCTGGTGCCTGTCTTCGGCGTCAAGATCGATATCGCGCTTGCCGCCGGACTCGACCTCGACCGTTTCGGCCATGCGTGTCATGAAGAGCAGCGACGCTAACGTCACTCCGACCCCGATCGCGATCGTCAGGTCGACGAGTACAGTCAAACCGAAGGTCAATAGGAGTACTGCCCGGTCGCTGTTCGGCATGTGGAGCAAGGCGAGGAAACGCTGGTACTCGCTCATGCCCCATGCAACCATGAACAGGATCGCGGCGAGCGCCGCCATCGGCACATAGGCCATGAGCTTGGTGCCAAAAAGGATGAAGAGCAGCAAGAATGCCGCGTGCATCATGCCCGCCACGGGTGTCTTTGCGCCCGAGCGGATATTGGTCGCGGTACGCGCTATAGCTCCGGTTGCCGGGAGCCCGCCAAACAGCGCCGATCCGAGATTGGCAACGCCTTGTCCGATCAGTTCCTGGTTCGAACGATGCCGCGTACCGGCCATGCCGTCAGCGACGACAGCAGAGAGGAGCGCTTCAATTCCGGCAAGGAAAGCGATGGTGAAAGCCGATGGCAAGACGGCATTAATCTTGGAAAGCGAAATCTGTGGAAATGACGGCGTAGGCAAGCCCACCGGAATATCGGGGAACCGCGAACCGATCGTGTCCACCGGGAGCTTTAGCGATGCCACCGCGATCGAACCCACTACAACAGCGATCAAGAAGCCGGGCAGCCGCGGTGCCAGCTTGCGAAGGCCAACGATGATTGCGAGGGCGCCGACCCCAACGCCGATGGTGCCCCAGTTCGCGCTCGATAGCGCGCCCAGATAGGCTTGCCATTTGGGGAGGAAATCGGCGGGAACCGTACCGATCGAAAGACCGAGGAAATCCTTGACCTGGCTAGATGCGATGATGACTGCGATGCCCGCGGTAAAACCGGTCACTACCGGATGCGGGATATATTTGATCATCCGGCCGAGGCGGAGCAGCCCGGCCGCAATGAGGATGAGACCGGCAAGCAAGGTCGCAATCAACAGGCCGTCATAGCCATGGCTCGCGATCACGTTGAAGATCACGACGACAAAGGCGCCCGTCGGGCCGCCAACCTGTACGCGCGAACCGCCAAGCGCCGAGATCAGGAAGCCTGCGATGACCGCAGTGATCAGCCCCTTGTCGGGCGATGCGCCCC
>JALDYH010000290.1:0-4161 GCA_032154175.1 Sphingopyxis sp. | reverse complement strand
GTCAGCGCGAGCAGCGACGGCCGGCTTTCCTGCGCCAGCGCGAGCGCCCAGCATTCGGCGGTTTCGACCGCATCGGCTGGGCGCAGCACCAGCAGGTTCGGCATCGCGCGCAGCGACTGGAGATGCTCGATCGGCTGATGCGTCGGACCATCTTCGCCAAGCCCGATGCTGTCGTGCGTCATCACATAGACGACGCGCTGCTGCTGAAGCGCCGAAAGGCGGATCGCGGCGCGGCAATAGTCGGCGAACACAAGGAAGGTACCGCCGTAAGGGACGACACCGCCGTGCAGCGCCATACCGTTCATCGCAGCCGCCATGCCGAATTCGCGGATGCCATAATAGATATAACGTCCAGAATAATCATTTTTTGTCAGCGGCTTGGTAGACGAGGTTTTGGTATTGTTCGAACCGGTCAAATCGGCGCTGCCGCCGACGAGCGCCGCGATATCGGCGGTGAGCGCACCGAGCGTATTCTCCGACGCCTTGCGCGTCGCGACCTTGGGCGGTTCGGCGACGAGGCCGTCGAGATAGGCCTTGAACGCGTCGCCCGGAACGACTTTTCCGCTCAGACGATCTTCAAATTCCATTTTGTTTTCGTTGCTTGCAAGGCGATCGTTCCATTCTGCATGAAATGCCTTGCCCTTTTCTCCAAAGGCCGCCCACGCCGAAGCAATGTCGGCCGGAATCACGAAGGGTTCGGCAGTCCAGCCCAGTTCCTTGCGCGCAGCAGCGATCTCCTCGGCGCCAAGCGGGGCACCGTGCGTCGCCGACGTACCCTGCTTGTTGGGAGCGCCGAAACCGATGATCGTACGGCACGCGATCAGCGACGGACGCGGATCGGCGAGCGCGGCGTCGATCGCGCGGCGGATGTCGGCGGGATCGTGGCCGTCGCAGCTTTCGACATGCCAGCCGGTGGCCGCATAGCGCGCCGCAATATCTTCGCTCGTCGACAGGTCGGTCGATCCGTCGATCGTGATCTTGTTATCGTCCCACAGCACGGTCAGGCGGCCGAGGCCGAGATGCCCGGCGAGCCCGATCGCTTCGTGGTTGATGCCTTCCATGAGGCAGCCGTCACCCGCGATCACCCATGTCCGGTGATCGACGAGGTCGTCGCCATATAGTGCGTTCAGATGCCGCTCGGCGATCGCCATGCCGACCGACGTCGCGAGCCCCTGCCCGAGCGGCCCAGTGGTCGTCTCGACGCCTTCTAGCTCGAAATTCTCGGGATGTCCGGCGCACGGGCTGTGCAGCTGGCGGAAATTGCGGATGTCGTCCAGTGTCGGACGCGCATAGCCCGCGAGATGGAGCGTTGCATAAGCGAGCATCGAACCATGGCCCGCCGACAGAACGAATCGGTCGCGATCGGCCCATTTGGGATCGGATGGATCGAATTTCAGATAGTCCGAATAGAGCACCGTCGCGACGTCGGCCATGCCCATGGGCATCCCCGGATGACCGCTGTTTGCGGCCTGTACGGCATCCATCGCAAGCGCGCGGATTGCGTTGGCGAGCTGACGTTCGGACAGTGTCATTGGTCCCCCGGAAAATGGCTGGGCTGATACCGGACACGCCGTCCGGTCTGGATGCGCACAGCCCATTGCGATGGTGGGGACAGGAGTCAACCGCCCGTGACGGAAAATCCGCGCATTTTGGACCGACAGGGCAATTGCACCCCCTCCCCGGCACTGCTAACCCTTCGCTATGGAACTCGATCTCGACGAATCCAGCCTCGCCATCGGCCGTATCGAACGTGCGCTCAGCCGCATCGAAAAGGCACTGGCCGACCGCGTGAGCCGGCCCCCGGCGGCCGTTGCAGCGCCCGCCGCCGACCAGTCGGCGCTGAAGGCCGAGGTTGCCGCCGTTATTGGCGAACTCGACCTTTTGATTGCGGAGGCCAATCGTGGCTGATGTCAAACTGACGATCGCGGGGCGTCCCTATGACCTCCACTGCGCCGACGGGCAGGAAACGCAGCTGCTCCAGCTTGCGGCGACCGTCGACGAAAAAGCGCGCGAAATGCCGGGCGGGACGGAGGTTCGCCAGCTTCTGTTCGCGGCACTGATGCTCGCCGACGAGGCACAGGAGGCGCGCGGCAAGATCGAAAAATCCGAACCGCAATCCGATTCGCTCCGTGCTGCGGTGGCACTCGCCGAGAGCCGCGAGGCGGCGGCGCGCGATGAATTGAAGGCCGCGGTCGCACGCGAACAGGCGGCGATCAAGGAGCTGGCCGCCGCACGCCAGACCGCACCGGCGACCGCGCCTTCCGTAAATCCGTCGAACAACCGCGCGTTGCTGCAAATCGCCGATCGCATCGAGGCACTCGCGACGAAAGTCGAGCAAATCCCCTGAGCGTGCGATCCGCGCGTTTGCAAAACCCTTGAGCCGCCGCGTTCGCCACCCTACATAGAGGATGGCGGGTACTGCCCGGCACGAGCTTTTGCGAAAATCCCTGAGGCGATACATCATCCTAGGGGGCTGTCCCTGCCCGGACCCTGGTCCGACGTACATGGTCCCCACCTGACGTTACTGGCGTCAGAGGACTTTCCAGCAAACGACCTCGGCGGTCCCGCCAACCGACCCGGAGATGTCCCAGAGGAGGCGATGACCGACTTGTCCGCCGATCTGGTCCAGCAAAAACAGAAGTTGCGAGAAAAGCTGCGCTTTCGCCGCAAGCATTTCGCGGCGGCTCTCGATGGAATGGCGCAGCTTGCGGCATTCCGCGCGTTGCCCGCGCCGCTTTCCGATCTTCTCGCCAATCATGCGGTCGTTGGCGCCTATGCCGCGTGGGGCGACGAACCCGATATCATGCCGATGTTCGCCAGCGTTGCGGAAGCGGGCGCCCTCGCCCTGCCCCATCACGCCGGACGAATCCCCGAAATGGATTTTCGCCATTGGCGGCCTGACGAGCAACTGTTGAAGGGCCCCTGGGGCACGCGGCAGCCCGCCGATGGCGCGCCTTCGGCGGTACCAGACCTCATTTTCTGTCCACTTGTCGGGTTCGATCGCCGCGGAGGCCGGATCGGTCAGGGTGGCGGACATTATGATCGCTATTTCGCCGCGCACCCCGACAGCTTGCGGATCGGCGTCGGCTGGTCGGTGCAGGAAATCGATGCGACACCTCGCGAATCGACCGACATCGCACTCGATGCGATCCTGACCGAACAAGAATTCATCCTTTGCGGAGACCGTTTGTGAACCAGCCACCCGCCGATCCCCAGCCGAGTTGGCGCAAGCCCGCCGGCATGTTCCTGATCCTCGCATTGATCGCGGTGTGGACGGGCATTGTCGTCAGCGTGTCACCATGGGTCGGTACCTGGCCGGTGCTGGTGCAGGCGATCTTCTACCTCGCGGCGGGGATCGTCTGGATCCTGCCGCTCAAGCCGCTGCTGCGCTGGATGGAATTGGGGAAATGGCGCGGCTGAAGCGTCGCGCCATTTTTCCCGTTTTCCGATGATGGAATGATCCCAAGCCGCGGTGGCCATTCCGTCCGGAAAAGGAAGGAATGGCGCGAGTGACGGGGCTCGAACCCGCGACCTCCGGCGTGACAGGCCGGCACTCTAACCAACTGAGCTACACCCGCGTGTGCTTGGGAGCCGCGCCAATATGGCCCCCGCCCCGACCTGTCAACCGTCGCTTTCCTCATGCGTGCGATTTAATCGATCGCGCATCTCGTCAGTCGTCGTCAACGTACCATGTTCGAACAGGAAACCCGCGAGATCGGGGGTTCCGGTCGACGCGAGCACCGTCTGCAAAATCAGCAGCAACGGCACGGCGAGCAGCGCGCCCGGCGTCCCCCACACCCATCCCCAGAAGCTCAGGGACACGAGAATCAGCAGCGGATTGATCGTCAGCCGCTTGCCGAGCACTAGCGGTGTGACGAGATTCGCCTCGACCAGGTGAACCCCGATGAAAATCAGCGCGGGCAAAAGCGCGAGCCCGACAGCATCGAAGGTCATCAACCCGCCGAGCCCGAGCAGCACCGCGGCCACGATCGGCCCCAGATAGGGCACGAAGTTGCAGATGCTGACGATCCCGCCCCACATGAAAGGCGACGGCATGCCGAGTGCCCACAGCAGAAGCGAAACGGTCAGGCCGAGAATCGCGTTGATCATCGTGATCGTCGCCAGATAGTCGGCGGTCGCATCGACGACATTCTGGATCAC
>JALDYH010000065.1:0-20220 GCA_032154175.1 Sphingopyxis sp. | reverse complement strand
CCCCGAAGCCGGTCAGGACGACCGAATCCGCAATCATGATTGCGCGGACCCGGTACGGTTATGCCAGATGGGTCCGACGCGCCTCATTTGGGCGCCTTGGCATCGGCCATCGACTTCGCCTCCTTCATGTCGGCAGCGCCGCCCATATCCTCGTCGGTGAGCTTGCCGGCGCCGGGCCCCGCGCCGAGATCGGCGCCCGTCGTCGGATTGGCCTCGGGAACCGACTGGAGCCGCGCCATCATCGCATCGACGGCGCCCATCTGCTTCTTGGGAATATCGACCGAGGCGAGCCCGTCGTCGCCGTCAAGCGGGAGATTGCCCTCGATGTCATCGAGCTTTTCCCACTGTTCGCCTTCGTTCCACGGGCCGGTGGTGTCGCCTTCGCCCTGCGAGGTGTTGACGTAGAGATTGGCATATCGGGTGAGCCCGGGCAGCTTGCCCGATGGGAAATTGTCGACGATCGAATAGAGCGCCTTCTCGAAACTCTTCTGATGCGCGACCTCGCGCGTCATCAGAAAACCCAGCGCGTCCTTGATCCCGGGATCGTCGGTGATGTTGATCAACCGCTCGTAGATGATCTTGGCCCGGCTTTCGGCCGCGATGTTCGAGCGCAGATCGCAGGTCGGATCGCCGCGGCTGTCGATATAGGCGGACGTCCAGGGCACACCCGAGCTGTTGGTCAGCGACGGGCCGCCGCCGTAGAGCAATGACTGGGTGTGGCTGTTGCCGCCGGCATTGAGCGACATGTAAAGATCGGCTTCTTCGAGCGCGGCTTCGGAAAGTTCCGATTTCACACCCTTGTTGAGCATCGCAACGATCGAGCCGATAACCTCGAGATGACTGAGCTCCTCGGTCGCGATGTCGAGGAGCATATCCTTCCGGCCGGGGTCTTCTTCGGCGAGGCCTTGCGTGAAATATCGCATGGCGGCGGCGAGCTCGCCATCGGGGCCGCCGAACTGTTCGAGCAGCAGCGAGGCGAGCGCGGGATTGGGTTCGGAAACACGGACGGTATATTGCAGACGCTTGTTGTGCATGAACATGACGGCTTCTCCTTTGAACAAGCGAAGCGCGCGCCGGTTTTCATCCGTTCCTGCTCTTGCTGCAGGTTAGAAACTGCCGGAGCATTCGGGAATGCGTATGATTCCGGAACAGGCATCCCAAAAGATCGGCCCAAAAAGATCGGGCGCGGTGTTGCCGCGCCCGATCCCCTCACAATGTCTGACGGATCATTGTCCGGGCGGCGGTGTGGCGCCCTTATCCTGGCCTGAAGGGCCGGAATCCGACGGCGTCCCGGGTTCGCCCTTGGTCTGGCCCATGCTTGTCTGACCCGTGCTGCTTTGGCCGGGGGCTGGCGGCGTGGTGTCGGGGCCGGTCTGGTTCGGATCCTGCGGCGTTGCCATCGAGCCGGTGGCGCTGCCGTCCGTCGGCGCGGTGCTGGTCGGGTCCGACATCGCGGGATCGCTCATTGTCGAGTTCTCGGCGGCGGGCGTAGCGGTGTCGCCATCGGCGGTGGTATCGCCCGACTGGCTGCAGGCGGCGGCAAGGGCGAGCAGGGGAAGCCCGATCAATGGAAGGCGGCGCATAGCTTTTACTCCGGAGGTTGCGATATGCCGCCGACGCGGCGCCGTCCGCTTTGTTCCGGCAGCCCGCCGCGATCGTTCGCGAAATTGATCTGCTATAAGAAACGGATGTTGCTGCCGGCGTTCGGCCCTCGATCCGGTTCAGGCTTGCTGCGGCCGGATTTCGAACGCGAGAACGTCGCTGTCGTTCGAGAGGGCCTCGACGAGGCGCTGGGCTCGCTCTTCGTCGAACCGGTCCGCGATCGCGCGATACTCGATCGTCCCGTCCTCGCTTCGAAGGTCTACGCTAAGCGCGTTCAGACCCGCTTCGGCGAGAAGCTCCCGGTAGCGTTCGGCGGTGACGCGCGTTCCTCCACTGTAGCGTGTCATGAGGTGCGCGACGCGGCGCTGCGGCGCGTGCCGTTCGGTGACCGTGACCGCCGCGAGGACGAGAAAGGTCGCGACCGCGCCGAAACCGGCAAGGTGATAGAAGCCGATGCCGAACAGCATGCCGAGCGTCGCGGTCATCCAGAGGGAAGCCGCCGTCGTCAGGCCGCGCACGTTGAAGCCTTCGCGAAAGATCACGCCGCCGCAAAGGAAACCGATGCCGGTGAGAACGCCGTGCGCCATGCGGACGGGATCGATCCGCACGACCTCGAGCGGTGCGTCGTTGAGCCATGCCATCTGATGAATGGCGGAAAGCATCAGCAGGCAGCAGGAGAGGCTGACCAGAATATGCGTGCGAAGGCCCGCGGGGCTGGCGCGATATTCGCGCTCGGCACCGATCGCGGCGCCGGCGACAATGGCGCCGAGGATCGGCCAGATAAGGTCGGGATCGAAAAGGCCCATGCATCAAGCCAACACCTTGCGCGCGGATTTCGTTCCGTGCGCGGGCTGGGTCTAGGCCATGCGGTTCGTCGCGGTCATCGCGGCTTCGGGCGCGACGCCATCGACATCGACGAGGCCCTCGGCGACGATCACGCCGGTAATGCGCACGCGCTTTTCGATATGGTCGACGGGTACGCGGTGGAGATCGAGTTTCCAGCGGCCGCCAGTGTCGCGCCGCAAGGCAAAGCCCCCGGCTTCCCGCAGAAGCGTTCCGGTTTCGTCTATCCGCTGTCCGATCGCGCTCATCGCCTCAATCTTATGATAGCGCCGCGCAGGGCGCCAGTGCAGAAGCACGATATCTTTCGCTGCCGCAAGTCGCCCGCTTTCCGGGGGTTTGTCAGCTCGCACCGGATTCGCTCGCTTTACTGGCGGCATCCTCTTCGGCGCGTCGCTCGCGCGTGGCTTCCTCGGTCCGCCGCTTCTCGGCACGCGAACGCCGGTTGTTTGCCATCGCCCAGAGCAGGACGAGCGCCAGCAGGATCGGACCGACGACAGTCATGATTGCCCATTCCATGAACATCTCCAAGGACCGCTTGTCGGGCATACCGACGGGGTGCCGCCGCTCGTTGGCGGGAGGATGGAACGAGCGGCGGCGGTCGGGCGTCAGACGTAGGTCTGCGCCGCGTTGGTGCCGGATCCGGACATCTCGTCGGACTCCGAACGGGATGTCTCGTCCCCGGCCTCTCTTGCGAGATAATCGACGGTGAGCTTCGGCAGCAATTCCTCGAGCTCGATCGCGAAACGCTCGTTGGCGTTCGCCATCGCCTCGCACACGCGTTCGGTCTCGGCGTCGCCCGCCGTGCCTGCCGCGGCCGTGACGATACGCGCGCTGGCAGTCTGCATCCGCGCGAAGGTCGTGGTTGCGAGCGCGGCCTTCATGACCTCGTCGCCGACGACCATTCCGCTCACGCTCTGCCCAAGCGCCGTGATCTGTGCCGCGGCGTCCTTCACGAACGAGGTGCTCGATCCGCGCGCGTCCAGGCACTGGTCGATCGCCTTGGCATGCCCGTCGCTGATATCGGCCTGCTCGCGCAGCAGGCGGCTGAATTCGGGATAGTCTTCGTTGCGGCTCGCGGTGCCGCGAAGCATCGTCGCAGCCTGTGCTTCGGTCGCATGCGCGTCGCGGAGCCAGGTGTCGATCATTTCATTGGCGCTGGTCATGGTCGTCTCCTTCGGTCTGGAAGGAAGAGCCGGGGCAGGGGATCGTTCCCTCTTCTTGACGCACGTTAAGGTTTGGCGCGAGGGCGGTTTCATACGTAATTCGTCGCTTCCGAAAATCGTCGTAACCTGGATCAAGCTCGGGCAACCCGGTGCGGGTTCGCCGGTTGAGACTTCATGCTTCCGCCAACCGACGACAGCACCCATCCTCTCGCGCAGCGCTTCCAGGCCTTCGTCAAGGCGGCCGAATTTCCTTGCGTCGGCGCCAAATCCGCGCTGGCAAAAGGGCAGATCCGTTTCGTCGTCGGGCGCGACATGCGTTCGGCTTGGGACGACCTGCGCATCTATCCGAACCTTCTCGATCTCGCTTGGAGCTACGCGCGCGAACCGTCGCTCTTTCACTCGCTGGCGGTCATATTCGAGGAGGATAGCGGCCTCGACGAGGCGGGGTTCGAGACATGCCTGTGGGAGCGGCTCGAATCGCTCACGCACAAGGATGAATGGGCAGGCCAGCCGCCCGACCCGCGCGTCAGCGAAGACCCCGACGATCCGCATTTCTCGCTGAGCTTCGGCGGCGAGGCCTTTTTCATCGTCGGCCTTCATCCGCGCGCGAGCCGCCCGGCGCGCCGGTTCGAGCGGCCCGCACTGGTCTTCAATCTCCACGACCAGTTCGAAAAGCTCCGCGCCGCAGGCGTCTACGACAAGATGCGCAGCACGATCGTAGCGCGCGACGTCGCGCTGGCCGGCTCGCCGAACCCGATGCTCGCGCAGCACGGCGCGATTTCGGAAGCCCGGCAATATTCGGGACGCGCCGTTGGCGGGCAGTGGCGATGCCCGTTCTCCGGGCGGCGCGGCGATACGCCGGCTCACGGCAAGGATATCGAGGTTCGCAGATAGCTACGCAGCCTCTGCCCCGGACCTTGTTCTTCCCGAGGCTGCCAACCTAGGTCCTCGCCAGTACGGCTATTTTTCCGTCTTAACCTATGTTTCTGGTCATGAAGGCGAGGGCAGCTATAGAGGGCTTACAAACGCTTTCCACGGCGACCCGGAAAGCGGATGGGGCTGCCCATGGTCGATATCTCAGGGGCAAGAAGGGCTCCGCCACCTGGCGGGGCCCTTTTGCTTTTCCCTTCGCGCAAGCACGCCGCCGCAATCGACACCGGGACGGATCAGGGGCTCCAGCGCGCGGGCTCGATCCGGATTGCGACAGGCGGCGCGACAGGCTCCCATCCGAGCGCTGCGATCGCGTCGTTGCTCTCCTTCGCCGCGCGGCCTGTCCCGAGCGACCATGTGATGTGAAAATGACTGCCGTCGCCGCGCATCGTCCGGTTGTCGACCGCGATGACGAGCGCCTGAACGCCTTTTCCGTCGTCCACCTCGCCGACCACTTCGGCTTCGTTTTGCCCCGGAAGCGGCGTGTCGGCACCGGTCCCGAAGCGTAGCGTGACATGATCGGCAACGACATGATCATAATGCGGCGCGAATTGCTCGAGCAGACGTTCGCGTTCGTCGGCCGGCAGCTTCCAGCCCGTAATTATCCGGCTCATCCCGACTTTCTCCTTCCGCGCGGCGGCGCTCCCAGTTCGATCCAGACCGGCGTGTGATCGCTCGTCTTTTCCCAGCCGCGGGGCCGTATATCGACCTCGGCCGCCTTGAGACGCGACGCGGCGGCCGGGTTCAGCAGAAAATGGTCGATGCGCAGCCCGGCGTTGCGTTCGAACGCCCGGCGCCAATAATCCCAGAAGCTATAGATGGTCTCGTCGGGATGCAGCTGCCGGATGGCGTCGCTCCAGCCCTGATCGATGAGGCGTGCGAAGGCCGCCCTGACTTCGGGCGCGAACAGCGCGTCGTCCTGCCACCGTTCGGGTTTGTAGACGTCCTTTGCGGCCGGCATGACGTTGAAATCTCCGGCGACGACGACGGGCGCGTCGAGATCTACCAGCTCCGCCAGATGGTCGTGCAGACGGTCGAACCAGCGCAGCTTGTAGTCGAATTTCGGGCCCGGACGCGGATTGCCGTTGGGAAGATAGAGGCCCGCGATCAATATGCCGCCGACCGCCGCCTCGATATAGCGGCTCTGGGCGTCGTTCGAGTCGCCGGGAAGCCCGCGGCGCGTTTCATGGATTTCTCCGATACGGCTGAGCATCGCGACCCCGTTCCAGCGGCTTTCGCCATGCCAGACCGCGTCATAGCCGGCATCGCGGATCGCTTTTTCCGGAAATCTCTCCTGCGGCGCCTTGAGTTCCTGAAGACAGACGATGTCGGGTTCGGCGAGGGCGAGCCAGCGCAGCAGCACCGGCAGCCGTCCGTTGATCCCGTTTACATTATAGGTCGCGATTTTCATTGGGTGTCTCGCAGGCTCCGAAAGGTGATGGACCAGCGCGGCACGGTCATCGGCCGGATGCTGTGCTCCCAGACATTTCGGGCTTCTCCCGAAATACAATAGATGGAGCGCGGTGCGAGCGGCAAGGCAAAGCGGTCGAACTTCGCCCCGTTGCGACGGCGAAAGCGCATGATCGCCTCGGCGCCAAGGGAGATGCCGATGACATGGTCGAAGATGGGCCGGTCGCGGTGCCAGCCGATGCCCGCGCCGGGGGCATAGGAGGTGAGGAGAGCCTGGGCGATCGCCAGCGGATCGAGGCCGGCAAAGCGGGCGGCGCGTTCGGCAATCGGGTTCAGCCATGAAGGAAACGGCTCGGCGCGCGTGAAAGCGCTCGTCTGGAAATCATAGGTCCAGCCATAGGAGCGCGTATGACGCTTGCCCTCCCATTGCTGAAATCGAAAAGGCGCCAGATCAGCCGCCTCGAGCCGGGCGATGAGATCGACTTCCTCCTGGGCAGCGACAAAATCATCCGTCACCGAAAGTCCGGGAAGGCCATGACCGCCGAAAAGATCGGCGGTCATGAGCCATCATCCATTGCCCTGCCGCCGCCGGGTTTCCCAGCCTTTCTTCGCCGCCGCGGATCGGTCGGCTTGACTCTGGCTCGATCCGCCCTTGCGGCCGCCCTTCCGCGACGATGCGTGATTTTCGGCTTTGCCCCGGCCCGATCCCGACTTCTTGCCGCCGCCCGATTCCGCGTTGACGGTGGCCCAGGCGCGCCGCTCGGCTTCCTTCTTTCCGACACCGCGATCCTCATAGCCCTCCTCGATATGCTCGGCTTTTCGCTTTTGCTTGTCGGTATAGCTCGACTTGTCACCGCGTGGCATGGCGTGTCTCCTTCTCCAGGACTTCAAAAGCGCGCCCGCAGCGGTACTGGTTCCCCTTTCCGGCTCGCCGGCTCGGCGCTCCGGAACCAGTTTTTGACCCACGTTAAGATTTTTCTCGGAGCCATTCGCATGCTCCGGCACGGCGGTCCGAGGCCGATGCCCGATCATGAACGCAAAAAGTGCGCCTTGTCGATATGCGTGATCCGGCAGGCGAGATCGGCTTCGCCCGACGCGACGATATAATGGTCGCCGGCATCGACGATCCCGGTCGTGAAAACGACGTCGCGAACATAGAGCTTGTCCTCGATCGGACGGGTGAGTTCCGGCGCGGCTTCGAGCAGCGGCTCATGCTCGGTATGAAGCAGCATCGACGGGTCTTCACGGTCGAGAAGCGACCAATAGGTGCGATAGACGCCGACGATCTCCTTGGGCTCGACCCCGTGCCATAATGTGAGCCAGCCCCGGTCGGTCAGGATCGGCGGCGTCCCGCCTCCCATCCGGGCCGTCGCAACGGTGCTCGCGTGGGGCCGCAAGCCGGGCTCGCGATGCGGCTTCCAGTGAAGGGCGTCGGGGGAGGTGGCAAGGTTGATCGAGGGGCCCGCGCGCCATTCGGAACCGGGCGGATAGGCGAAATAAAGATCGCCCAGCGGCCGCGTTTGCGCCCAGTATTTCCCGTCGATCCGCCCCTCGAATATCAGCATATCCTTGTTCTGATGGTCGAGGATGATGTCCTCGAATTGCCAGTCGAGGCCGTTGGCGGAACTGTAGAGCGTCGTCGAATGCCGCTCGGGGCTGACCGAGCAGGTCGTCATCAGCCAGCGATCCTCGACGCGGCTGATCCGCGCATCCTCGATGCCATAGCATTGAAAATCCGCCTGCGGCGCCACCGCGCGATCGTAATGGATCGCGACGATTTCGAGCCCGTCGGGTGACAGTTCGACGGGGAGAATCCACGAAAGCGAGGTCAGCGCCATGACGCGCCAGGCGCCGCCGTGGACGAGAAACTTGCGGGGATCGGAGGTGTCGCACAGTTCGAGCGGCCAGGCATCGAGGAGATAGCGGCCGGCCTCCCAGCGAATGCAATGCACATGGCCGGCCGTGACGGGATTGCGCAGCGCTTCGGCGATGCGCACCATCATCAGCAGATTGCCGCCGGGTAGCCGCGTCAGGCCCGGATTGAAGGCGCCGAGCACAAAGGTCTCGGCCGAAAAATGTCCCGCCAGCGGCGAACGCGCGAGATCGACATCGTCGGGGCCGAAGATCAGCCGGTCAACAGCAAAGGTTTGAGGCATCGTTCTTCACTCTTCAAGCTTCACCCGAACCGCGCCGATTGAACCCCAGGGCAGGCATTCGGCTACGGTCTCGCCGTCGATGGCGGCCGCGAATGTCGCTCCCTGCGGATCGACCGCCAGCAGCCGCCCTTCGCGCCAGGCAGGTTCGCTTTCGGCCTTGGAGAGATAGTCCACGCGCGGCGGATGCTGCGGATCGCTGGCGAGAAGCCTGCCGAGAAATTGCAGCATGACATCGATCCGATCTGTCATACTCCCGCCCCGAGATCAGGACGCGGCAACACCGGCCTTGTTCATCACATGGGTGACATGGCGATTGCCCTCGTCGCCGAGCGCGGCGCGCAATTTGGGGAAGAGTTCCTCTTCCTCCGAGCGGATATGCTTTTCGATATCGGCGCGAAATTCGCGGACTTTCGCGATCCACGCGGGATCGCCGGGCGAAAGTTCGGACAGATCGAACAGATATTGCTTCACATAGCCATGGTCGTGCACCAGCTCGTCGGCTTCCTCCACCTGGCCATGATCGCGCATCGCGGGATAGACGACATTCTCTTCCTCGAACGCATGTTTGCCGAGCGCATGCTTGAGCTGGATGAGGAACATCTTGCGGCGTGTCACATGTTTTTCGGTGGTCGCCTCGATCGCATCGAAAATCTTGAGCGTCGCGCGGTGCTCGGCCTTCAGCCCCTCGTCCCAATCGCCTTGCGCGGCGGTCACGCCCTGAACGATCGCCTTGCGGCCGAAATTGGCGGCGAGGCCGACGACGAAGCCGGTGGCGGCCGCGCCGATCAGCGCCGCCGGATGCTTGAGCGCATGCGATGAAAGACCAGTCATGATTATCTCCGTAAGTTGATGGAAGCAGCGCGGGGTCAGGGATGTTCGAGCCGCGTTTCCACGCGCATCAGCGAGACCGCGGTGCGGCGCGGCTGGGTCAGCATGAAATGCGTCGCCACCGCGATATCCTCCGCGCGCAGCATCTTGTGCGCATGGATGAGCTCGCGCTGCTTTTCGGGCGGGAATTCGGGATATTGGAAGTCGGCGCCGGTGAAGCCGGGCTCGATCAGCCCGACCTTGATATCCTCTTCGGCGAGTTCCTTGCGAAACGCCTGGGCAAATCCCTGGATGCCCGACTTGGCGGCGACATAGATCGAGCTGCCGGGTGATTTCGACACCGCCGACATCGACCCGATAAAGATGATGTCGCTGCCCGCATCCATCCGCTTCGCAGCTTCCTGCGCGCAGACGAGGTAGGCGGTGAGATCGGTATCGAGCTGATAGCGGGTTTCGCTCTCGTCGCTTTCGGCAAGCGCTGCGGCGGGGATTGCAGCGTTGATCACCGCGATATCGATGCCGCCGAGATAAGCCTCGGCCGCCTCGAAAAAGCGATCGACATCTTCTGCGATCGACAGATCGACATTGATCCCGTCGCCATAACCGACCTCCGAGATGCGTTGCAGCGCATCGTCCAGATGCTCAGGCGTGCGGCCGCAGACGAAGACCTTTACGCCGTGGCTGGCGAGCAGAACCGCGATCGCGCGGCCGATGCCGGTCGTGCCGCCGGTGATGATCGCGCGCCGGCCGCTGATATCGGGTAACTCGGTATGGGCGTCTTCTTCGTCGATCATGATCGGCTCCTGCAGCCCCCGCGGCACCGACGTTTCGAACATGGCGGAAGTTCCAAGCAGCGGGTCTGAACCGGTCGGTTTCGGGCGATTCCTGATCCAGGTTAGAAAGACAGAACGGCGGGAGGAGCTGGCGTCGCCGAGCTCGCGCAGTCCGCGCTTGGCGCCATGATCTTATAGCAGGTTAAGAATGGGGCGCGGATCGCGGGTGATCGGAATGTCGGCGGAACTTCGCATGTCAGCTGCCGTTGGGGAGGCGAGGGACGGGGCAGAGTTCGAAGGGATTTCTTCCATGAAAAACGCCTGTTTGATCACCGCCACTCTTTTGCTCGCTGCCTGCGGAAGCGGCGCCGATACGAGCGCGCCGCCCGAAAATTCCGACGCGAACAATATGGCGACCTCGCCGGAAACCATGGCGCCGCCTGCGGACCAGGCATCGCCCGCCGGCACGCCGGCGACGCCGACCGATGCGGCCGGCTATATCGCCAAGGCCGGCGCCGGCGATCTCTGGGAAATCGAGTCCTCGAAGGCGCTGCTTGCCAAGTCGGACAATGCCGACGTCAAGAAATTCGCCCAGATGATGATCGATAATCACGGCAAGTCGACGGCGAAGGTGAAAGCGGCGGCGAGTGCTGCCGGGGTTGAAGCCGCGCCGCCCAAGCTCGACACCGACCAGCAGAAGATGCTGGACGAGATCAAGGCGGCCGACGCAGCCGGGATCGATGCCATCTATCTGCGGCACCAGCGAACCGCGCATGACGCGGCGCTCGCACTTCACAACGCCTACGCCACGAACGGCGACACCGACGCGCTCAAGAAAGCCGCGTCCGAGATCGTACCGGTGGTCGAGGCGCATCGCACCGAACTCGACAAGCTCGCGGCCCGCTGAGCGAGCCGGTGCAGGAGGAAATGCCGATGATGTTCCAACGCGACGATAATAAAAGGCCGCTTTACCTTGCCGTGGCGGGGCTCGGCCTCACGGCTGCAGGCGTCGGGCTTGTGATCTGGCGGCGGAACAGCCGCCACGAGGATGGCGAACTTGCGACCGATGCGCCGCACTGGACACTGAACAAGCCCGGTTCGCGCTCGCTGTTCGGCAAGTCGCTGCTTATCAACCGCCCCCGCGACGAATTGTTCGCGGCGTGGAAAGTCGACCGCTTCCCCGAATTCATGGAGAATGTCGTTGCGGTCGAACCGCAGGGCGGCGATATCTCGCGCTGGCGGGTGAAGGCGCCAGCCGGGCGTGAGGTCACTCTGGTCAACCGCATCACCCGCACGGTTCCGGATGAATCGATCCATTGGCAAAGCGAAAAGGAAAGCGACATCGCCAACAGCGGCGAGGTGCGCTTCGTCGATGCGCCGGGCGGACGCGGTACCTATGTCAGCCTGATCCTCGCTTATGATCCGCCCGCGGGAAAACTCGGGAGGCTTGGCGCCAAGCTGCTTCAGCGCGAGCCCGAGGTGCAGGCGCGGCGCGATCTGCATCGCTTCAAGCAGCTGATGGAGACCGGCGAGGTGACGAGCAATGCCGCACCCTCGGCGCGTGCATCAGAAAATCCCACGCAGCCCCATATCTGAGGAGCCGAGCATGCGAGCAGTCACCTGGCAGGGACGCCACAATATCAGCGTCGAAACCGTCCCCGACCCCGAAATCGTCAATCCGCGCGACGCGATCCTTCGCGTTACCTCGACCGCGATCTGCGGCTCGGACCTTCATCTTTACGACGGCTATATCCCGGGCATGCGCGCGGGCGACGTCGTCGGGCACGAATTTATGGGCGAGGTGGTCGAAGTCGGGGCGTCATCGACGCTGAAGAAGGGACAGCGCGTCGTTATTCCCTTCACGATCAGCTGCGGCCAATGCTTCTTCTGCGAGAAGCAGCAATATAGCGCCTGCGACAACGGCAATCCGTCGGAGACGCGCGATGCCTCCGAACTGATGATGGGGCATGCGATGGGCGCTGCCTTTGGCTATGCGCATCTCACCGGCGGCTATGCGGGCGGACAGGCCGAATATGTGCGGGTGCCCTATTCGGACGTGGGGCCCGTGGTGATCCCCGATGATCTGGCAGACGACGATGTCCTTTTCCTCTCGGACATCCTGCCCACCGGCTGGCAGGCGGCAGTCAACGCCGACATCGAGCCGGGCGACACCGTTGCGGTCTGGGGATGCGGCCCGGTGGGTCTGTTCACGATCCAGTCGGCGCTGCTGCTCGGCGCCGCGCGGGTGATCGCGATCGACCATTTTCCGACCCGTCTCGCGCTTGCGAGGAAATATGGCGCCGAGGTCCTCGATTATACCGAGGTCAACGTCCGCGAGGCGCTCGACGAGATGACCGGCGGCATCGGTCCCGACGCGTGCATCGACTGCGTCGGCATGGAAAGCCATGGCTTCACGCTCGACAATGTCATCGATCAAGTGAAGGCCAAATTCTACCTCGCGACCGAGCGTCCCCACGCGCTGCGTCAGGCGATCCTTGCGTGCCGCAAGGGCGGCCGACTTTCGATCCCCGGGGTCTATGGCGGCTTCGCCGACAAGTTCCCGCTCGGCCAGCTGATGGAGAAAGGGCTGACCGTGAAAAGCGGGCAGACACATGTGCAGCGCTATACCGGCGATCTGCTCGCCAGGATCCGCGATGGTAAATTCGATACGGTCTCGCTGATCTCGCACCACGCGCCGCTTGAGGATGCCGCCGAAATGTACCGGCACTGGCACGACGAGCAGGATCGCTACACCAAGATCGTCCTCAAACCCGGCCTCGAAAAGGGCGCGGTACAGGCGATGCAGGAGATGGAACATGCCTGAGCGCAAACTCGCGATCGTCACCGGCGCATCGAGCGGCATCGGCCGCGAGATCGCCAAGCTCGCCGCGCAGGACGGTTACGACCTGATCGTCGCTGCGGACGAACCGCTCGTCGACGCCGCTTCCGGTCTGCTCGCGAACGGGGCGGAGGTCGAGGCCGTCGAAGCCGATCTCGCAACGCGCGAAGGCGTCGAACGCCTGCTCGCCGCCGCGCGCGGACGTCCGGTGGATGTGCTTGTCGCCAATGCCGGTCACGGGCTTGGTCGCGGCTTTCTCGATCAGGAGCCCGAGGAATGGCGCCATGTGATCGACACCAATATCACCGGGACCCTGTTGCTCCTCCAGCCGGTATTGAAGCAGATGGTCGCGCGGGGCGAGGGCAGGGTGCTCATCACCGGTTCGATCGCCGGCCATCTCGCGGGCTCGTTCCAGGCGGTCTACAACGGCAGCAAGGCCTTCGTCGACAGCTTCGCCGCCGCGATCGGCAACGAGCTCAAGGACAGCGGCGTCACCATCACCTGCCTGAAGCCCGGCCCGACCGAGACCCGTTTCTTCGAACGCGCCGACATGCTCGACACCAAGGTGGGGCAGGCCGAGAAAGACGACCCCGCCGACGTTGCGCGGACGGGCTGGGAGGCCATGCTGAACGGCGAGCATTCGGTCGTGCACGGCCTCAAGAACAAGGCGCAGGTGCTGGCCTCGGGCGTGCTGAGCGAAGCGGCCACTGCCGAAATGCACCGCAAGCAGGCCGAGCCGGGCTCGGGCGATCGGCGCTGACGTGGAAACCGCGCCCCTGATCGCCCCGGACCTCGTCCGGCTGAGAACAATCGGGGTCGAGAAGCCATGGGGCATGACGCGGCTGCCGGCGCCGTTCACCCAGGCAGGGACGGGCCGCATTGGCGAAATCTGGTTCGATCCCCCCGCGCATTGCCCCTTGCTCGCCAAATTTATTTTCACGGGCGAACGGCTTTCGATCCAGGTTCATCCCGGCGACGACGAAGCGAAGGCGCGCGGGCACGCGGCGGGCAAGGAGGAATGCTGGTATATTCTCGATGCAGAACCCGATGCCCGCCTCGGCATCGGGACAGTTCGCCCGCTTGGCCCGGGCGAGTTG
Source organism: Sphingopyxis sp. (assembly GCA_032154175.1). Taxonomy (GTDB): domain Bacteria; phylum Pseudomonadota; class Alphaproteobacteria; order Sphingomonadales; family Sphingomonadaceae; genus Sphingopyxis. The sequence goes on along the minus strand of JALDYH010000065.1, from coordinate 6,579 downwards.
CGGAATGCGGCGCTCTCGGGTGCGATCGAACGGCTCATCGCCTGGCACCCGGTCGAACGCGGCATGTTCTTCCATATCCCGCCTGGAACGATCCACGCCATCGGGAGCGGTATCGTCCTCGCCGAGCTCCAGCAAAAAAGCGATATCACCTATCGCCTCTACGATTATGGCCGGCCGCGCGCCCTTCATCTCGACGACGCGGTTGCGGTCGCGCGGCCGGTGCCGATGCCCGCATCTTTGCGCAAAAGCGTCGATCCCGCGGCGAGCGCCCTCCTTCTGGACGAGCCGCGCCTTTCAGTCGCCCATATCTCCGGCGGCGATCTCGCGCCGATCGGGAACGCCGGGCCGTTACTGATCCTCCCGATCGACGGCGAAATCAAAGTCGGCGGGCTCGCGGTAGCGCCAGGGGAATGTCTGTGGGGCGCCGACGCGTCGATGATCGAGGCGGCAGACAATTGCCGCTTTCTTGCGGGGTGGCAGCGGGGGGCGGGCCGTTAAACGGCGCTCCCGCGCACGGCTATCTGGCACCCCTCCGTTGTCGTGCCGCCCCGCGGGAACGTCGGCCCGTCCCGGACGTTAGCCATTCTCCTTGCCCGCGGCATCATTCGCGATACTCTGGTCGCAAGGCGAGGAGAAAGGTCGACATCCCATGCTGATCTGCCGGCCCGAGCGGTCGCCGCTCCAGATCCTTCATGAAAAACTGACCGCCGATCCGGGCCGGGTCGTGCTGCGGCCATTTCACCTTGCCTGGCAAACCAGCGTCTCCGAACCGCCGCGTGCCGCGCAGTTAGTCGCGGATGTCCTCCACTTGGGCGAGGACCAGGCGGAGCTAGAACTCGGGTTGATCTGGAAGGACTTTTCCGAGCGCCATTGGCAGATCGGGCAAATCTTCGACGAGCGATATCGCGAAATATCGGAAGATCTTGACCTCGACGACGCGCTGGTTTCGCCGGCGAAGCGCCGACTGATCGGCGCCTATTTCTGTCACGAATATAGCTATGCAGCGGCGGCGCTCATGAACCCGAGTATCGTCCCGCATCCCGACCAGAGCGGGATCGGGGACGAGCAGCTTCGTTTCGTGATGTCGATGCGCGCCGTCGGCGAAGGACATATTTCGTCGGTCGCATTTCGCGAGGGGATCATCGGTCCGGAGGACGGGTTCCAGCTATGGCCGCAGTCGGGGCCGGCCATGGCTGCGGTCGCCGACGACCGTCATCACGATGCGCCCGATGCACCGGTGCTTGTGCACCGGCAACCGGATAGCGCGATTTCCAACAGCGTGCTGTTCCCGGTGACCGAGGCGCAGCGCAACGGGCTTGAGGATTTGCGGCTGGTGCAGTTCACTCACGAAAACGGCCAGACCGAATATCTGGGAACCTATACCGCCTATTCGGGGCAGGCGATCCGGTCGGAACTGCTCCGTACCCGCGACTTCGGCAGTTTCAGTCTGGAGCCGCTCGTCGGACACGCGGCGCGTCACAAGGGGATGGCCCTGTTCCCGCGCCAGATAGACGGCCGGTACCGGATGATCGCGCGGCAGGACGGCAAGAATATCACCATCCTGTCCTCCGACCGGCTGAATCATTGGGAGGATGAAGGGCAATTGCTCATCAAGCCGAAATTTCCCTGGGAGTTCATCCAGATGGGCAATTGCGGCAGTCCGATCGAATGCGAGGAAGGCTGGATATTGCTGACCCATGGCGTGGGAGCGATGCGCAAATATAGTCTTGGCGCGGCGCTTCTCGATCGCCACGATCCGGCCCACGTTCTCGCGCGAACCGCCTGTCCCATCCTGTCGGCGGCAGAGAGCGACCGCGAAGGCTATGTACCGAACGTCGTATATACCTGCGGCGCGGTCCGCGTCGGGAAACGGCTTTTCATACCTTATGGGATTTCGGACAGCGCCATCGGCTTCGCGACAACGTCGATCGCCGATTTGCTCGCAAGCATGGACTGACCAACCGGCAGAAGCACTGGTAGTAGGCGCCGGCGCAGCCATCAGCGGAACGCCGCTTCGCTCCGGGCGGTGAGAATTCGGTATCGGCCGGCTCTATCTCAGTTCCGGAAGATCGGGAGGGGCACGGCTTGTCCGCTGTGCCGCTTTCCCATTGCTTCCCGATGCGATCGCTGTTCTTCTGACAGGCTCATGCGCGGCGGCGATTGATCGGGCTTCCGCTCGGTCGTCCCGTTCGAGTTTGGCTTTGGATTGTCGCGCGTCATAGGTCTATCCTTTCACCCGGAGCGACGCAGGTCAGGGGTGCAGGTTCCGGCGGCGTTTGGCTGGAAGGATCGCAATGCGCCGATTTCGGGAAGAAATTGATCCAGGTTGCGAAACGGCTGCGCGGATGGGGTGCCGTGGGCGTCACCGGTCGGCGATCGGCACTCCGTCGGGATCCGTCAGCATGACATTCATCTGGAAATTCCGCCCTTCGCCGGGCACCAGCCGCATGATCCCCGGCTTCTGCCAGACGTCGCCTTCGAATCCCAGCGGGTCGGCCATGCCGGCCCATGGCTCGATGCAAAGATAGTGCGCGCCGGGCCTCTGCCATATTCCCAGCCACGGCGTGTCGGGAAATTCGATCCGCAGATTCGGCGCGTCGGGCGGCCCCCACAAGAGGCCGCGGCTTTCGATCCGGTCCCAGATCAGCGCATCGCGTTCGAACATCGCGGGGACCGGCTGGAGCAGCCGTCCGGCGACGGGCGTGACTTCGGCTCCTTGGGCGATCAGCCCCGTGCCTTCGGCAACGCGCCGAACCGGCGCGGGCTCTTGCGCGTCGAACAGGATCCGGTGCGACGATGCCGGGGCGCCGTGGGGAAGGGGCCAGGCGAAGGCGGGATGGAAGCCGAAGCTGAACGGCATGTCGACGTCGCCGCGGTTTTCGACGCGCGCATTCATCAGTAGCGCCGTGCCGGCGACCTCGAACCGCATGTCGAGGCGGAACTCGAAAGGGTAGGTGTTTCGTGTCTCGTCGTCGGCTTCCAGCCGGAAACAGGCTCGATGGCTGTCGCCGTCCACGAGCGCAAACGAACGGCGACGCGCGAAACCATGCTGCGGCATCGAATAGGAGCGTCCGTCGAGGCGGTAATGGTCGCCCGCCAGCCGTCCGACGAAGGGAAAGAGTAGCGGCGCATGGCCCGTCCACCAGCGCGGGTCGGCATCGGTCATCAACTCGCCTGCCGCTGCGTCTTTCAGCGATTGCAGTTCCGCGCCGAGCGAACTGATGGAGGCGGTCAAATCGCCGTTTCCGATTTGGACCAGTTCATCCATCGCAGCCCGTCCTTTCATGGTCGCACATTGCAGCAGGCCTCATCGCATTCGAATTGCCGGACGAAAATTTCAATGACTTTCCGGAACTTGCACCGCGTTGCCGGGTTCGTCGAGGCAGGAGTTGTTATGAACCGCGAAGGCCCTCTCGACGACAGGAAAGCGCGCCGCGTGCCGCCGCCGTTGCCGCACCCCTCATGGCGACACGGCGATCCGGCGGCGCGACTGAAATCCGGCAAACGCATCGGGCCCGATGAATTCTGGGCGCGGCTCGGGCTTTGATGTTCGCGATATCCTGCACAACGCGCCATCAGGAAGTTTCTCCAGATTAACATCTTTGCGTGGCACCTTATCGGTTGCGGCGCGTCTCGTTGAGCAACGAACGCGCTTGCCTGTCCTTCCCCCCTCCGGACAGGCGAGGGAACGCCCGGATCGTGTCCCGTCCCTGGGGCCGGTGCGTGATCCGGGGTTCCACGCCTGCTGACAACAGATCGAGACCGATAAGGGCTGGTATTGGCTCTTCCAAGCGGCGGTATGGCACGGCATCGTCAGAGTCAGCGGTTCAGCATCGCTTTCAACGCCTGCGCGTCTTCGATGGCGGCACCGTCGCCGTCATTGTTGAAATAGGCCCATACCGGACGCCCATCCTCCTCCTCACGCCGCATCCAGTCGCACCAGTCCTGCAGTGCTGCGCTTGGATAACGGCCATAATATTTCCCGACGCCGCCGTGGAACCGGACGTAGGCGGCCTTGCCCGCGGCCCAGCGCGGCGATGCCTTGCCCGGAAAATCATGCGCGACGAACCCCGCGCCATATCGGTCGAGCAGCGCGCGCGTGTCATCGACATACCAACTGGCATCGCGAAATTCGAAGACGTGCGTAAGGTCGGCGGGCAGCAACTTCAGGAAGGCTTCGAGCCGGTCGAGGTTCAGGTGCAGGCCAGGCGGAAGCTGAAAAAGAACGGGCCCCAGCGTTCGTTCGAGGTGCCGGGTCGGCGCGATCATGTTCGCTAGCGGCTCCTTGCAATCCTTGAGCTTTTTCGCCTGGGTGATGAACCGGTTCGCCTTGACGGCATAGCAGAACCCCGGCGGCGCCTGCTCCCGCCATGAATCGAAGGTCTCCGCCTTGGGCAGACGATAGAAGCTGTTGTTGATCTCGACCGTGTCGAACCGCTCCGCATAATAGGCAAACCAGTCCCTCGCGCGCAAATCGTCGGGGTAGAAGACGCCGCGCCAGTGGCGATAATTCCATCCGGAACATCCGATGCGGATAGACCCGGAGCCGCCGCCGTTGGCGGTCATCGCTTGCGCGTTTCGATCATATAGTGGATGGGTTTGAACGTCCCGCCGCAGCTGTCATATGCCGAGCAAGCGGTAAGGCCGACGATCAGGTCTTCGAGCGCCCGCAAACGAATGAAATCGCCTGCTTGCGTACGCGGCGGCTCGACCTTGATCTTTCCGTCGTCCCCGACCGGCACATTCATGAAAATATTGAATGCTGTCGGGATGGCATCGGGAGCGATCGCGTGGGGCGTCAGCGCCTCGACGAGATTGCCGTAGCAGCCGCGATGAACGGGTCTGTCCGGATAAAAATGCCGGAACGTGGCTTCGCTGCATGGCGTCAGAAGGAAATCGTGGACGCCGACACTGTCTTCGATGATTTCGAGCATCGGCCGGGATCGGTTCGACCAGAGGCGATGGCCGGTGGTCAGGCGGATCGTTTCCTCATAGTCGAAGGTCCGGCCGTTCGACAGGCCTTCGCGTGCGTCTTCGGCCATGAAGGCCACCATGTCGCTGACCTGCCCACCCTCGGGATCGATCACTTTCAAAACCTCGCCTCTGCGGAGAGTCAGGGCGGCACCGGTACGCGGGGGTATCTCGATCGTCATGGCTCGGTTCTCATGCAATCTGACGGACGCGGTGTCGGCCGACTCCCGCGCCAACTTCATTCGTTTCGATCGGGTCGTGGCGGGGAGCGGCGAACCGCTCCCTGCGCGTTCAGTCGAGCTTCGGGCTGACGACGCCCGAGGTATAGCGCAGATTGTTCTGCACATGCTTGACGCCCGATACGCCATCGGCGCAGTCCTCGGCGCGCCGTTTTGCGCGGCGATCCTCGACCGTGCCGGATAGCGTGACCTCGCCTGCCTCGACCGCGACCTCGACTTCCGATGCGTCGATCCAGACATCTTCGGTGAGCCGGTCGTTCACGTCCTCTCGGATGCGTTCGTCCGAGCGCGCATAATTCTTCGGGCCGCGTCCGCGATGGTCCTGCTCGCGGCGGCGGCGTGCGTCGCGATCGCCGAACCAAGACATCACCTCGTCGCCCGCGCGGTCGAAGAAGCCGCGGTCCTGGTCGTCTTCATCATATCGCGACCTGTAGGACCGGCGTTCGCCGCCATAAGGAGAATAGTCGCCTGCGGGGGAATAGCCGAGTTCGGCTGGCCACCAGCGGTCCTGCTCGTGCGCTCCGCGTGCTTCGCCTAACGCGCGCTCATAGCGTCGGTCTCGCTCGCGCGGTCGCCAGTTTCCGCGCTGATAATAATAATTGCTGCGCTCCTGGTCGCGCTCGGTCCGGCTCTCGCGCTGGCCTTCCTCGCGGTAGCGCCTTGGGCCACCGCGCTCGCGCACATCTTGCTCGATGGCAGTGTAGGCGCGCGCGGCGTCCTCGGCGCGCCCGCGATCCCAGCTGCCCGAACTGCCGCCGTCGCCCGGGTCGCTATTGTCGCGATAATCCCAGAGCGGAGTGCGATCGCTATATCGGTCCATTTTCCATCTCCTTGATGAGCGCGGGAGGACAGGCTGCCGGGTGGTGGGCAGCCCCCCGGCTTATAAGAGGGACGTTCGGGACGTACTGGAAGTTCCGGCGGCGTGTGAACGCTTCGTCGCAGCCGGCGTTCCGGATAGCTCGCAGCCTTCGAGCCCTATGTCGTGGGGCTGACCCGCCCCGCTTCGTGGCGAGCCGCTGCACCGATCAGCATCCTCTTGATCGCTCGGTTTGATGCTCTTGCCAGGGGTGGCTCAGGGTGCTCAATTACGTCAGATTGGGCAAGTTTTCGGAGAATAGAACTATAGTTCGATTTGCTCCAGTGTGGAGGGAGTGTGGGGGTAAATGTGGGGATAGAAAATTCTGATCCACAATTAAATTTAATAATATCAAATAGATAAGATATTAGTTCGAAACAAGCCCTGCCACCAGGGGGTCATCCCCAAACATTCATAGCCGTCCAAATCAGGTCAGGTTTTCATGCGCTTTTCGGGGATGATTCGCGTCCGGGAGAGTCTGTACGAATCCGGGGAGCTCGCGAGCGGCTAGTC
>JALDYH010000289.1:0-4173 GCA_032154175.1 Sphingopyxis sp. | reverse complement strand
CGCTCAGCATCGCGATATAGACGGGATGCTTGGGCATCAGGTCGGCGATGAACTGATTGCCGTGCACCGCATTGAACTGGTCGGCTTCCTGAAAATTCATCCCGAAGAACTTGCCCGCGACCCCGTCCCAGAAGGGCGAGCCGCCCGCTTCGTCGATCACCCCGCGCAACTCGGCGAGGATGCGGTCGCCGAAGCGCGCACGGTGGCGCGCGATGAACAGGTAGCGCGAGCGCGCGAGCAGCAGCCCGAGCCCGCCGGCGCGCGCCGCGGGGTGCAGAAACAGCCCGCCGACCTCGCTCGCGCCGTTGAGGTCGTTGCTCAGCATCAGCACCTGCGCGTGGAAGGTCCGGTCAAGCTGTTCGCTATGCTTGCTGTCGGTGCCGATGCGATAGGAGTAGAAGGGCCAGCGCTGGCCGACCTGCCCGAAAATCTGGCAGGTACCGCGCACTTCGCCGCTGTCCATATCTTCGAGCACGAGCAGGTACAGCTCGTCAGACGGATATTCCTTGTCGCTCGCAAAACTGGCTTCGGTGCGTTCGAGTTTGGCAGACAGCGCCTTCTTGTCGGGGGGCAGGTTGGTGAAGCCGCCGCCCGTCAGCTTCGCCATCTCGTAAATGCTTTGCAGATCGCTTGGGCGTGCCGCCCGGATCACATAATTCACACAGTCCCCCGTTCCGCTATTCTCATCATGGTGAGCGCCGACAACCGGGCCCGTTCGGCCAGGCTGTCGACGATCAGAAATTCGTCCGACGAATGGATCGCGCCGCCACGCGGCCCCATCGTATCGACGACGGGAATCCCGCACGCCGCGATATTGTTGCCGTCGCACACCCCGCCCGTCGCGTTCCAGCTGATCGGCGGCAGGCCGAGCGCCGCGCCGCATGTCCGAACCAGCTCGAAAAGGCGCGTCGCAGCGGGATCGAGTGGCTTCGGCGGGCGGTTGAAGCCGCCGTGGACATGGCAATGCACATCATGATCGCGCGAGATTGCGGCGATCGCGTCGCGCATCGCCGCCTCGGCGGCGGCCATCGCATCGGGCGTGGCCGGACGCATGTTGACGCGCAGGATCGCGCTGTCGGGCACGATATTATTGGGTCCGCCGCCATCGATCTTCGCCGGATTGACCTTCAGCGTGTCGGACTTGAGCGCGCCAAGCCGCAGCGCGAGGTCGGCGGCGGCGAGAAGCGCATTGCGTCCGTCCTGCGGATTGCGCCCGGCATGCGCGGCGCGGCCGTGGACGATGACAGAGAAATTGCCGCTCCCCGGCCGTGCGCCCGCCAGCGTCCCGTCGGGTAGCGCGGGTTCATAGGTCAGCGCCGCGGTCTTGCCCTTCGCGAGTTCGGCGATCAGCCGCGCCGATGCCTGGCTGCCCGTTTCCTCGTCGCTGTTGATCATCACGTCATAGCCGACGCGGCTCGCTAACGGCGATGCTTCGAGCGCCGTCAGCGCCGCGAGGATCACCGAAATGCCCGCCTTCATATCGGCGGTGCCCGGGCCGTTGAGCACGCCGTCCTCCAGCCACTTCAGCGTCTGGAACGGATGGTCCACGGCGAACACCGTGTCCATATGTCCGGTCAGCAGCAATTGCACCGGTGCCTCGGGCCGTACGCGAACATGCAGGTGGTCGCCGCGCTGGATGCTATTCACGGTGCCGGCGCTGTCGACGCTCTCGACCGGATCGGCGGCAACCAGCCGGACCTCGCCGGGCAGCATCGCAAAGGCATCGGCAAGCTTGCCCGCGACGGTCTTCAAGCCGGCAAGATTGCCCGTACCGCTGTTGATCGCCGCCCATTTTTCCACCTGCGCGAGCATCGGGGCGTCGGCGGCTCGTTCGAGCGTCGCATTTTCGGTCGCGGTAAGACTGGCCATTGCGCGGCTATAGCGAGCGACGTGAGGCTTTTGCACCCCCGGGGTGGCTATTTTGTCTTCGCAGTGCGGCAAGTCACTGTCCCGGGCCGCGTCCTTGGGTAATGGAGCAACCGAATTGCACCGAATCGCAACGCATTAACCGAAAGTTCGGAACAGCCCCGTTACGCTGACCGAACCTGTAAACGAGTGAGCCGATGACTGCTGCCTTTGTGCTTGGCATCAATATGTCCGTTGCCGGCATTTTTGCCGTGGCCTTTGCCGTGGTTGCCGTAACCAATCGCACGGCGCGCGGCGCCTGGTGGCTCGCGCTGGGTTGCGGTATGGGGATCGTCAACGTCGGCCTGGAATTTCTGCTTCGGCAACAGACCGACCCGGTGCCCGTGAGCGTCGGCATCTTCCTCGTATTCCTGTCGGCGCTCAGTTTCGCGCTGACCGGGGTTGCGCGCCACTATCGCGTCGAGCCGCCCTGGACCGCGATGACGGTGATCTGGATCGCGACGATTCTGTTGGTGCCGGTCATCTTCAGCATGACCTATGGCTCGCTGCCGCGGCTGACGCTCTATCAGCTTCCCTATTTCGCCATGCAGGCGCTGTTCGGCGTCATGATCTGGCGCTCGGGACGCCGGCAGCCGCTCGACCTATTGCTGGTCGCGCTTCAGGCGGTCTCGGCGCTGATCTATCTGCTGAAGCCGCTGTTTGCCATGATGGTCGGGACGGCCCGCACGCCGCAGGATTATATGGCGACGACCTATGCTGCAATCTCGCAAAGCGGCAGCGTCGTGGTGCTGATGGCAACCGGACTCGTCATGCTGCTGATCACGATGCGCGACACGACGGCCGAGATGATCGCCCGCTCCGAAACCGATCCGCTATCGGGTGTCTTGAACCGCCGCGGTTTCGAACGCCATGCCGAAGAGGCGCTCGCGCGTGGTGACGACAATATGGTGTTGATCGCCGCCGACCTCGACCATTTCAAACAGATCAATGACAGCTTCGGTCATGCCGCCGGCGACGGCGTCATCGCGCATTTTGCCGCGATGCTGACCAAAGCGGCGCCCCCCGCCGCAATCATCGGCCGCGTCGGCGGCGAAGAGTTCGCGGCCCTGTTGCCTGCGGCGCTGCTGTCCGACGGGCGCCTTTATGCCGAAGCGGTTCGCACGACCTTCGCGGCGGCGCAATTGCCGGTGCTCGGCGTCGATCGCCGCTTCACCGCCTCCTTCGGTGTGGCCCAGTTGATGCGACCCGAAAATTTGCCCGACCTGCTGCACCGCGCCGACACGGCACTCTACCGGGCGAAGGCGGGCGGGCGGAATCAGGTGCGGGTCGCGATTGCCGAACTCGCCCCGGCGCCCGCGCTCGGCGCCGCCTGAGCGCGCGTCACACGCCCAGAAGCGGCGTGTCTTCTTCGCGCGGCGGTGCGGCTTCGAAGCCGGGCAGGGGAGTGAACTCCTCTTCGCTGAGTTCGATCGAGGCGAGACCGCCGAGCTTGAAATGGCCCAGCCGCGGGTCTTCGTCCGACCGCCAGCTCTTGTTCAAATTCAGCGCGCTGATGAACAGGTCGCCGCGGCGTTCGAACAGCAGGTGCGGCGCCAGCGTCAGCACCTGGCCGTTATAGTGGGCGGTCACCAGCCGTTTGCGGGCAATCGCTTCCATCAGTTTCAGTCGTGTGTCGTCCATGATTCCGGAGTCGTTCTGGGGAGAGAGGTTATTTCGTTGTGCGTTGCAACGTAAACTACCCGGCGGCGCTTGAAAAGCGCCCATTGCCAATCGAAATCAATCGCGGCATAGGGCGGCGGCCCTTTCCTCCCCGGGTCCACTGGCGCAGCCGCGCCGACCAGAGGGTGCTAGCATGACCGAATTTCTCGACCGTTCCGGCCTGTCCGTCGATTCGCGCCTGGCCGATTTCATCGAGCTGCGCGCGCTGCCGGGTACCGGCCTCGACGCCGCCAAATTCTGGAAGGATTTTGCGGATTTGCTCGGCAAGTTCGCGCCGGAAAACGCCGCCCTGCTGGCAAAGCGCGAGGATTTGCAGGCGCAGATCGATGCCTGGCATGAAGCGCGCGCCGGGCAGACGCATGACCCGCACAGCTATCAGGCGTTTCTCCGCGAGATCGGCTATCTCGTCCCCGAACCCGCGCCGTTTCAGGTCGGTACGCAGAATGTCGACCCCGAAATCGCGACGATGGCGGGGCCGCAACTCGTGGTGCCCGCGCTCAACGCACGCTTCGCCCTGAATGCCGCCAACGCGCGCTGGGGCAGCCTCTACGATGCGCTCTACGGCACCGACGCGCTCGACGCGCCGCC
>JALDYH010000064.1:0-20228 GCA_032154175.1 Sphingopyxis sp. | reverse complement strand
TCCTTGAGATCGGTCATGGTCTGTTCGTCAGCCATTATGCACCCACCTTGTTCTTGCGGTTCATCGACGCGACGTCGATCACTTCGGGGCTCTGCCCTTCGTGCGGATGTTCGCTACCTGCGAAGATGCGCAGGTTGCGCATCTGCTGGCGGCCGAGCGGGCCGCGCGGGATCATGCGTTCGACGGCCTTTTCGAGCACGCGCTCGGGGAAACGGCCTTCGAGGATTTTCGCGGGGCTCGTTTCCTTGATGCCGCCGGCATAGCCGGTGTGCTTGTAGTAACGCTTGTCCTGCAGCTTCTTGCCGGTGAACGCCACCTTCTCGGCGTTGATGACGATGACATTGTCACCGCAATCGACGTGCGGGGTGAACGACGGCTTGTGCTTGCCGCGCAGGATGTTGGCGATAATCGAAGCAACGCGGCCCACAACGAGACCCTCGGCGTCGATCAGCACCCATTTCTTTTCGACCGTTGCGGCGTTCGCCGATACAGTCGTCTTGGTCAGCGCCTTCATGGCACGCTCCTTGACAGAGATGGACTAGGACGAGCGACACGCGCCGCCCGAAACAAACCGCGCCGCCTGTCCGACAAGGACGAAGCGGCGCTTCGGAGCGGGCCAATGGCGAAAGCGGGGCGGAAAGTCAAGCAGATCGCGGCTTTGCTGACGGGTATTATGATACCCTCCGGTTTACGGGGCGCGATCAAGCGAGCGCACGCGCTCTTCGACAAGCGTCCGTCCGCCGCCATCCGCCTCGACGATCCAGCTTTGCCGCTGTTCACGCAGGACCAGCCCCGTATTGGTGTCGACGGTCCACAGATTGTCGATTTCGAGGGGCTGGGCGGCATCCCCGACCGCCGCTGAATCGCGCTCGACCTTGGCAATCGTTTGCAGTGCACCCTCATGCACCATCGATACGCTGGCGCTGTCCGCCCGCACCGGAATGTCGGCATTTGCAGGCGCGACCAGCGCCCGGATGTCGGCGGTTGCCAGCCGGTCGCGCTCGGCGACGGGCAGCGCAGCGATCAACTGCGCCAGCTGCTTCGCTTCGGGCCGCCCCGCCTCGACACCCGCCGCCTCGATCCGTGCTGTCACCCGCGCCCACAATTGCTCCGGATCGACCATCTCGATGCGGCTGCCGTCGGGCGCGACCAGATAAGCGATTGTTTCCCCGACCAGGGGTTCGAGCATCATCGTCAACGCACGGGTTACCTCGGGACGGGCGTCGGAATCGATCCGCTGCAACACCGCCTTGAGCTGGTAACCGCGCCCGATTCGTTCCCATTGCAGCGCGTAGACGAGCGAGAAATTGATCAGCGAACCGTCGCGGCCGATCCGGCGCGTCGTCACGCGATAGGTCATCGGGCGGTCGACGGGCGGGGCGAAGTTCTGCGCTGCGACCGCTTCCGGCATTTGCAGTGCAGGCGCTGGCTGCGGCGCAAGAAGCAGCAGCGCCAGCGCGCCGCCCCACAGGCCGCCTGTCGTCATCGGGGCACGCGGCCCAGCCGGTGCAGGCCCGCAGATGTCGCCGCGACGAGCACCGCACCGACAGCCTGATGCAGCACGGCGATCCACAATGACACGCCGGTGATCACGGTCAGGATGCCGAGCGTCATCTGTGCGGCTACGATCGCGACGAGTACGCCTGCCTGCAGCCTCGCTCCGCGCCGTGCGAGCGTGCGCGCCAGCAGCAGCAGCGCCGCCGCCGCGACCCACGACCACCAGCGGTGGAGGAAATGGATAAGGAAAGGATCGTTGGTCAGCGTCATCCACGCGCCGCCGCTCCAGTCGATCCCGTCGGGAATGAAGCGATCGTTCATCGCCGGCCACGTGTTCGCGACCTGTCCGGCATTGAGCCCCGCTACCCAGGCACCGAGCAGCAACTGGATCAGGAGGATCGCGATCACCGCGATCGACGGCCCTGTAAGCCGTGCCGGCCGCGCGGCGGGATCGCGCGCCAGTGCCCGCAGGTCGCGTGCAGTCCATATGAGGCCCGCGAGCAAGAACAATGCGGTCAGCAAATGGGTTGCGAGGCGAAAATGGCTGACGTCCGTGCGATATTCGAGACCGGAGGCGACCATCCACCAGCCGATCGCCCCTTGCAGGCCCACCAGGGCGGCGAGCGCGAGCAGGCGCCAGCCATAGCCCGCCGGGATCGCGCGGCGCCAGGCGTACCAGATCAACGGCACGACGAGCGCCATGCCGACCACACGGCCGAGAATGCGGTGCAGCCATTCCCAGAAAAAGATCGCCTTGAACCCGGCGAGAGTCATGCCGAGGTTGATCTCCCTATATTCGGGGATCTGCTTGTACTTCTCGAATTCCTTGACCCAGTCGGCCTCGTTCAATGGCGGCAGCACGCCCGACACGGGGCGCCATTCGGTGATCGAGAGACCCGATTCGGTCAGACGCGTGATGCCGCCCACGGCGACCACCACGATCACAAGCAGTGCGACAGCCCACAACCAGCGCGCGAGCGCGGCGGGGCGAGGCTGACGCGCAGCGGGCGCGGACAGGATCGAGGCGTTCGTCATCGCCCGCCCTATCGGCGCTTGCATGGCGATAGGCAAGAGGTCCGAAATTGCGCCTTCGGGGAAATTCATGGCCGCGACAGGCGCCCCTTGATAGGGAGTGCCGATGCCGCGCCCTGCTCAGTCGATCCTTGCCACGCTTGCTTTGTCGATGGCGGTTCCTGCCCACGCGGCGTCTCCGGCCGAACAATCACCCTATGCCGCGCTGGCCGCGACCGAAGCCCGCGTCGCGGCAATCGGCTTTCGGTTGACGACCGCCAATACCGCGTGGTGCCCGGTGCGCCAGCCGCAGTTCGGGTGGATCTGGGGCGATCCGCGCCTTTACGCCGCGGACCGACGCGCCGAGGCGCTGGCCGCCTATGGCACCGACGACGACAGCCACGCCTTCATCGCCGCGATCGCCCCCGGGTCTCCCGCCGCATCGGCCGGAATGGCCGTGGGGACGCCGGTCACCGGGATTGCCGGCGCGCCAGTCCCGGACGGCGTAGGAGATCATCCCTTCGCGCGCATCACGGCGATCGAAACCGACATGGCCGCACGCCCCCTCGATACAGCGTTCACGCTCCATCTTGGCGCGGGACGCGTGGTCGGGCTCACCCCCATCCCGGGGTGCGCCAGCGACTTTCGCGTAGAAGCCGATGAAAGGCCGGGCGCCGTCGCCGACGGGCGGATGGTGCTCGTCAACGAGGGCCTGGCCGATTTCGCCGCCAGCGACGACGAACTCGCGGCCGCAATCGCGCACGAACTGGCCCACAATATCCTTCGCCACCGTGCGCGGCTCGATGCAGCGGGCGTCGACCGCGGGCTCGGCAAACAGTTCGGCCGCAACGCCCGCCTGTTCAAACAGACCGAGGTCGAAGCCGACCGGCTGTCGGTGTGGCTGCTCGCGGGCGCGGGGTATGAACCGGATGCGGCCGCACGTTTCTGGTCGCGCTTCGGCCGGCGGAAGGGACGTCCGTTACTACAGGCAACCACTCACCCGTCGTGGCGCGATCGCGTCGCATCACTGGAAGCGGAGGCCTCGACGATCGCCACCGCACGCGCGGCAGGCCAGCCGCTTCGTCCGCCGCTGATCGACGCGCCGCCGCCCTTGGAATAGCGCGCGACCTACCCTATTTTAAGGGCATTCCCCTTCCCCCGACAAGGATCGACACCATGACCCGAGAGACCGCCATTTTCGCCGGAGGCTGCTTCTGGTGCACCGAAGCCGTGTTCCAGTCGCTGAGCGGCGTCGACGGCGTCGAGAGTGGTTATATCGGCGGCGCCATCCCCAACCCGACCTACAAGCAGGTGTGCGGCGGCGATACCGGCCATGCAGAAGCGATCCGGATCAGCTTCGACCCCGCAGTCATCAGCTACGACGATCTGCTCGACGTCCATTTTGCGACGCACGATCCGACGACGCTCAACCGCCAGGGCAACGATATCGGGACCCAGTATCGCAGCGCGATCTTTCCGCTCGATGCGGCGCAGGCCGATGCCGCCCGCGCCGGGATCGAGCGTGCCGCAGCCGATTGGCCCGCGCCGATCGTCACGGCGGTCGAGAGTGCATCCGACTGGTATCCCGCCGAGGACTACCACCAGGCCTATTGGGAGGGAGAAGGTCAGCGCAATCCGTATTGCATGGCGGTTATCCCGCCCAAGCTGGCTAAACTGCGCAAGGGATTCAGTGACCGTTTGCGTACCGGATAGAAAATCGAGAGGACGCACGACGGCTGTTGCAACATGACCGCATGACGTCACTTTTCATTGACTTTCCAATTGTTTTGACTAGCGGACGCGCCTTCATTGGGGCAGGATCGCCCTGAAACGCAGTTGGGGGTCGCTGCCGGGTGCTGGCATCGCTGTTTCTGATTGGCACGTTGGTCACCACGCCGCAGATGTCGGTGCAGGCCGCAAGCCAGACGGTTGTCGAAGACGGCTCCGGCGGAATGACGCGCGCCGTCAACCGGATGATCGGCGGTATCGTCAGCTACGCACGCTGGCCCGATGCGTCTCCGCCAACGGGACGCGTCATGTGTCTGGTGGGAACGCCGCGACTGGCCGACCGCATGGCGCCCGATGTACCGGGTCCCGGATCCATCACGGTCCGCCGGATGACCGCTGACGCCGTTACTCCCGATTGCGACATATTGTTCCTTGGCCGGATGCTGGTCGCCGATCGTCGGCAACTTATCGCCTGGGTGCGTGGACGCCCCATCCTGACAATCACCGACGACGATGCCGCGTGCATCTATGGGGCAATGTTCTGCCTGAACAACAGGGCAGCCAGCCTCAGCTTCTCGGTCAATATCGACGCCATTGGTCGCGGCCCGCTGCGGATCGATCCGCGCGTTCTGCGGATCGGCGGCGGCAAGGGTGGCGCGTCATGACCGGCAAAAGCCCCACCCCTCCCATCGAACGGATCGGCGCCCGTACGACGCTGCAAAAGCTGCTGTCGCGCTTCCATTTCGGCATCACCCTGTTCGCGGTCGCGCTGTCGGGCCTCACGATCCTGCTCGCCGGGGTGACCGCGCTGCGCGGCTATGCCGACCGCAATATGGAACTTGCGGCGCAATTGGGTGCCTATGGTGTCGAACCCGCGCTGGTCTTCAACGATCCGCAAGCCGTTCGCGAAGGGCTCGAGCCGCTGACCCGCATTCCCGGCATCGCGCGGCTGCGCGTGCTCAACGACGTGGGCCGGCCGGTCACCGAATGGACCTCGCCCGCCGCCGACCCCGCGCCGATCCTCACCCGCATCTTCTTTCCCCGTCCGTTCGCCGTGACGGTCCAGCGCAACGGATCCGCCATCGGCACGATCGAGGTCTGGGGCGATAGCTCGACGTTGATCGCCTATGTGCGGCTGGGCTTGCTCGCCGGTCTCGGTTGCCTGCTTATCACGGCGTTCGGCACCATCTTCCTCGCGCGACGGTTCGAATATGAGCTGGTGAAGCCGCTCAACGAAATTGCGACCGTGGCCCACGATGTGCGGCTGCACCGCCGGTTCGACAAGCGCGTCCAGCCGCTTGGCATTGCCGAGCTCGACCGGCTGGGCGGCGATATCAACGCGCTGCTCGACGAACTGCAGGGATGGCAAGGCCATATGGAAAGCGAACGCGCAATGCTCGCGCACCGGGCGTCGCACGATACGCTGACCGCGATGCCGAACCGCGCCGCCTTCGACGAGCAGCTGACGCAGCGTATCCAGGCGGCCGAGGGTCGTGGCGACCGTTTCGCCCTGCTTTTCATCGACGCCGACAATTTCAAGGCGGCGAACGACAATTTCGGCCATGCCGCAGGTGATACAGTGCTTGTCGCATTGTCGACATGTATCAAGGACACGCTTCGCAAGGACGACTTCGCCGCGCGCATCGGCGGGGACGAGTTCATCGTGATCATCGACCCGCTCGACACCGAAGCAGATCCCGAAGATCTCGCGAACCGGATTCGGGCCTGCGTGTCCCAGCCCGTCGTGCTGCCGGGCGGCGAAACCTATCGCGCAGCCGTCAGCGTCGGCGTCGCGGTATTTCCCGACGATGGCGACAATGCCACCGCGCTCCTCACCGCCGCGGACGCCGCCATGTATGCCGACAAACTGACCAACCGTTCCCGATGATGACCAGCGGAGTGATTGCCGTGACCCCTGATTTCCTTCGATATTTCCCCCGATCGATCCGGACCCTCTTCCTCGTCGGCTTCGCGGCGCTGCTCGCGGCATGCCAAAGCGTGCCGCCAACCACCGGGTTCACACCCGCGCAGGTTGCCGTCCTTCAGTCACAGGGTTTCGTTGAAACCGGTCCCGGATGGATGTTGAGTATGCCGGAACGGCTGCTTTTCCCGTCGAACGAAAGCGGTGTGTCGCCCGACCAGCAACAGCGCATCACCGATATCGCGGCCAAGCTCGTCTCGGTGGGCATCACGACCGCGCGGATCGAAGGCCATACCGATTCAACCGGCACCTCGGCTTATAATCTGACGCTGTCGCAGGCGCGCGCGGAAGCGATCGCGGCACCGATGCAGGCAGGCGGCATGCAGTTTACCGCGGACCAGATCGTCGGTCGCGGCGAAACCCTGCCCCTGTCGAGCAACGCGACACCCGAGGGGCGGCAGGACAACCGGCGTGTGGTCGTGATCGTCACGCCGCTGTGACATGGCCGCCGGCGCTGTCCGGGCCCCTTTTCTTGACCAAAGTTCGCGGCTAAGCCCTCGCCCATGAAACCGATCCGCAAAGCCGTTTTTCCCGTTGCCGGACTCGGCACCCGCTTCCTGCCTGCGACCAAGGCGATCCCCAAGGAGATGCTGCCGGTCGTCGACCGGCCTCTGATCCAATATGCCGTCGACGAGGCGCGCGAAGCGGGGATCGAACAGATGATCTTCGTCACCGGCCGCGGCAAGAGCGCGATCGAGGATCATTTCGACGTCGCCTTCGAACTTGAAAAGACGATGTCGGAGCGCGGCAAGGATCTGTCTGTGCTCGAACCGACGCGGCTCGGGCCGGGCGCCTGCGCCTACGTCCGGCAGCAGGAACCGCTCGGGCTCGGCCATGCCATCTGGTGTGCGCGCGACATCGTCGGCGACGAGCCTTTCGCGATTTTCCTGCCCGACGAATTCATGCACGGTTCGCCTGGCTGCATGAAGCAGATGGTCGATGCGTATCAGAAAGTCGGCGGCAATCTGATCTCGGTCCTCGAAGTGCCGCACGAACAGGTGTCGAGCTATGGCGTGATCGCGCCCGGAGCGCGCGACGGGGCGCTGACCGAAGTAAGCGGCCTGATCGAAAAGCCCGCGGTCGATGCAGCTCCGTCGAACCTGATCATTTCGGGCCGCTATATCCTGCAGCCCGAAGTGATGCGCGTGCTCGAAAAGCAGGAAAAGGGTGCAGGAGGCGAGATCCAGCTCACCGACGCGATGGCGACGATGATCGGCAACCAGCCCTTCCACGCCGTGACCTTCACCGGCGCGCGCTATGACTGCGGGTCGAAGGCCGGCTATATTCAGGCCAATCTCGCGGTCGCGCTCGAACGGTCCGATATCGCTACCGAAGTCCGCGCTTTTGCGATCGACCTGCTGAAATAAATCCGGCGGAGGCGTGACGCCCCCGCCGGCTCGATGATTATTCGCCTTCGATGTTGGGTTTGGGGAACGTGTCGGCCCCCAGCGTCTTGTAAAGCAGGCCGCCGATCGCCCCGCCGATCAGCGGTGCGACCCAGAACAGCCACAATTGCTGCAGCGCGATGCCGCCGACGACGAGCGCCGGGCCGGTGCTGCGCGCCGGATTGACCGAGGTGTTCGTCACCGGGATCGAGATGAGGTGGATCAGCGTCAACGCAAGACCGATCGCGAGCGGTGCGAAGCCGGCGGGCGCACGCCCGTCGGTCGATCCCATGATGATCCACAGGAAGAATGCGGTCAGCACGATCTCGATAAGAAAGGCGGACCAGATATCATAGCCGCCCGGCGACCCGGCATCGAACCCGTTGGCGGCGAGGCCGTTGGTCGCAAGATCATATGCGGGATTGCCGCTGGCGATGTAGAAAAGCAGGAAGGCCGCGACGATCGCGCCGAGCACCTGCGCGATGACATAGAGCGGGATGTCGCGCGCGTCGAAACGTCCGCCCGCCCACAGACCCACGGTAACCGCCGGGTTGAGATGGCAGCCCGAAATATGGCCGATAGCATATGCCATGGTGACGACGGTCAGGCCGAACGCGAGCGAGACGCCGAGCAGCCCGATCCCGACATCGGGGAATGCCGCGGCGAGAACCGCGCTGCCGCAGCCGCCGAAGACCAGCCAGAATGTGCCGATGAATTCGGCGAGGCCCTTTTGCATATTGGTCATGATGACCCTCCTCCCCACCGGCGGTCACGGACGCCCCCGGCGCGAGCGGCATCCTATCAGGGCTGAAACCTGGAGCAAGCCCTTGTTCGAGCGCTGCAAAATCAGGCGACGGCGACGGTTTCGACGAAATGGCGCGCACGCTGATGCAGCGACAGCGCCGCCTCGGTCAGTCCGGCGGACAATCGCTCCAGCGCCTGCGCTCCATCGCCGACAGCGGTCGCGCCATGCCCGATTTCCCGTACCCGTACGTCGATTTCCCGGCCCGCGGACACAGCCTGCTCGACATAGCTCGCGATCATCAGTGTCGTCGCGCTCTGCCCGTCGACCGCGCGATCGATCGCGTCGGAAAAACCGTTGTTGGCGTCGATCGCCTTCTCGACCTCGACAAAGCCCGCGGCGACCTGCTCGACGATGTCGCGGATCCGGTCGACATATTGGGTGATGTCGCCCGCGGCAGAACGCGTCTGGCTCGCCAGCGTCTTGACCTCCGAGGCGACCACTGCGAAGCCGCGGCCGGCATCGCCGGCGCGGGCGGCCTCGATTCCCGCGTTGAGCGCGAGCATGTTGGTCCGGCTCGCCATATCGATGATCAGCGCGAGCATCTGTTCGATCGACTGGCTTGCGGCCTTCAATGCGACCGACCGCTCGCCGGCCTGCTTCACCTTCAGATGCGCCTCGCCGCGCACGAGTCGGGCGCGCGAACCATCGTCGACGATCCTCGCCATCGTTGCGGCGAGCGCATGGCCACGATCGCCCAGTTCGTGCAATCCTGTCAGCGTCTGTGCCGTCGCACCGGCGACCGTTACCGCATCGCGGCCGGTTTGCCGGGCGCGTTCGGACAAGGTGCCCGCGACCGCCTCGACCTTGCGCGCCATCTCGGACAGCGCGGCGGTGAGTGCCGTGATGTCCTGCTGGAACTGCCGTCCGGCATCGTCGATATGCACCGTGCGCGCTGCTCGCTCCTGCGCCAGTTCCACCTCTCGCAGCATCGCAAGCTTGGCCAGCTGACCGCTGTCCAACGTCTCGACAAACCGCCCCGCGCGTACAAGGATAAGCTCCTGCTGCCCCTGTGATTGCGCAACGATACGCAACAGGTCGGTCGTTGATCGCCCGACGTCGGCGACCGGACATGGCTCGATCATCGAGGCGATCGAGCCGCCGATCGTCGGATTCTGCATCAGCGAAAACCAGAAGGGGCAGAACAGCAGTTCGCGTACCCGCTGTTCGCGGATGATTCCCACCGGCCGGTCTTCGCCATCGACCACCGCAAGCGCGCGGAGCTGCGGATTGCCACGAAACAGGTCGATGACCTGCGACATATGCGCGTCGGCGCCGATCGCGGACGCATGGCCCGACGATGGCGTAAAGGCATATCCGATGGCGTTCATCCGTCTCTCTTCAGTCTGCGACCCTTGTTCGCGCCCCGACCTAGATGCTGACGGTAAACACCACTTTAACCATTTATTTCAGTGATGTGACACATCAGCGGCGCGACGCGCCAATCCATCGCAATATCCTGTTCAGATCGCGGCGGTTATGCGATGGGGTGCTTGTCGCGAGGAGAAGAAAATGCGCGTTATAATCCTGGCAATGCTGACTGCCCCCCTGCTCGCCGGCTGCGTCAGCGCGGTCAAGACCGTCGTCACCGCGCCAGTGAAAGCGGTGGGTCAGGTCGCCGACTGGTCGACGACCAGTCAGGACGAATCGGACCGCAATCGCGGCCGCGACATGCGCAAGCGTGAGGAACAGATGGGCAAGCTGTCGCGCCAACGCGACAAGGCGGCCGAGAAATGCCGCGACGGCAATGCCGAACAATGCCAGCGCGCCGAAGTGCTGGAGCATGAGATCGAAGCGCTGATGGCGGCGCCGCGTTAGATCGATCGCAGCACCGCCTTCGCTGTAAAGCGAAGATAATCAGCGCACCCTTCGGCCCGTCCAGACGACGCGCCCTACCAACTGCACCGATCCCATCGGCAAGTCGTCCCAACTGCGATAGTGCGGATTGTCGCTGATCACCGAAATACGGCCCTGTCCCGGCGCGCGCGCGACGCGCTTCACCATCAGCACATCGTCCATGCGCAGCACATAGATGCCGTCGCGCAGCCGCGCCGCGGCATCGCCCCCGTCGACCAATATGTCGTCGCCATCATTCAGCGTCGGCGCCATCGAATCGCCTTCGACGCGAATGATGCTGAGCGCGCGCGGATCGGCGCCTAAATCACGCAGCCATTTGGGGTCGAATGCGACTTCGCCCTCGACCGGCTCGCCATCGACGCTCGCCCCCGCGCCCGCCGACGCGCCGATCGCGAGTTTCGGTACCAATATCATCCCGGGCCCGCGCGTCCGCGCCGGGATCGCGACTCGCTGCACCGGCCCGCCGAGCATCGCTTCGGAGACGCCGAGATAGGCGGCGATGCGCGCGCGGTCCTGTTCCGCCAGCCGCCGCGGCGAGCCGCGCTTGATATATTGCTGGATATAGGCGGGGTTGCGCCCGATCACCTCTGACAGGCGAGCATAGTCGATCCCCTTGTCGGTCAAGAGACGGTCGAGCGCGGCGCGTGGATCCTGAACGAAATCGGCCATGGGTCGTAAGGGGCTGGTCCTTCCTATTTCGTCTTTAGCAATAGGATTTATCCTAGACAAGTAGGAAAATGAGCATCAGATAGGAAATATCCTATTGGGCGAGTCGCCCGGTATCGAGCGCGGTCACGGAGGAAATTATGGAGCGCAGCCTGTTACAACGGATCGAGGCCTTCCTGAAGGAATCGGCAATGCCGCCGAGCGTGTTCGGACGCGCCGCGGCCCACGACCCCCGCCTCGTCAGCGACTTGCGCGGCGGACGCGAGCCGGGGGTCGACATGATATGCCGAGTGGAACATTTCATGAACAAATGGCGCGCCGAGCGTCGTGCCGGCCAGGTCGCGCCGCTGGGCGACCGGCGAACCCGTGCCTTCCGCCGCATCGAAACCGGAGCATTGGCATGATGCGCTGGTCACCCGCACAGTCACCCCGCCCCGGCTGCCCGCACCGCCGGCTGCGCCATTTGCTGACCCGCGAACTGCCGCATGGGCTGACGCCGGGCGCGTCCACTTTCCGGCCCTGGGCGAGCGCAAGCTTCGTTGGCGCGCGCCATATTTTCCCCTGCACGCTCGCGGCGGGACAGGTGGCGGCGGTTTGCCGCTCGCTCCAGGAAAAGCTGGGCGCGACCGAATGGACGTTGCCCGGGCATATCGTGGCGGATGTCGTGGTAGAGTGCAGCGCGAATCCGCAGATGCTGCAGATCGAGATATTGACCGTCGAGGATTAGCCGACCGACTGGCGCGTCAGCCGCTGCAGGGTGCCGAGCGCGGCTTCGAGGGCGAAGTCGACTTCGGGCTCGCCGTCGGCATCCATTCTCTCGGGCACCGGAATCGCCGCGGTCGAAGCGCGTGCATCCTGCCGGCGGCGCGTCAGCCCCGCCTCGAAGCGCGCGACCATCGCGCCGAGCGATTTATCGGCGGGATCCGGCATCGGCGGCGGCGAAGTCATCTCGGCGGGCTGCAACCACGGCGCCTCGCCCTCGAATTCCTCCTGGGGCGCAAGATCGGCGAGCACCAGCTCGTCTTCCTCTTCGACAGCCGCTTCGCCGAGCCACGGATCGAACTCGGCAGGACCATGGCCACTGGTCGCCGCGACCGGCCCCAGCCCGCCCGCAGGCAGGTCGCGGCCCGCGCGGATCGGCGGACGCGGCGGGTCGTCGGGGTGCAGGTCGATGCGGCGGCGTGTCAGAACAGGCTCGTCATCATCCGTTTCGACCGGCGCACGGCGGAAGGCATTGCGTAGCGACGACAGCCCCGCCGCTTCCGGTTTCGCGATCAGCAACGCGACGAGACCCGCGATCACCGCAGCGATCGCCGACATGCCGAACGCGAGCGCGAGCCGCCCGCCATTGCCGATCGGCTGCACGAAGAAATCGGAGAGACGGTCGAGATAGAGATTCCAGCTGATTCCCGCGACCCACGAAAAAGGCATCACGGCCGCGAACAGAAAGGTCAGCGCCGCGGCGCCGATCACCGCAGGAATCGCAGGCTGGAGCGCGCGCTGCAACGCGGTCGCTATGACCTTGGCCCGGTTCTCGCTGGTTTCTTCCATATCGTCCCAATCCATCCGCCCATCGGGGGCATCCTGTCGTCACATCGAGCGGCCATGGTCAGGCACCGCCGCGCAGCAATCGCTGGTAAACCGGCTCGTAACGTAAAATGTTTGATGACCAGTTACGATGGGTTTCGACAAAAATACGTGCGACCCGGCGGCGCTCCGGCCACATTTCCCTGTTTTCCAACAGCTTGCCCAGCGCCTCGGCGATCGCTGCGGGGTCATCGGGCGCGAACAGCGTGCCCGTCACACCATCCTCGACCAGCTCGCGGTGGCCGCCGACGTCGGATGCCGCGACAAGCTTGCCCTGCGCCATCGCCTCGAGCGGTTTCAGGGGCGTGACAAGGTCGGTCAGCCGCATTTTCTTGCGCGGATAGGCGAGGATATCGATCAGCGAATAATAACGCTCGACCTCTGTGTGCGGGACGCGTCCGACGAAGTGGATGTGCGACGCGGCGGGCGATGCCGCGGCCTGCACCTTCAGTGCGGTCTCCATCGGGCCGCCCCCGACGAGCAGCAGCCGCACTTTGGGCTGCGCGGAGACAAGCGCGGGCATCGCCGCGATCAGATCGTCGATCCCCTCATAATCGTAGAAGCTGCCGATATAGCCGATCACCGCATCGTCGGCGGCGAAACCGAGCGTATCGGCGAGCGCATCGTCGCGCGGGGCCGGATCGCCGAACAATTCGAGGTCGACGCCGTTCGGCGACACCGTGATTTTGTCCGCATCGATCCCCCGCGCGATCAAATCGCCGCGCAGGCCTTCACAGATGACGGCGATCGCGTCAGCGGATTTCACCGCATGCGTTTCGAGCTGTTTTGTCAGCCAGTAACGCAAGCTGCCTTCGCGCCCCGTGCCGTTCCCGACCGAAGCATCCTCCCAAAAGGCACGAATTTCATAGATGACCGGAATCCCCAGCCTTTTGCCGACGCGCAGCGCCGCCAACCCGTCGAGCACCGGCGAATGGGCGTGCAGCAGGTCGGGCTTCCACTCCTCGACCAGCGCCTCGACGCGTTCTGCCAGTGCGCCGATTTCGCGCCATTCGCGGATCGGCGCGCGCGCGGGTGCGATCGGCGGCGTGCGATAGAAGGTCAGCCCGTCGACCGTCTCGCCGTCCGGTCCGGGTTCGGGATGCCGCACGCCGGTAACCCCTGCGACCTCCCACCCCTTGGCGACCTGCGCCTTCATCAGAGCGCGCGTGCGAAAGGTATAGCCGCTGTGCGCGGGCAGGCTATGATCGAGGACGTGCAATATGCGTGTCATGGGCCAGTGCACTGACATACAAGCCTTAACGCGGCGTCAACCCCGATCGCGTAGCCGGGAGCAGACATGGTCGATAATTTTTCCATTGCCCTGACGCACGTCCTGCTGGCGATTGCACTCTGGCGCCTGCTTCACCGCGACGATCTCGATCGCGAGGTCAGCCCGCGCCTGCAATGGCAACAACGCCGAGACGCCGAGCGCGCCGAACAGGATGCCCGCATCGATGCGTGACATCGCATTCGTCGCCTTTCTGTTCGCGTTCATCGGGATCGGCTTTCGCAAGCCGTTCCTGTTCGTGCTGTGTTTTTGCTACATCGACATCGTCGCGCCGCAGCGTTTGAGCTATTTCCTGATCAATTCGATCCCGATCTCGCTGATCGTCTTCGGGCTTGCGATCATCGGCTGGCTCACCGCCGACGACAAGCGCGATACGCGCTGGTCGGGCCGGCAAACGTTGCTGGTGGCGCTCCTTCTTTATTGCTGGATGACGACGATCAACGCCGATTTTCCCGTCGAGGCAGCCGATAAATGGAGCTGGGTGTGGAAAGCGCTCGTCTGGGCCATCTTCCTGCCGCTGACCTTGCGGACCAAGCTCAGGATCGAGGCACTGGCGCTGATCCTCTTGCTATCGGCGGCTTCGATCGCGATCGCGGGCGGGATCAAGACCGCGGCGGGCGGCGGCGGCTATGGGACGCTGCAATTGCTGCTCAATGAAAATTACGGCCTGTATGAAGGCAGCACCATGTCGTGCGTCGCGATATCGATCATTCCGCTGATCCTGTGGTACCGGCGGCACGGGACGATCTTTCCGCCCGACTGGATGGTGTCGCTCTTCTGTTTCGCGCTCATTCTCGCCTGCGCGCTATTGCCGGTCGGGACCCAGGCGCGCACGGGACTCATCTGTCTCGTCGTTCTCGCGCTGCTGTCGCTGCGTGCGGTGAAGCACCGCTTTCTCTACATTGCCGGGGCGGGCTTGCTTGCTGTCGCCGCCATCCCCTTCCTGCCGCAAAGCTATACAGATCGTATGGAAACGATCCGCGGCTACAAGTCCGATCAGTCCGCCTCGACGCGCGTCGCGGTGTGGGCGTGGACCTGGGAATATGCGAAGGACAATCCGATGGGCGGCGGTTTCAACGCGTTTCTCCAGAATCGCGTCCGCGTCGAAAAGGAAGCCAGCAGCCCGCAAGAAACGGCGAGCGTCTATGAAGAGGAATCGCGCGCCTATCATTCGAGCTATTTCGAGATGCTGGGCGAACAGGGATATCCCGGAACCGCCCTGTGGCTGCTCCTGCACCTCTCCGGACTGTTCCAGATGGAACGCATCCGGCGGCGCTATCTTCTGACCCGCCGCGGCGAAGAGCAATGGATCGCGCCCTTGGCGACCGCGTTGCAACATGGTCATATCGTCTATCTGGTCGGATCGCTGTTCGTCGCCATCGCCTTCCAGCCCTTCATCTATATGATGCTGGCACTCGAGATCGGGCTGACAACCTATTGCCGCCGCCGCGAAAAGGAATCGGGCTGGCGGCCGCTGACCGCACGCTCGATGGCACCGGCATGAACCCGGCGGCGGCTTTACCCCGGCAGATGCTGCCGACCCTCACCGGGCTGCGCGGCTTCGCGGCGCTGATGGTGCTGCTTTACCATATCCGCAGCGCGATGGGCGGCTTCCTGCCCGACCGGGTGATCGCGGTATTGGGTGAGGGGTATCTCGCGGTCGATCTGTTTTTCGTGCTGTCGGGGTTCGTGCTGTGGTGGACCTATGGCGCCGAATTCCGCGATCAGGGTATCCGCGCCGCGCCGCGCTTCATCATACGGCGATTTGCCCGCATCTTCCCGCTTCATCTGGCGATATTATCGGCAATGCTGCTGTTCGCGGTGGCGCTGCTCGTCAGCGGCCGCGACCCCGGCGCGCACTACAGCTTTGCCGAACTGCCCGCGCACTACCTGCTGGTCCAGAACTGGGGGTTCGGCAACGGGCTGACGTGGAACGATCCGGCATGGTCGATATCGACCGAATGGGCCGCCTATCTGTTGCTGGCGGTTGCCGGAAGCTGGCTCACGCGCCTGCGCATCGGCGCATGGAGCTTTCCGGTTCTGATCCTTGTCATGGCGGCGACTCTCGGGTGGTGGTTCGCCGCGACCGGCCGCACCAGCATCGGCAACGACATTCCCGCCACGGGATTGCTGCGCTGCCTTGTCGAGTTCGGCATGGGGATCATCCTCTGCCAATGGTGGACCGCGCAACGCGAGCAAAGCCATGGCGCCGCGATCATCTACGGTACCGCCCTCGGCTTCGCGGGCATCGGTGCCTTGTTGCTCGCAGCGGCGGCGCAACCCGCTGCAATACCGCTGATCATGACCGCCATCGTCATTCTTGCGCTGCAGGCCTCGGCGGCACCCCGCCCCTTGCTGTCCGGCCGGATCGCGCAATGGCTGGGCGATATCAGCTATGCAGTTTACCTCTCGCACTTCTTCCTGTGGATCCTCTTCAAGCTCTTTTTCGTCGACGATCCGGCCATGGTTCATCCGGTGAAGATTCTGGCCTTCATTCTGCTGACGCTGGCTGCGTCGCATCTTCTCCATATCGCCTTGGAAGTGCCGGGACGGCGTATCGCCCAGCGGGCCGGCGACCGCCTGCTCGCCGCACGGCTGCCCGTCTTCGCTGCCGGCCGCGGCGAGACCTGACGCGCCGCGGAGAAGCCGGACCGGGGAACCATCGGCACTGCCAGGGCGCTATTGCTCCATGTCGCAGACCCGCCTCATCCACGTCGACGACGGCCTGCCCGGGATTGTCCGCGAGCGCATGGGGGACGGCTGGCGCTATCGCGACCCCAAGGGCCGGATCATCCGCGACGGCGCGGAAATCAGGCGGCTGGACGCGATCGCGCTACCCCCGGCCTATGAGGACGCATGGTTCTGCCCCGCCGCGAACGGCCACATCCTCGCGACCGGTTACGATGCGCGCGGGCGCAAGCAATATCGCTATCATCCCGACTTCCGGCTGGCACGCGAAGCCGATAAATATGATCGCTGCGCCGCGTTCGGCCATGCGCTCCCCTTGCTTCGCGCACGGCTCGAGGATGATCTCGCCCGCCGGACCTTATGTTCCGAACGCGTGGTGGCGGCGGTCGTGCGCCTGCTCGACCTCGCAGCGCTGCGGATCGGGAACGAGCAATATGTCGCGGCCAACAAGAGCTTCGGCGCGACGACGCTGCGCCAGCGCCACGCAAAACTGTCGGGCCAGACGCTGCGCCTGAAATATATCGCCAAGGGCGGTGCGAAACGCGAGGTGGCGATCAGCGATCGCAGCCTCTCTACGCTAGTCCGCCGGTTGCAGGATCTGCCCGGCCAGAATCTGTTTCAATATGAGGATGACGACGGCCTCTGCGCGGTCGCGTCAGAGGATGTGAACGCCTATATCCGCGAAGCGATGGGCGAGGAATTCAGCGCCAGGCATTTCCGCACATGGACCGCAAGCGTCGAAGCCTTCGCCTTCCTCTACGACGCCTCCGAACCCCCGCCGCTGAAAGCGATGGTCGCACATGTTGCCGAGCGACTCGGCAACACCCCCGCAATCGCACGCAAGGCCTATATCCACCCTGCAATGATCGCCGCGCAGGCGCACGATGATTTTGCGGCGGCGGTTGGCAAGCTGCCGCGCGCAACGCGCTATCTTTCGCGTTACGAACGCGGATTTTTGACCTATCTGGAGCAGGCACCCGCGGCCGCGGTGCTGCTTCGATCCGCCTGATCCGACCCAAGAGGACCCGACGTGACTTTCTCCCTGCTCGCCGCCGCAACCACCGCCGCCGCCAAGACCGCACCCGCGAAAAGGGCGCCAGCGACCAATCCGCTCGACGATCTGCAGCGCTATTGGGACATGAGCGTCGCGTGGGTGAACACCCATTGGCTGCAGATCGGCATCGCGATCGGCGTCGGTCTCGCCATCTATTTCCTGCTGTCGATGGTCCGACGGTTTGCCCTCAAACACGCGCAATCGGCCGAAGGCGACCTCTCGCTGACCCACATCGCCGGACGCGTGATCCACAAGACCAAGTCGTCGGTACTCGCGATCATCGCGATCCGCATGGTCGCCGGCTATGCGCAGCCACCCGCTATCATCATGCAGACCGTCCAGTTCGTCTTTACCGTCGCGGTCGTGCTGCAAGTCGCAATCTGGGTGCGCGAGATCGTACTCGGGTTGATCCAGCGCCGCGCTGCCGAGGGCAACAACGAAACCCTCAGCAACGCAATGGGCATCATCCGCCTGCTGATCAGCGTCGCGCTGTTTGCGATCGCGACGATCGTCATCCTCGACAATATGGGGGTCAACGTCACCGGCCTGATCGCCGGTCTCGGCATCGGCGGCATCGCGATAGGCCTTGCCGCGCAGGGCATATTCTCGGACCTCTTCGCCTCGCTGTCGATCATCTTCGATCGGCCGTTCCGCGTCGGCGAGACGATCAAATATGATACCAGCACCGCGACGGTCGAGCGCATCGGGCTCAAGAGCACGCGTCTGCGTTCGCTGAACGGCGAACTTCTGGTGATCTCGAACACCAATCTGCTGAGCAAGGAGATCACCAATTTCGCACATCTCCACCGCCGCCGGATCACCTTCAAGATCGGCGTCATCTACCAGACAACGCCCGAGATGCTGCGCGACCTTCCTGCCTTGCTCGAGGAACAGGTCGTTGCCGGCGGTCAGGAATTCATCCGCTCGAGCTTCCTGACCTTCGGCCCGTCGAGCCTCGATTTCGAGCTGCTCTTCGACGTTTTCAGCGACGAGTTCGACGAGGTTGCCGCGGCGCGGACCGATATCGCCATCCGGCTGTTCGAGGCGATGGCGAAGGCGGGATACGAGTTTGCCTACCCGACGCAGACGACCTTTACCGCGGCGCCCGACGGGACCATGATCATGCCCTATGCCGAGTCCCCGAAGCCCAGGGCGGCGGCGGCAAAGGCAGCCAAGCCCGGCTGACGCTACGGCGCCGCGGCTGCAGGGCTTGGCTCTTGTGCAACGCGGCAAGAGAGGCCTAGAACGCGCCCCGAACCAGCAATTTCAGGGGATGATTTATGGCCACCATCACGCCGCAGGAACTGCAGACCAAGGTCGGTGAGCATCTTGGCACGTCGGACTGGGTGCTCGTCGACCAAGAGATGATCGACAAGTTCGCCGACGCGACGGGTGACCACCAGTTCATCCATGTCGACGAGGAAAAAGCCAGGCTGACGCCGTTCGGCGGCACGATCGCCCACGGCTTCCTGACGCTATCGCTGATGCCGCTCCTCGGCGCGAGCACCGACGGCCCCAAGGTCGGCGGCGTCAAGATGGGCGTCAACTACGGCTGCAACAAGGTGCGTTTCCTGTCGCCCGTCCGCTCGGGCAAGCGCGTACGCAGCCATGTGAAGCTGCTCGAGCTCGACGAAAAGCGCCCCGGCCAGTGGCAGCAGACCAACGAAGTCACCGTCGAGATCGAAGGCGAGGAAAAGCCCGCGCTGATCGCCGAATGGATCAGCCAGTTCTTCGTCTAAAGCATAGCTTTCCCGGCGGACCTCCCCCGTTAAGATAACCGGAACCAACGAAAAGGACCCCTATCATGCGTGACGCAGTCATCGTCTCCACCGCCCGCACTCCGCTGACCAAGGCGGCGCGCGGCTCGTTCAACAACACGCTCGCCCCGACGCTCGGCGCGCATGCCGTCCGCGCCGCGGTCGAGCGCGCCGGTATCGAAGGCGGCGAAATCGACGACGTGCTGTTCGGCGCCGCGATGCAGCAGGGGTCGCAGACGATGAACGTCGCGCGCCTGATCGCGCTGCGTGCCGGCCTGCCCGTCACCGTTCCCGGCATGTCGATCGACCGCCAATGCTCGTCGGGCCTGATGACGATCGCGACCGCCGCGAAGCAGATCATCGTCGACCGTCAGGACATCGCGGTCGCTGGCGGCATCGAGTCGATCTCGAAGGTCAGCGGCAGCGGCAAGGTGTTCATCGAGACCGACGCCGAGCTGATCGCGATGCACAAGGACACCTATATGCCGATGATCGGCACCGCCGAGGTCGTCGCGAAACGCTACAACATCGGCCGCGAAGCGCAGGACGAATATTCGTTCCAGTCGCAGCAGCGCACCGCCGCGGCGCAGGCCGCGGGCAAATATGACGACGAGATCGTCGCCTGCCCGGCCACGATGGCGGTGGTGAACAAGGAAACGAAGGAAGTCACCTTCAAGGACGTCGTCGCGAACAAGGATGAGTGCAACCGTCCCGACACGACGCTCGAAGGCCTGTCCAGCCTGAAGCCGGTGATGGGCGAAGGCTTCTCGATCACCGCGGGCAACGCCAGCCAGCTCGCCGACGGCGCATCGGCCGCGGTGCTGATGGAAGCCAAGGTCGCCGAAAAGAAGGGCCTCCAGCCGCTCGGCCGCTATGTCGGCATGGCGGTCGCGGGCACCGAGCCCGACGAAATGGGCATCGGCCCCG
>JALDYH010000063.1:0-20460 GCA_032154175.1 Sphingopyxis sp. | reverse complement strand
TTCGGCGACACGGTGTTCGCGGCATGCAGCGGCAAGATGTTCTTCAACCGCATCGTCGCGCCCAAATTCCTGGGCCGCGAGGGCGACCTTGCCGCCGCCGCGCTCGCCGAGACCGAGGAATTGCCCAAGCTCCTCGCCTATCTGGAAAGCGCCATCCCCGCGTCGGGATTCCTCGTTGGCGACCGGCTGACGCTTGCCGACCTCGCGGTCGCGTCGCCGCTGATGAATTTCCGCCACTGCGGCGCGTGCATCGACGCGGCGGTCCATCCGAAGATCGCGGCGTGGAGCGAGGCGATCCTGTCGCGGCCGAGCATGGCGCCATGGATCGCCAAGGAAGAACGGCTGATGGCAAAGGTGCTTGCTGCCTAGCTCTTGGCTAGCCTCTGCATGATGTCTATATGATCCATATACGAATCATATAGAGGGATTTCGATGGGTATCGTGAACATAGACGATGAGCTGCACGACCAGCTGCGCCGCGCGAGCAAGGTATCGTGCCGTTCGATCAACGCGCAGGCAGCTTACTGGATCAAGGTCGGCATGCTGTGCGAGCGCAATCCGATGCTCGGTTTTACCGAGATCATCGAGCGCGAGCTGAACGCCGCCGGGGTTTCGGCGCCGTCGCTTTCCGTGGTGGAACATGACGAAGCAGCCTGAGGAGCTGGCGTTGATGGCCGAATCGGGGCGGTTGCTCGCGTCGGTGTTCACCCTGCTCGATCGAACTGCGCTCGCCGGTATGTCGACGCTTCAGATCGATGCCATGGTCGAGCGATTCATTGTCGACGACCTGCAGGCGCGGCCCGCGAGCAAGGGCCAATATGGTTTCGAGTTCGTGCTCAATTCGTCGGTGAACGATGTCGTGTGTCACGGCGTCCCGTCGTCGTCCGACGTGCTGCGGGACGGCGACATCGTCAATCTGGACATCACGCTCGAGAAGAACGGCTATATCGCCGATTCCAGCAAGACCTATATGGTCGGCGAGGTCGGTCCGGCCGCGAGAAAGCTTGTCCAGGTCACTTACGAGGCCATGTGGAAGGGCATCGGGGCGGTTCGCCCGGGCGCGCGGCTCGGCGACATCGGCTGGGCGATCGAACGCCATGCCAAGCGGAACGGTTATTCGGTGGTGCGCGAATATTGCGGCCACGGCATCGGCCGCGAGATGCACGAGGAACCGCAGATCCTGCATTTCGGAAGGCCGGGAACCGGGCTCGTGCTGCGCGAGGGAATGGTGTTCACAATCGAGCCGATGCTCAATCGGGGCCGAAGGAGCGTGCGGACCGAGGCCGACGGCTGGACCGTCGTGACGCGCGACGGGTCGCTTTCGGCCCAGTTCGAGCACACCGTCGCCGTCACGTCGTCGGGCGTGTCGGTGCTGACGCTGCGCCCCGACGAGCGCGACATGATGAGCCGGATGAAGATCGCGGCCTGACCGGTCGCTTGCGCGCCTTTTCATCCCTCAGCTTGCTGCGCCGCCCAGTCCGATCGTTCGCGTAATCCCGATCGCGTCCAGAAACGCGGTGTCGTGGCTGACGACGAGCAGCGCCCCGTCATAGGCGGCGAGGCCGGTTTCGACCGCGGTCAGCGATTCGATATCGAGATGATTGCCGGGCTCGTCGAGAATGAGGAGCTGTGGCGGGTGCGGCGCGCCGAGGACGCAGGCGAGCCCGGCGCGGAGCATCTGGCCCCCGCTCAAGGTACCGGTGATGCGGTCGGCGGCGTCGGCGCGAAAGCGGAAGCGCGCGAGGGCGGCGCGGCACTGGTTGTTCGTCGTCGCCGGATTGAGGCGGAGAAAATTGTCGGCGATGGACAGGGCGGGGTCGAGCAGGCCGACGCGCTGGTCGAAAAGCGCGAACGGGACGGCCACCCGCACCTGCCCGGTCCACGGGGCGAGCGTGTCGGCGACGAGGGCGAGGAGCGTCGACTTGCCCGAGCCGTTGGGGCCGGTGATTGCGACGCGCTCGGGACCGGTGATGGTCAGCGACAGATTCTCGATGACTGGCCGGCCCTCGACATAGCCCGCCGTAACATGATCGAATGACAGCACCGTGCGCGATGCGGGAAGGCCGGTGGACGGGAGGCCGACCGACAGCGGATCGATCACTTCGATCCTGGCGCGTGCCGCGGAGAGCTGCTCTTCCGCCTCGCCACGCTGGCGCTCGGCCAGACGACTTCCGGCTGCGCGCGTTTCCTCGGCGCGGCGCTTGAGCCCGCCGATAAGGATTTTGGGCATATCGCCGCGTGCGGCCTTGGCACGTCCGCGCGAGTCGCGCCGGTCCTGCTTTTCGGTCGCCGACTGCGCTTGCCGCTGCGCCGCATCGACGCGCTTTTCGGCGCCGGCAAGTTCGGCCTGGACCGCGGCCTGTTCGATATCCTTGCGCGCGCGATAGGCGCTCCACCCGCCGCCGTAGCGCGTGGCGCCGAGCGTGGTGAGCTCGACGATCGCATCCATTTCTTCGAGCAGCTCGCGGTCGTGGCTGACGACGACCGCGCCGCCGCGCCAGCTGGCGAGGAGATCGCGCACTGCTTCGCGCCCTTCGCGGTCGAGATTGTTCGTCGGCTCGTCGAGCAGCAGAAAGTCCGGCGCGGCAAACATAGCGCCAGCAAGCGCGGCACGCGTTCGCTGGCCGCCGGAAAGCTGCGCGAGCGGAGTATCGACCGACAGCGGCAGGCCGACGCCCGCGAGCGCCTCGTCGATCCGGGCTTCGAGCGTCCAGTCGGCGTCGCCGATTTCTTCGACGCTCGCCTCTCCCGCTTCGGCCTTGCGCAACAGCGCAAGGGCCGCGCCCACGCCGAACAGGTCTGCAATGCTTTCATGCGCCGCGACCTGCACGGTCTGGCGCTGCATCGCGATGGTGCCGCCGATCGCGATGCTACCCGAGGCGGGCGAGAGTTCGCCGGTCAGCAGGCGCAGCAGCGTCGATTTGCCGACGCCATTACGGCCGACGATGCCGGCGCGTTCGGGTTGGAAATTGAGGTCGAGATCCGAAAGGACGGCGCGGCCGTCAGGCGTGGACCAGCTGAGATTCGAGATCGTGATGGACGGAGAGGAGGGGGGCATGAACATGGACTTTCCTGGCGGCAAGGCGGGGCTGCGTTGCGGGCAGGTTGTCGTTCATGGCGAAAGTCTCCGATTGGTTGGGGAATAGATGTAGAGGCTGGCGTTACGGCATGCAACTGTGGGCGTTGACGGGTTTCGACCGTGTCGGGTTTCGACCGGAAGGTGCCGATAGGAAACGTGAACCCCGGGCGTGCACGAAGGGAAGCTAACCACCCCATAACGGCCGCGGGTATATCCCGGCTATTGTCCGGCCATATCCCCCGCCGGCCGCGTCCAGCCCTTCTTGTACTTCTCGAACCAGGCGAGGATCGCCGAGGCCTTGGCAGCCGATTGCGACGGGCGCGCGGCGATGGTGCCGTGGCCCGCGCCGGGCACCTTGATCAGCGCGCTGGGCACGCCGCGAAGGCGGAGCGCGGTGTAATATTGTTCGGATTCGCTGACCGGGGTGCGGTAATCCTCGGCGCCGACGATGACGAGCGTCGGGGTTTCGACATTGCCGACGAGCGAGAGCGGCGAGCGCGACCAGAAGAGCTCGGGCTTTTCCCACGGCTCGGCACCAAGCCAATAGGGGCCGAAGAAGCCGGGGCCGTCGGCGGTGAGCGCCTGCGTCGTCCAGTTGATCACCGGCTTTTGCGTGACCGCGGCCTTGAAGCGGTTGGTCTTGCCCACGATCCAGCTGGTGAGCACGCCGCCGCCCGAGCCGCCGGTGACGAAGAGCGCGTTCGGGTCGGCGACGCCGAGCTCGATCGCGCGATCGACGATGCTGATGAGGTCGAAATAGTCGTTGCCCGGATAGGCCTTGTCGATTTCGTTCGCGAAGGCCGCGCCATAGCTGGTCGAACCGCGCGGGTTCGCCGAGAGCACGGCATAGCCGCCCGCGGCATAAAGCTGGTTGTCGGTCGAGAAATGGCCGCCATAGGCCGAGAAGGGCCCGCCATGGATTTCGAGGATCAGCGGCACGCGCTGGCCCTCGCGGTAGCCGGGCGGGAGCGTCAGCCAGCCCTCGATCGTCTTGCCGTCGTGGCTGGAGGCGACGGTGATCTTGCGGACCTCGCCGAGCGATTTCACTTCGCGCAAGCTGCGGTTGAGGTCGGTGAGGATGCGCGCAGTACCGCCACGATTGAGCTGAACCTCCGCCGGGCGGGTCGCGGTGCCGCCGGTGAAGGCGATCGCGCCGCCGTCCGACACGGTGAAGCTGCCGCCCGTATAGGGGCGATCGAGCCCGCCGCCCGAAAGGCCGGTCGCGGCGGTGCGCACCGCGCCATCGAGGCCGATGCGCGCAACCCTGGTTTCGCCATGATCGTCGTACTGTGCGTAAACCGACTTGCCATCGGCGCCCCACTGGATCGCGTCGATGCCATAGTCCCAATTGCCCGTCAGGCTGCGCTTGCCCGATCCGTCGCGGTTCATGACGTAGAGCTGGGTGTTTTCATAGGCACGCAATTTGTCGTCGAAGCCGAGGTACGCGATCTTGCCGCCGTCGGGCGAGACGAGCGGGTTGGCGTCGGGGCCGTTGCGGTCGGTGAGCACGGTGACGGTGCCGCTCGTCACGTCGAGCGCATGGATTTCGCTTTCGACCGGGTCCTTTTCCCAATCGGGTTTGCGGTTCGCGCTGAAATAGAGGGTGCGGCCATCGCGCGACCAGCTAAGCGGGCCGCCGTCATGATAGGGGCCGAAGGTGAGCTGGCGCGGCGAGCCGCCGGTTGCGGGGACGACGAAAATCTTCTCGAAGCCGGGTTCAAGATAGCCCTCGCCGTCGGCGCGATAGGCGAGAAGGTCATGAACCTCGAGCGGTTCTGCCCATTTCGCGCCTTCGGGCTTGTTCTTCGGTGCAGCGCCGAAGCTCGGTCCATCATCCTTGACGAGCATCGTGTAGGCGATCGAGCGGCCGTCGGGCGACCAGGCGAGACTTGAGGGACTGGTCGGGAGGCCGGTGAGGCGCACCGCCTCGCCGCCGTTCATCCAGCGCACCCAGAGCTGCGCGCTGCCGCCTTCGGTCGACGCGAAGGCAAGACGCTTGCCGTCGGGCGACCAGCGCGGCGAAAAGGCCCCGCCGCTGCGGCCCGCGACGGGGGTTTCCTCGCCCGTCGTCGTGTCGATCAGCCAGATCGAGCTGACCGCGCGGTCGGACATGATGTCGTTTGCGCGGCGGACGTAGGCGATGTGGCGTCCGTCGGGGCTGATCTGGGGATCGGACGCGATCGAGAGGTCGAAGAGGTCGGCGCCGGTGAGGCGGCGTTCCTGGGCCAGCCGCGCGCTACCGGCCGCCGCCGCGGACATGGGCGCGGGGGATGAAGCGGTGGCTGCGGCTTCGGCAGCGGCCGGCGTTTGACCTTCCTGAGCGAAGCCCGTTTGCGAGCCGAGCGCGAGAAGGCTCGCGCCAAGGAATGCGAGTTTGTGCATGAAAAGCAGCCCCTTACTGGATTGTCCCGGTCTGCTCCGTACCCACTATCGGCCAGCCGCGCGCAAGGGGTCGCAAACTATCGCGACTTCTTCAACCCAAAATACGGGCCAAAATGCGGGAGCGGCGCCCGCCTATCCGTCGCGGCCGTAGACGTCGTCGCGGAAGGCGATACCCCGGTCGGTTGCCATGGCTGTGATGTAGGTGAGGTAGACGGGCACCTCGACGGGGAGGGCGACGGCCTGTTCGGGGGTTTTCGATTTGGTGGCGATCGAGCGGTGGAGCAGCCACTGGCCAAGCTGGCCCGCATTTTCGAGGCGGATGCAGCCGTTGCTGAAATGACGGTCGGGTTTGCGGAGCAGGTCGCGTTCGGGGGTGTCGTGGAGGTAGATGCCCTCGTCGTTGGGGAAGAGGAATTTGACCTTGCCCATCGAGTTGGCGCCGCCAGGGAGTTCGCGGAGGCGCAGAACCTGGTCGCCCGCGGCGACCGCGGGCCAGTCGATTTCGGACGCGGCGAGCTTGCGCGGATTCGGCCCCCAGTCGGAGAGTGCTTCCATGCGCAAGGAGGCGAGGCTGCGTCCAGCTAACACTTTGGGAGCAATGGATTTTTGGGCGAGGTAGTCGGGGACGTTCCAATAGGGGTTGAGGATCGCCCATTGGAGCTTGCCCGCGAGCATCGGGGTCTGCGTCTCCCTGGCGCCGACAACGACCTTCATCGTGCCCGCGCGCTTGCCCCCGCCATAATACCAGAGCTGGCCCGACGAGGCGTCGACGACGACATGGTAGGTATAGGGACCGGGGAGGATGCGCGCGCGGTCGAGGTTGAGGCGAAGGCGCGCCATCGCGTCCCTGGATGCGCCCTCGCCCTGCGCGCGGCCCATGAGGGTGCGGAGGCGGACATAATGCTCGCTCATCCAGCCCATGTTTTTCATATAGGCGCCGAAATCCCTGGGGAAGGCGGCAGCGCGCAGCACCGTTTCGGCATCCTGTTTTTTCGGGCGAAGTGACTTGTCGGCATAGTCCATCTTCGCCTTGCCGGGACGGCGCATGTCGCGGACGTAGCGCGCGAAGGCATCCGAGAGCGCGACCTCGGCGCGGGCAAGCGCCGCGGCATCGCCGCCGCGCGAACGCGCGATCAGCGCTTCGAGCTTCTCGAGATCATAGGAGGAGGATTTGAGATCGTCGCGCGACGCGGTCGAAAGATAGCCGAGCAGCGTCACCGCTTCGGGGCCGACCTTACCAGCGCGAACCCACAGCGGCTTGTAGCCGCGCGCGGCATAGAAGCGTCTGACGTCGCCGCCGGCTTCTTCGCGGATCGCGGTGGTGAGCGCGGCGGTGGTGCCTTGCGCCGCCGGTGCCGCAAGCACGGGCGGGGCGAGAGTGGTGCCAAGGGTCAGTAAAGCGAGGAAAAGGGGAGCGTAGCGGCGCCGCGCTCCCCGGATATGCGTGCTCAGCCGCGTTCTCCCAGCCGCGTCGGCGCGGGCGGCGGCGGGGGCGGCGGCGGCGCGTAGTTCGGATGGTACATGCCGTCCGAGGTGTAATAGCCGTCGATGATGCCGTCGCCGTCGCGGTCGGCGGCGACGCTGCCCGGAACCGCACCCGGCGGCGGGGGCGGCGCGGCCGCGACTTCTTCCTGTTGCGAGCACGCCGAGAGCGCCAGGGCGCCAAGCGCGCCGAGCAAGATGGGTTGGAAACGCATGAGACCACTCCTTTTCGATGCCTGTGGAAATCGCTTCCCACATGCGAGTGCCCAACCCCGGGATTTCAGCCATGGCGACGATCGATGTCGCGTCATCCGTCCCGCGATCAGGGGTGGTTTTTGAACGATGATCTGCGCAATAGGTTCCCGAAGTCCCGTCGGAGGCGGTGGACAAGGCGGCGCGGAAGGCTAAGCCGGGGACCCCGTATCCGATGAGACGGGCTCCAGGTGAAGGAAAGTACAATGGATTTCTCGCGGTTGCAGGCGACGAGCAAGATCGGCGACGACTGGGTCTATCCGCAGCCGCCGACGCTGAATTTCGGCTGGCTGGAGGTCGATACCGACCCCGCGCACCGCATCTATTGGGAAGAATATGGCAATCCCGACGGCGAGCCGGTGATGTTCCTCCACGGTGGCCCCGGCGGCGCGTGCGCGCCGGCGATGGCGCGCTTCTTCGATCCGAAGCGTTACCGCGTCATCCTGTTCGACCAGCGCGGGTGCGGCAAGAGCGAGCCCAATGTCGCATCGGCTGGGCCGGCGGTCGCGCTGGCAAGGAATACGACCGCCGACCTGATCGGCGATATCGAGAAATTGCGCGAGAAGCTGGACATCGACGGGCCGATGCATGTGTTCGGAGGTAGCTGGGGGAGTACGCTGGCGATGGCCTATGCGATCGCGCATCCGGCGCATTGCGCGAGCCTGATCCTGCGCGGCATCTTCCTCGGCGCGCCCGAGGACCTGCTCTATCTGTATCAGGGCAACGCCGCGACGTGGGAGCAGGATCCGTACGGGCTGACCGAGCCTGGCGCCTATATGAAATATCCGGGCGAATGGGCGGACCTGCTGTCGGTGCTGACTGCGGAAGAACGTGGCGACGTGATGAAATCGTACAAGGCTATTTTCGATCATGTACCCGCGAACGCGGCCGAGAAGGAACGGCAGCTGAAGGCGGCGCTGACCTGGTCGCTGTGGGAGGGCGTGATTTCGAACATGATCCCCGAAACCGCCGACACGGGCAAGTTCGGCGAGGCCGATTTTGCGCTGTGCTTCGCGCAGATCGAGGCGCATTATTTTGCGAACGCGCTGTTCATCCCGGCGGGGCATTTCTTCAGGCATATCGACACGCTGGCGGGCATCCCGGTGCATATCGTGCACGGCCGGTTCGACGAGGTGTGCCCGTTGACGCAGGCGTCGCGGCTGGTCGCGGCGCTGCGCGCGGCGGGGAGCGAGCCCGCGACCTATGTCGTGACCAACGCCGGGCACAGCGCGATGGAGCGCGAGAATGCGCTGGCGCTGACGGCCATCATGGACGGGTTGCCGCGGATTGGCGGGTCGCGCACCGGTCCGGCATGAGCAAGGCATCCGGCGACGGCGGCACCGGATTGCGCCGGTTTCTGGACAGGGAGCGGCAACGCGATTGGCTGGAGGGTGCGATCGACTTGCCCGACACCGGCGAACGAACGGAGTCGCTGGAACAGCGGTTCAAATATGCCGCGCGCTTTCAAAAGCTGCTCGGGCGCCCGCAAGCGCAGGATGTGCTGGAAATCCTGGGGCTCTATGGCCAGAGTTGCCTTCCCATTCCGCGCACGACCGAGCGCCATTACTGGTCGGTTTCCTGTCTGCCGTCGACTTCGGACAAGCCATTGGTCCGCGTCAATGCAAGCTGGATGGAGCTTTTCACGCTCTATGCCGACGGCGATGATATCCGGTCGAGATTCATCGTCCATCTTTCGGATTTCACCGCCGACGGCTCGCTTGCCGGGGACCGCATCGACGATCTGTTCCTCGAGCAGTGCGTCGGGGCGCCCGAAGACGTCGACTGTTTCTTCCCCCGCGGGGCGGATATTTTCGGCATCAAGGTCCGCGGCTCCGCCTCTATCCGGCAATTTCTCGCATCCGCCCGCGCGCTCCGCGCCATCCGGAGGTTCAATCTGACGCACATGAACCGCGGCAGAAACGCCTATCAGGCAAGCCATTCCTACAGCGTGGCGGACTATATGCTGGGCGAGTGAGGCGCCGACAGCCCGGCATCCGGGATAGCTGATAACCAAATCGGTTAAAAACTATTGACATCGTCACGCTGATATGGCACAAGTATCGCGATTATGTACTATACAAACCCACGCTGACACGCTAGGTAAAGCTCACGAAACGGAGCTTTACCATGTCGGTTCTTTCTTCCCCCTACTTCCACGACGAAGCCAAGGCCTTTGAGCATCTGGAGAGCATCGTCTGGGCTGACGGCGTTGTCTGCCCGCATTGCGGCGTGGTGGATGGCCGGGTCTATGACCTGTCGGGCGTTTGCGGCAAGCCGACCCTGAAAAGCCCCGAAGGCGCGCTTCGTCACGGCCTCAAGAAGTGTGGCGAGTGCCGCAAGCAGTTCACCGTCAAGGTCGGCACCGTGTTCGAGCATGCCCGTATGCCGCTCCACAAGATGCTACAGGCGGTTCACCTGATCGCGTCGAGCAAGAAGGGCATTAGTGCCCACCAGCTCGGCCGCATCCTTGAGGTCCAGTACAAAACCGCTTGGTTCCTCGCTCACCGCATCCGTGAAGCCATGCGCTCTGGCGATCTGGATACCCCGTTCGGTTCGGGTGGCGGCGCTGTCGAGGTCGATGAAACCTATTTCGGCACCAAGGAAGGCCGTCGCGGCGCGAAGGCTGGCACGGCTCACAAGTTCGGCGTTCTGGCGCTGGTGGACCGCGAAACCGGCACTATGCGTTCGTTCACCTTCGACAAGTTCCGCGCCGACGAGGTTCACCCGATCGTTCTGAACAATATCGCCCGCGAAGCCCGTTTGATGACGGACGAAGCCAAGATGTACAAGAAGATCGGCCGCGAGTTCGCCGAGCATGGCACGACGCTCCACGGTGCCCGCCAGTACGTCGATTACAGCGACCGCACGATCCACACCAATACCGTCGAAGGCGCGTTCTCGATTTTCAAGCGTGGCATGAAGGGCGTCTATCAGCATTGCGGCGAGCAGCATCTGCACCGCTACCTCGCTGAGTTCGAGTTCCGCTATAACACCCGTCAAGCGAACGGCGTTGATGATCGTGGGCGCGCTCGGCGAGCCGTGTGCGGAATCGTCGGGAAGCGCCTCACCTACCGGCGGATTGACGGCCAAGCGACAATGTAAGGCCGAGAAAACGACTCAACCTCAACAGCTTAGGTTTAAGTTTATGGAATCAAACGATGAATCTTGATTCGGTTGTCCCTTTCGGATAATATGCCACCCGGTGGTGGGCCAGATGTCGGGTCGTTGGTTTCATTCCAGCGGCGATCACTGACACGCCTGATATGAAGATAGTTGGGCTGAATGGTCAGTCGTTGAACGCTTCTGGACACCACCACTGAGACGGGTAGCCGTAGTGGCGGAATATAGCCGCCTGATCAGGATCCAGTTTCGCCTTCCGCATGCTCGGCATCAGCTTGACGCCGAACCCGGAAATCTGCCCGCGCTTCTTGTCAGGCTCTCGCGCCATGCGAGGTTTCAGAATTTTCGCGAATGTCGGATCGCATGCGCCTGTGTCATGTTTGTCGCAGGCCTTGAAGAAGGCGCTCGCCACGACGTCCGCGAGTTGCAGCCCTTCGCGTTCCAGATGCGGGTAGATGTAGAGTAGGGCGGGGTCCATAACGTCCCACGCGATCCGGCCCCAAGGCAGGAAAGGATTGTGCTTCTTGAGCTTCATCCATTCGTAATAGGCGTGCATCTGAGAGTAGCTGAGACCACCCCTCGCACTATATTCGATCCGGAGCTTCTTGGCTTCGCCATGTTCGGCCAGCGATTTGTCTTGAACGAACTTGGTCACTCGTTCCAACAAAAGGCGTGTCATCCAGCAATAGAACCAATTGCGGGACGGAATCTTGCCGGCGAAAGGATTGGTGTAACCTTCCATATTTTTCTTGTTGGAAGCGACCACAAAATATCTGGCATCGAGGTCCGCCATCATCTCACACGCGCGCTTGCGCTTCGCGGGGTTGAGCCCCGAAAAATGGATGTCGCTGCGCTGATGGTTGCGGAACTCGGCTTTGATCTGCTCCGTCCACTCCGCCACCTTGTTCTGGTTCTCCGCTCGGATCACGACTGCGGACAGGATGAGCCATTCGCTCGAACCAGGTCGCGACAATGGTTTCACAGCCCTAAGGCCGTCGTCGCCTGCTTCGTCGATGTATGCTACATAGTGATATTCAGGAGGATTGTTTGACATGGGCGACAAAACAGCACCGAGCGAGCTTGGGAGTCAAAGTAAAAAGTTCATCGACGCTGCGCGGGAACTTGAGACAGATGATGACCCCAAGCGCTTCGACGAGCGCCTTGGGAAGCTCGTGAAGCATAAGCCGGTGGAGAAATCCGAGTGAGCGCCCGCGATTGGGTCGAGTTGCTCGTCGCGGGCTCTATTCCTCTCGCGATTATAGGCCTGTTTGTTAATCGCTGGCATTCGGGAAAGAGTTTGGGCGTGCGTGCGATACAGACGCTCGCGGTAGCGATGTTTATGCCAACAGTGATAATACTGGCGATGGAAAAGATTATCGACGGCGCAGCAGTTGCGGCTCTCGTCGGCGGCGTGGTGGGGTACTTGTTCGCGCATATTGCGGATTATGACCGCCGCACGGGCGATTGAGGCATATAAAGACATGTACATGTCTCTGCGATGTTTTCGCGCAACACTCCGTTAACTTTGTTGCGGCGATTGGCACTCGGGACTCGACAGTGCCAGCGCGGGAACAGATAGAGCACAACTGACAAAGAAAAGGCGGAGGCCTCCACAGCCCCCGCCTGATCATCCGCTACGATCTTGCAATCGCCAGCGGACTAGCTCTGATAGCGAAGGGAATCCTACTCTCTTCCGGCGAAGCGTCAAGGCGATTGCGATGAACGGCCAAGGAGCCAAATCGCATGACGACTTACTATAGAGCAGACTGTCACACTCCCGATAATCTCGATGCGGATCGCAGGCTGCAAGGCTTGGGCGGCTCACACCCTCATATGTGGTGGTATGGGATCGACACCATTATTCGGATGATCGACGGGGGCGATGTCTTCTACACGATGGTCGCCGACAAGGTGGCGCTCATCGTCGTTGCTGAGCACCCGATATCGAAACGTCGGTATCTGAAAACGCTGGCCGACAACTATCCGTACAACAATCTTTTGTACCTGCCCCACTGCCCACGATGAGGTCGTAGGGCGCCTTGAACGCATCAGGCTTCGCGGCCCAGCTTAATGCTTGCTGGGCCGCATAAAGCCCCGCGTGCTCGAAGGGGTCGGGAAAGGCGGCGAGGCGCACGGAGATGCGGCCCAGTTCGTCGTCGATGTGCTGCACGTGAAATTCCTTTCTTGTGAATTCCATTGAACCAAATCGGTTAAATTCTCTTGACAAAGCGTGACGCTGCGTGTAGAGATTTCTACATCATGGCGAATCGCGTCCACCGTAAGGGGCGCTCGCTAGTCAAGATGCTTGTGGGTTTGCAAAGTACATAAACGCCACAAGTATCACATCATGAAGAATTGCGAGTCGGGCCGGCGGCCTTCCGTTTTGCGGGAGGCTGTTCCGGCCCGATGGCTTTCGGGAGTGGCGATATGGACGGTGCGGGCGATGAAGATGAAGAGATTACGGCTTTTCAGAGCGGGCCGGCACAGCGGCGGCGGGCGAAGCCGGTTAGCTGGACCGCGGCACGGCGCAAGGCCTTCCTGACCGAACTGGCGCATAGCTGTAACGTGA
Source organism: Sphingopyxis sp. (assembly GCA_032154175.1). Taxonomy (GTDB): domain Bacteria; phylum Pseudomonadota; class Alphaproteobacteria; order Sphingomonadales; family Sphingomonadaceae; genus Sphingopyxis. Next base: position 7,576 of record JALDYH010000063.1, on the reverse strand, counting down.
CCCGCGCGCACAGGGCGGCGGAGATGTGCAACGGCAGCGCCTATTCGGTGCGGCAGCGCGACGCCGAATTTGCGCGGCAATGGCAGGCGGCGCTCGAAATCGGATATGAGCGGCTGGACATGGCGCTGGCGCGGCGCGCGCTGGAGGTGCTCGGCGAGCTGGAGCTCGACGAGCGCGAGGAGCCGGTCGAGAAGATGACGGTCGCGCAGGCGATCGAGGTGATGAACATGCACCGGCGCAGCGTCCAGCAGGGACGCGGGCATCAGCGGCGGCTGCGCCATGTCGCGACGCAGGAGGAGACCGACGCGGTGCTGCTGAGGCGGATCGCAATGGTCGAGCGGCAGCGCGCGCGGCGCGAAGCAGCGGAAGCCGGTGCCAGCGCCGGCACCGAGGTCGGGGCCGCGAGGGACGGTGGCGCATGACGCCGGACGGGGCCGCGCTGCGCGCGCAATCGGACGCGATACTGAAGAGACTGAGCCAAATGAACGAGCGCGACCGCCGGCACGTTCTGGCGGGGCTGACCAAGGCGCAGGTCGCCGAATATACCACGCGCTGGTTCGGGTTCGAGAATGACGGGCAGCGCGATCCGCCGGGCGACTGGCGCATCTGGCTGATCCGCGCCGGGCGCGGATTCGGCAAGACGCGTGCGGGGGCCGAATGGGTGAGCGAGGTGGCGCGCGCCATGCCCGAGGCGCGCATCGCGCTGGTCGCGGCGACGCACGCCGACGGGCTGCGCGTGATGATCGAGGGCCCGAGCGGGTTGCTCGCGGTGGCGCGTGCGGACGAGGCACCGCGATGGGTCCGGGGGCGGCGCGAGCTGCGCTTTTCAAGCGGGGCGGTCGCGACGCTCTATTCGGCCGAGGCCGGCGAGGAATTGCGCGGTCCCGAACATCATGCGGCGTGGTGCGACGAGTTGGCGAAGTGGCGGCGCGGCGAGGCGGCCTGGGACAATCTGATGCTGGGCATGCGGCTGGGCGAACGGCCGCGCACGCTGGTGACGACGACGCCGCGCGTCAACGCGGTGATGCGGCGCGTGATGGCGGCGCCGGGGCTGGCCGAAACGCTGGGCAAGACGCGCGAGAATCCGTGGCTGCCGGGCAGCTTTGTCGTGGCGATGCTGGAAAGCTATGGCGGGACGCGGCTGGGGCGGCAGGAACTCGACGGCGAGATGCTGGAAGATGTCGAGGGGGCGCTGTGGACGCGGGTACTGGTCGAGCGTTGCCGGGTCGATGCGGACGCAGCAGCCAGGCCGGTGCGCGTGGTGATCGGGGTCGATCCGCCGGCGACGAGCCATGGCGATGCGTGCGGGATCGTCGTTGCGGCCTTGCTGCGCGACGGACGGCTGGCGGTGGTCGAGGATGCGAGCGTCGAGAACCCGCCGCCGCATATGTGGGCGCAGGCGGTCGTGGCGGCGGCGGCGCGCTGGGGCGCCGACCGGGTGGTCGCCGAGAGCAATATGGGCGGCGAGATGGTCGCGGGCACGCTGGCGCAGGCGGATATCGCGCTGCCGGTGGTGCCGGTACATGCGAGTGTCGGCAAGGCCCGAAGGGCGGAGCCGGTGGCGATTGCGTACGAGCGCGGGCAGGTGGTGCATGCCGGGGTGTTCGAGACGCTGGAGGACCAGCTTTGCGGGTTGCAGGTTGGCGGCGGCTATGCGGGGCCGGGGCGGTCGCCCGACCGGGCCGATGCGTGCGTGTGGGCGCTGGCGGCGTTGCTGGACGGGCTGCGGAAAGGGAAAGAGCCGGGGGTGCGGCGGGTTTGACGCGAAACTATGAGGATTCCTGCGAGTTTCGAGTTGTGATAGTTTCCGACCATTCTAGCGGGGGAAGTAAGATGAAGGGCCATTGGTCAGACTGCGCGATTCATAATGAACCGGAATCCCCCAATGGCCCTTGCAATTGCTCCGGATTAGATCTGAGCGAAGATAGTAGACATGCCCCGGTCATTGGGCGCGTAGCCTTGGCGTGGAGCAAGGCTCTCCTCTTCCGTCAAATGCATGGAGAAAGCCTTATCCATGGTCATCATCTTCCATCCGACCGGTTCGTTACTGACGCTTCCTCCGCGCACTTGATAAACTCGCATGCACGGATTTCCGGCGGTAGAGATGCCGACGGCATGGACTTCGACGACGCGGGAAAACCCGTCGTAGCGAAGTTCCAGACAGACTCCTGATTTCAAAGCTGCAATTGCTAAATTACCTATCATGGCAATCCTTTCCATTCTGGTTTTTTGCAATCGCCTTGACGTTCGAAGCATTTGGAGTAAGTCCAAAACCGCGTACTCGGCCCACCGGCGATTGCTTCGCTTGGTGGCTTGAGGGGGGTCAGGTGGCACCCTGACCCCCACTCATTCGTCGCCGGTCATATAGTGTCGCGCTTTCTGCACAGTAGGCTTCGGACCAAAATCTTTACTCACTTTTTACCAAGTGTTGCCCGTAGGCAACAGTATTGAGCTGTACGAAGCGAGTATCTGAGCAACATTATTACAATCTCGGGCGATCAGCGCCGGCGCGACGTAGGGAGAACATCATGAACTGGTTTGGCCGTAAGGCCGCGCAGCTTCCTGCGCGGCCCGCTTTGTCGCGTGTGTATGGCAGCTGGAGCGCACCCGCACCGCTCACGTGGGAGGCGCAGGTGCGCGAGGGATATCTCGCTAATGCGATCGTGCAGCGGGCGGTGCGGCTGGTTGCCGAGGCGGCAGGTAGCGCGCCGATCGTCGCGAGCGATCCGGCACTGGCGACCCTCGTGTCGACGACCTCGGGCGGGCAGGGGCTGGTCGAGACGCTGGCGTCGCAGTTGCTGCTGCATGGCAATGGCTATGTGCAGATATTGGCCGATGGTGCGGGGGCTCCCGCCGAACTATTCGCGCTGCGGCCCGAACGGGTGACGGTCGAGGCCGACGCGCGCGGCTGGCCGGTGGCCTATCGCTACAAGGCCGGCGGGTCGGCGGTGGTGCTGCCCGCCGAGGATGGCGCGGGGCGCACCGCGGTGGTGCATGTGAAGGCGCTGCATCCGCTCGACGATCATTATGGCGCGGGGTGTCTGGGCGCGGCTTCGGGCGCGATCGCGGCGCATAATGCGGCGGCGGTGTGGAACCGGGCCTTGCTCGACAATGCGGCGCGGCCTTCGGGGGCGCTGGTGCACGATCCGGGCGACAAGGGGATGCCGCTGTCGGCCGAGCAGGTCGACCGGCTCCGCGAGGAGCTGGCGGAGAGCTTTTCGGGCGGGGCGAATGCGGGGCGGCCGTTGCTGCTCGAGGGCGGGCTGAAGTGGCAAGCGCTGTCGCTGTCGCCCGCCGAGATGGATTTTCTGGCGCTGAAGGATTCGAGCGCGCGCGAGATTGCGATGGCGTTCGGGGTGCCGCCGATGCTGCTCGGGCTGCCCGGCGATGCGACCTATGCCAATTATCGCGAGGCCAATCGCGCGCTGTGGCGGCTGACGGTGTTGCCGCTGTGCGCGAAGATATTGGGAGCGGTGGCGCAGGGGCTTTCGGGCTGGTTCGACGGTGCTGAGCTGCGCGTCGATCTGGATAAGGTGCCGGCGCTGGCCGAGGACCGGATGGCGCTGTGGCGCGAGGTGTCGGTGGCCGACTGGCTGAGCGCGGACGAGAAGAAGGCGCTGCTGGGCGTCGATTGATCCGGAGGTAGCGATATGGATGAGGAAGAGGCGCTGGCGCGGCTGATCGCGCTGGCGGGGACAAGTGCGTCCGCGGCGGCGGACGGCGCCGTGCTGCGCGCGCTGATCGAGGAGGCGAGCGAGCTGGGGGCGCGGCGGGCGCTGGCAAGGCTGGGGCTCGCGGATGAGGCGGCGCGCGACGACATGGTCGATCTGCGGCAGCTGCTCGGTGCCTGGCGCGATGCGAAGACGAGCGCGTGGAAGGCGGCGGTCGACTGGGCGGTGCGGTGCGGTCTGGCGCTGCTGGTCGTCGGGCTGGCGATGAAGCTGGGATTGCCGGGGTTGCTGCGATGAGGGCGGCGGCGGCTGTCGAAACGCGCGCCGGGGGCGTGCGCTTCGCGGGCTATGCGTCGGTATTCGATCGGGTCGATCGCGGGGGCGATGTGGTGCGCAGCGGGGCTTTTGCCGCGAGTTTGCGCGAACGGCGAACGGTGCCTTTGCTGTGGCAGCATCGGCCGGGGATCGTGATCGGCGCGATCGAAACTTTGGCCGAGGATGCGCGCGGCCTGCGCGTGGTGGCGCGGGTGACGCATCCGACGGCGGCGGCGCTGGTCGCGCGCGGCGCACTGACGGGATTGTCGTTCGGATATCGGGTGCGGGCATCGCGCGGGAACAGGCCGCGCGAGTTGCTGGCGCTCGACCTCGCCGAAGTGAGTCTGGTGGCGGCGCCGATGCAGCCTTTGGCGCGGGTGGTTGCGCTTGATGTGTGATCGGCACCGAACGGTGCCGGGGTGGATTTCTTGAAGGAGTGACGGGCATGGAAATGGATATCGAAGTGAAGGCGGATGCGCTCGACGGGGCATTCGATGCGGTGCTGGCGGCCGAGGCGGTCGACGATCTGAAGGTGTCGGTCGCGGCGCTGAAGGCACAGGTCGATGCACAGGCGGTGGCGGCGTCGCGGCTGCCGCTCGACGGGACGAAGGCGGCCGATCCGGCGCGCGATGCGTTCGTCGAACGCTATCTGCGGCGCGGGATCGATGCCGGGGTCGAGATGAAGAGCCTGTCGGGGGCGAGCGGCGGCGAGGGCGGTTTTGCGGTGCCGCGCGAGATCGACGGGACGATCGCGGCGACGCTGAAGAGCCTGTCGCCGATCCGCGGCATCGCGACGGTCGTGCAGACGGGGACGAGCGGCTATCGCAAGCTGGTCGCGACGGGATCGATGGGCGCGGGCTGGGTCGGCGAGACCGCAGCGCGGCCCGAGACCGCGACGCGCAGCTTTGCCGAAATCGCGCCGCCGTCGGGCGAGCTTTATGCCAATCCGGCGGCGAGCCAGGCGATGCTCGACGATGCGATGTTCGACGTCGAGGACTGGCTGGCCGACCAGATCGCGCGCGAATTTGCGGTCGCGGAGGGGACGGCGTTCGTGAACGGCAACGGCACGAACCGGCCGAAGGGCATCCTGACCTATACGACCACGAACGAGGTCGACAGCGTGCGGGCGTTCGGGACGCTCCAGCATCTGGCGTCGGGGACGGCGGGAGCATTTCCGGCGTCGAACCCGCAGGACAAGCTGGTCGAGCTGGTCCATTCGCTGAAGGCACCCTATCGCCAGGGGGCGACGTGGGTGATGAACTCGGACACGCTGGCGCGCATCCGCAAGTTCAAGACCAGCGACGGCGCCTTCATCTGGCAGCCCGGGCTGGTCGAGGGGCAGGCGGCGACGCTGCTCGGTTATCCGGTGGTCGAGGCCGAGGACATGCCCGACGTGGGCGCGAACAGCCTGTCGATCGCGTTCGGCAATTTCCGCGCCGGCTATCTGGTCGCCGACCGCGGCGAGACGCGGATTCTGCGCGATCCGTTCAGCAACAAGCCCTTCGTGCATTTCTATGCGACCAAAAGGGTCGGCGGCGCGATCATCGATTCGCAGGCCATCAAGCTGATGAAATTCGCCGCCAGCTAAGCCGCTGGCGCGCGATGGGCGCCCGGCCGCGCCCTCCCCCTTTCGGGTGAGGCCGGGCGCTTGTCGCCTCGTCGATGATCATGATCCCCGTTGTTTTCTGGAAAGGATGGCGCCGCCATGCCGACCCCCTTTTTCGCCGATCTGGTGCGCGAGCTGTGCCAGGAGGGCGGGACCGGACCACTGACGCCGAGCGGCGCGGTGCCCGGCCATCGCCGCTTTGCCGGCACGGTCCCCGCCAACACGCCCTTTCACTATGCCGTCGCCGGAGTCGCCCATTCCGAGGAATGGGAGGTCGGCACCGGCCGCCTCGATCCCGCGGGCCGGATCGTGCGCGAGACCATATTCGCCTCGTCGAGCGGCGGTGCCGCCGTTGATTTCGCGGTCGGGCTGAAAACGATCGCGCTGACGGTCGCCGCGGGCTGGTTCGCGGCACAGGAAGGCGCGGCCGCCACGATCGAAGACCGGCTCGCCGGCAAGCAGCCGCTGTCGACGACGCATGAGGTCGTCGGCGCGGGCGATGCCGGCGACCTGGTGACGGTCCGTCGCGGCGCCGGCTGGGTCAACCTTCCGATGGACACGCTGGGATTTCGCGGTGCGAGCGGGCGTTACGACCTGACCGGCCCGCTCGGCGCCCTGCCGGGAACGGCGGCAGCGCCGTCGATCAGCTTCGCCGCCGATCGCGGAAGCGGATTATTCCTCGCCGGCCCCGGGCTGCCCGCCATCGCCGCAGGGGGCGTCGAACGCGCGCGGCTGACCGCGTCGGGCGCGCTGCTGCTGGGGGCGGCCACGAATATCTCCAGCGAACGCCTGCTGATCGCCGCCGATCAGCCGGGCACAAGCTTTTCGCTTGCGAGCAATATGCACGCATCGGGATTTGCAGGCTATTCCATGCGCACCGTCGGCGGCAGCTGGGCGATGCGCGTGGCAGCCAACGGCACATTGCGCTGGGATCAGGATTTTCTGGGATCGGGCGTTCTGCGGCTGCTGATCGATACCGGCGGCAATGTCCGGCCGGGCACCGACAACAGCCAGTCGGTCGGCGCGGCACCGGCGCGCTGGAGCGTGATCTATGCCGGGACGGGCACGATCAACACGTCCGACGCCCGCGAAAAGAGCTGGGGCGGCGCGCTGACGGCGGCCGAGCAGGCGGCGGCGCGGCGGATCGCCCTCGAGCTGGGCTTTTATCAATGGAATCATGCGATTGCGGCAAAGGGGCCCGGGGGCGCGCGTCGTCATTTCGGCGCCCGGGCCCAGCAGATATGGGCGATCATGGCTGACGAGGGGCTGATCGATCCGCTCATCGAGGGGGTGACGCCCGATAGCCGCTACGCCTTTCTTTGCCATGATGCGTGGGCGGCGGACGAGACAAACGGGGACGCCGCCGGCAACCGCTTCGGTATCCGCACCGACCAGCTCGCCCTGTTCCTGATCGCCGCGCAGGACGCGCGCCTTGCGGCGCTCGAGGCGGCGGCATGATCGCGGGTTCGGCACTGGCATCGCGTGCGATCTCCGATGTCGCAAGACGCGACCTGGCGAGCGAATGGGGTGGTCCCGATCCCGCGCTGCCGCGGGTGAAGATCGTCGTCGTGCCCGATGCCACGCGGCGCGTGGCGGTTCGTAAACCCTGAGAGGAAAGGATGCGCGATGACGATGGTGGTCAAGGATCCGGATACAAGGATCGATTTCGAGTTCGACTGGACCGCAGCCTGTTCGGACGGTCGGGCCGTGGTGGCGAGCGCGTGGACGGTCACGCCGGACGAAGCGGAGGGCGTGATCGCGGCGGCAGCCGGGCATGACCTGATGCTGTCGACCGCGACGCTGGCCGGCGGGATCGCGGGCCATGTCTATCGCGTGACCAATCGCGTGACATTGAGCGACGGACAGATCGACGAACGGTCGATGGCGATGCGGGTGGAGGAACGATGATGGTGGAAAGCCTGTTGCCGGGCGAGGCCCCGGTCAGCCTGAACGAAGCGCGCGGCTGGCTGCGGCTGGGTGGGGC
>JALDYH010000288.1:0-4220 GCA_032154175.1 Sphingopyxis sp. | reverse complement strand
GGGCGAACATACGATGCGCTGGGGCCTCGAACAGTCGCGCAACCTGATGACGGTGCGTACGGCGAGCCAGGTCGGCATGGAACCGATCGTCGAGACGATCCAGAGGATGGGCATCGGCAAGCACGAACCCTATCTCTCGACCGCGCTCGGCGCAGGGTCGACGACCGTCGAGAAGATGACCAACGCCTTTGCGATGCTGGCAAACCATGGCCGCGAGCTGAAACCGCGGGTGATCGATTATGCGCAGGACCGCCGCGGCAAGGTGATTTTCCCGGCGAACTGGCGTCCTTGCGAGGGCTGCAACAAGAAGGATTGGGACGGCCGGCCGATGCCGCGTTTCGCCAAGTCGGGCAAGCAGTTGATGGACCCGATGACCGCCTATCAGGTCGTCCATATGCTCGAAGGCGTCGTCCAGCGCGGCACTGCGGTTCGCCTGCGCGACCTCGGCGTGCCCTTGTTCGGCAAGACGGGTACGACTTCGGGCCCGAAGGATGCGTGGTTCGTCGGGGGGACGCCCGATGTCGTCGCCGGGGTCTATATCGGTTTCGACCAGCCGCGGAACATGGGCGGCTATGTTCAGGGCGGCAGCATGGCGGCGCCGATCTTCAAGCAATTCTTCGAAGAATCGCTCGCCGACAGCCAGCCGATCCCGTTCACCGCGCCCAAGGGCGTTCGCATGGTGCGGATCGATCGTCAGTCGGGCCGCCGCGTCTATGGCAGCTGGCCGGGCACCGATCCCAAGGCATCGATCATCTGGGAGGCCTTCAAGCCCGAAAGCGAACCGCGCCGGACGATCCGCGAAGAGGAAATCAAGCCGATCAAGACGCAGCGCCGGCAGGCCGCACCGACCCAGAAGGGCCAGTCGGGACGCACCGACAGTGACTTCCTCGACGACCGCGGCGGCATCATCTGACGCCGCGCACCTCCTTCCCCTGCGGCCTTTCAGGCCGTAAGGGCGGGATCAACATATTTCAGGAGCAAGGACATGCGCGCCGAAGCGCAGGATCATATCGACAAGATTGGCGCCGCGCTGGCGCTGCTGCGGCGTTTCCTCGACTGGGACCGCGCGGTGCGGCGGCTCGACGAACTCAATGCGAAGGTCGAGGACCCGACGCTGTGGAACGACGCCAGAGCGGCGCAGGAGGTCATGCGCGAACGCCGCCGGCTCGACGAGGCGATCACCGCGACGCGCGCGATCGAAAGTGAATGCGCCGATACCGCCGAACTGATCGAACTCGCCGAAATGGAAGGCGACGAAGCGATGGTCGACGAGGCGGTGGCCAGCCTTGCCGCGCTCGCGGCGCGCGCCGAAGAGGACAAGATCAAGGCGTTGCTCGCGGGCGAAGCCGACGCCAACGACTGCTATATCGAAGTCCATGCCGGGGCCGGCGGCACCGAAAGTCAGGACTGGGCCGAAATGCTCCAGCGCATGTACAGCCGCTGGGCCGAAAAGCGCCGCATGAAGGTCGAACTGGTCGAATATCAGGCGGGCGAACAGGCCGGCATCAAATCGGCGACGATGCTGGTGAAGGGCGAAAACGCCTATGGCTATGCCAAGACCGAAAGCGGTGTCCACCGCCTCGTTCGCATCTCGCCCTATGACAGTTCGGCGCGTCGCCATACCAGCTTCTCGTCGGTCTGGGTCTATCCGGTGATCGATGACAATATCGATATCGAGATCAACGAAGGCGACCTCAAGATCGATACCTATCGCGCCTCGGGCGCGGGCGGCCAGCACGTCAACACAACCGATTCGGCGGTGCGCATCACGCATATTCCGACGGGCATCGTCGTCGCGAGCCAGAACGACCGGTCGCAGCACAAGAACCGCGCGACCGCGATGGGAATGCTGAAGGCGCGGATGTACGAGGCCGAGTTGCAGAAGCGCGAGGCCGCGGCGTCGGGCGAATATCAGGCGAAGACCGAAATCGGCTGGGGCCATCAGATCCGGTCCTACGTTCTCCAGCCGTACCAGCTGGTGAAGGATTTGCGCACGGGGGTGACCTCGACCGCGCCCGGCGACGTGCTCGACGGCGCGCTCGACCCCTTCATGGCGGCGGCGCTGTCGCAGAAGGTGACGGGCGAGAAGGTCGAAGTGGAAGATATCGACTGATGCGGGGCGCGGTCATTCTAGCCGCGCTGGCGATAATGCCGCTGCTGGGCGGCTGCGATGCGCCGTGGGACGATGGTGGCGACCGCACCGAGACCGCGCGCGAATTTCCGCCCGCCGACCGGCCGGTGGCGCCGACGGTTTCGACCAAATGGTCGACCGAAGAAGCCCGCGACCGCGTCAACGAAGCCGACGACGTGATGGATTCGGCCGACGTTCGCCCGGGAATGACCGTCGCCGACATCGGGGCGGGCGACGGCTATTATACGGTCCGCCTCGCGCAGCGTGTCGGGACGAACGGCCGCGTGCTCGCGCAGGATATCATGCCCGAGGTGATCGAGCGGCTCGCCGACCGCGTCGCGCGCGAGCGGCTCGACAATGTTTCGCTGAAACTCGGCGCGGTCGACGATCCGCGTCTGCCCGCGGCCAGCTTCGACCGCGTTTTCATGGTCCATATGTATCACGAGATCGAAGAACCCTACGCCTTCCTGTGGCGGCTCCGCCCGGCGCTGCGCAAGGGAGGGCAGGTGCTTGTCGTCGATGGCGACCGCCCGATCGCACAGCATGGCACGCCCTTCCGCCTGCTCGTCTGCGAGTTCGAGGCGGTGGGTTACAAGCTCGTCTCCTATGACGACAAGCAGCACGCCGGCGGCTATCTCGCGCGTTTCGAGCCCGACGGGAAACGCCCCGAGCCCGATGCGATCAAGGTCTGCGATAATCCCTAGGCGTCAATAGACGATCAGCCGGTCGTCGGGCCCGATCGCGGCCATGAAGCTGACCAGTCCCGCGGCGCGAACATGCGGCACCATTTCGGTCGCCGCCATGCCGACGAGCGCCATGCCCGACTGGCAAGCGAAAAGCGCGACCTCCATTGCGATCGCCTCTTCGACAAGCCATGCGAGATCGGGTTGCCCCGCAGCGCGGCGCGCCTCGTCGCCGCCAAAGGACACCGGATCGCGCAGGAGCGCCGCGGCTTCGCCCTGCAGGAAGATACGCACCGGCCGACCCAGCGCCGCCGCTGCCATCCCCGCCTCGAGTGCCGCATAGAGCCGCCGTCCCTCGGCGACCGCGACGATGATGTTCAGGCTTGGCATATCGGACATTGCGGATCCTCGGGCACGCCGACCTCGCGCCAGCGACGGTCCAGCATATCGACGATCGCGAGCCGCCCGGTCAACGAAGAGCCCCAGCCGCTCAGCGCTCGTACCGCCTCCAGCGCCGCCATTGTCCCGATCATGCCGGCGAGCGCGCCCATCACGCCCGTTTCGGCGCAATTGAGACCCTCGCGGTCGGGATCGCTGCCAACCAGGCAGGCATAACAGGCCTGTCCCGCGCGCCAGCCTTCGTAAAGCGCGACTTGCCCCTCGAAAGCGCCGATGGCGGCGCTGAGCAGCGGGATGTGCAATGCGACGGCAGCGCGATTGACCGCCAGCCTCGTGTCGAAATTGTCGCAGCCATCGAGAATCAGGCTCGCGCCCGCGAGCAGCCTGCGGGCGTTGCTGTCGTCGAGCCGTTCGACCAGCGCGACCGCCTCGACATGCGGATTGATCCGCTGCGCCGCCTCGGCAGCCACACCGGCCTTGGGCGCCCCGATATCGGCGTCGGTGAACAAGGGCTGGCGGTGCAAGTTGGAGAGTTCGATGTGGTCGTGATCGATGAGGGAGAGCTTCCCCACCCCCGCCGCTGCAAGATAGGTGATCGCCGGGCAGCCGATTCCACCCGCGCCGATGATCGCGATATGCGCGGCCCCCAGCTTCGCCTGCCCCGCGCCGCCGAACGCCGGAAGGATGATCTGGCGGGCATAGCGGTCGAGTTCGGCGTCGGTCAGCAACCTATTCGACCGGTCGCCGCAGCTTGATGCCCGATAGCGACGCGAGGCCCGCAGTGTCAGCAGTCTCGTCGGCCGTATCGCTTTCGACCCCGGTCGATCCAAAGCCGCCCGCGCCGCGCACCGTCGCATCAAGCGTCGCCACTTCGGCGAAAATCGCGCGCTGGACCGGTGCCGGCACCAACTGTGCGATGCGGTCGCCGCGCTTGATGTCGAAGGGCTCGTCACCCAGATTGGCGAGGATCACCTTCACTTCGCCGCGATAATCGCTGTCGATCGTGC
>JALDYH010000062.1:0-20589 GCA_032154175.1 Sphingopyxis sp. | reverse complement strand
TCCCCGGCGCGCCCTATGGCCTGAAAATGGCGTGCGGCGAGAATCCGAAGCGCGTCTATGGCGGAAAGGGCCGTGCACCTTCGACCCGCATGGGTAATTTTGCAGTGAACCGCGCGACCTGGCAGAAGGCGGCAGCATACAAGAAGAAGATGGACGACGGAAAGGCCGTCGACCGCGACCTAGCGATGGAAACACTCGCGGGCGTGCTGTCGGGCGAAATCCTCGTCCACAACCATTGCTACCGCGCCGACGAAATGGCGCTGGTGATCGATATGTCGAAGGAATTCGGATACAAGGTGTCAACCTTCCACCACGCTGTCGAAGCCTACAAGATCGCCGATATTCTTACGAAGGAAGGCATTTGCTCGGCGATGTGGGCCGACTGGTGGGGCTTCAAGATGGAAGCCTATGACAGCGTGAACGAGAATATTCCGCTCGTCTACAAGGCCGGGGCATGCACGATCGTTCATTCGGACGACGCGAACCAGATTCAGCGTTTGAACCAGGAAGCCGCGAAAGCGCGTGCCGCGGGGCGCCGCATCGGCATCGACGTCAGCGACGAGGTGGCGTGGACCTGGCTGTCGTATAACCCTGCCAAGGCACTGGGCATCGCCGACCGGACAGGTAGCCTGAAGCCAGGCAAGATGGCCGATGTCGTGCTGTGGAACGGCAATCCGTTCAGTGCCTATACGCGCCCCGAAAAGGTGTGGATCGATGGCGCTTTGATGTTCGACGCGATGGACCCGAAACGACGTCCGGTGAGCGATTTCGAACTGGGCCAGCCGGGTGAAGGAGACGTGAAATGATCCGCGGACTCCTTCTTTCTGCCGCCGCGCTGATCGCGGCCCCGGTCGCGGCGCAGGATGTCGCGATCGTCAATGCGAAGCTCGTCGTCGGCGACGGCAGCGCGCCGGTCGAGGGCGGCACCGTCGTCGTGCGCGGCGGCAAGGTCGTCGCGGCGGGCGCAGGCGTTGCCGTGCCTGCTGGCGTCGAGCGCGTCGATGCGCAGGGGCGTTATGTCACGCCGGGCATCGTCGCGGCGTTCAGCCGCGTCGGGCTGACAGAGGTCGATGCGGTTGGCGGCACGAACGATCGATCGGCACCGCGCACGCGCTTTTCGGCGGGGCTCGATATCGCGCCCGCATTGAACCCGATGGGGTCACCCGTCGCGGTTAACCGCGCGTCGGGCGTGACGCGCGCGATCGTCGCACCGGGGGGCAGCAGCAACCTGTTCGCCGGGCAGGGCGCGGTCGTCGATCTGGCCGACGATATGGACATGGTCACCAAGCCGCGCGCGCTGCAATATGTTGCGTTCGGCGAGGATGGTTCGGCGAAGGCGGGGGGCAGCCGTGCGGCGACCTTCCTCCTCTTCCGCGAACAATTGCTTGCGGCGCGCAGCTATGCGCGCAACCCGGCGGCGCTCGCCGAATGGGGCAATGACGCGATGATCCAGCGCGCCGACGCCGACGCGCTGGTGCAGGTCATCAACGGCACGACGCCGCTATTCGTGCGCGTCGACCGCGCCGCCGACATCGTCAATGTGCTCAAGCTGAAGGGCGAGTTCCCAGCGCTGAAGCTCGTACTCGTCGGCGCGACCGAAGGCTGGCTCGTCGCACGCGAGATCGTGGCGGCAAAGGTGCCGGTGCTCGTGTCGCCGCTCACCGACCTGCCATCGAGCTTCGAACAGCTCGGCGCGACGCAGTCGAACGCGGGCCGTCTCAAGGCCGCCGGTGTCGACGTGTCGGTCGGCGTGTTCGACGACGATGACGCGCACAAGATGGGCTATGCTACACAATATGCGGGCAACCTCGTCGGCCTCGCGCGCTTGCCCGGTGCAAGCGGCATGACATGGGATCAGGCCTTCGCCGCGATCAGCAGCGTCCCCGCGCGTGCGGTCGGCATGGAGGGCATCATCGGTTCGCTGCGTCCGGGCCGCGCCGGCGACGTCGTGATCTGGGACAATGACCCACTCGAACTCGGCAGCCGCCCGACGGCCGTGTGGATTGATGGCAAGGCGCAGTCGCTGACGACGCGGCAGGACCGTCTGCGCGATCGCTATCGGGTCCCGCAGGAAGGGGCCCTGCCCAAGGCATACGACAGATAGGCAGGGCAGGCGCTTCATCGCCTGCCCATCCCCTGCCTCTATGTTGACACTGTTATCTTTGTCGCGCAATTACTATTTGGTGAACGTAATCGAGTCGCGCGCAGCGGCGGCTTGGGCGATAGAGATGACAGTGTTGGAGGAGGGATTGGTCATGCAACCGATGTCGCTTTTGATCGCGACCTGCGCCCTGTTCGTTGGTTCGCACCTCGCCTTGTCGCATCCGCTTCGCGACGGGCTTGCGTCGCGGCTGGGCGAGCGAGGGTTCCAGATCACCTATTCGATCGTCGCAATCGCGACCTTCATCATGCTCGTACAGGCGTGGCGCGGGATGCCGCCGGAGCCGCCCTTGTGGATTGTCGACGATTCGCTGTGGATACTCGTGTCGCTGATCGTGCTTTTCGCGAGCATCCTCTTCATCGGATCGCTGGTCGGCAATCCGGCGCTGCCCGCGCCGCACGCCGCGAGGGATGCGGCGGCTACGCCGCGCGGCGTGTTCGCAATCACGCGGCATCCGATGATGTGGGGTTTCACGCTGTGGGCCTTTGCGCACGCGATGGTGATGCCGACGGGGGCGCAGATCGTCCTGTCCGCCACGATCATCTTCCTCGCGCTCGTCGGTTCTGCAGGACAGGATGCGAAGAAGGCGCGGCTGATGGGCGACGCGTGGCGCCAGTGGGCCGCGCGGACGAGCTTCGTGCCCTTCGCTCGGCAGGTCGGCGGCGCGGCGCCGTGGCGTGAAACCATCCCGCGCCCGCACGCGTTGTTCGCCGGCATCCTGCTATGGCTTGTCGCGACCTGGGCGCATGGCGCGCTGGGCTATATGGTCGCGGGCATCTGGCGCTGGGTCGGATAGGATCGGTATGAACGCGAGCACGCACCTCAACGATCTGTCGCTGCGGCTGCTCGGCCGCGCCTTCGACGAGCTCGATGCCGAGGAATGCCGGGTGGTCGAAGCGATCGCGCGGCGCGCACCGAGCAGCCGCGACGCCGCGGATATCGAGGATGCGCAGGCGAGCTATGGCGACCGGCTGGCCGACCGCGTCGCGGCGGTCGGCGGTTCGTGGGGCTTTATCATCGTCTTTGCGTTGATCCTGTTCGGCTGGATGCTGCTCAATTCGGAGGTGCTCCAGCGTTTCGGCCTCGCGTTCGATCCCTATCCCTTCATCTTCCTCAACCTGATGCTCTCGACGCTCGCCGCGATCCAGGCGCCGATCATCATGATGAGCCAGAACCGGCAAGCGGCCAAGGATCGCCTGACCGCGAGCGTCGACTACGAAATCAACCTGCGCGCGGAACTGGAGATTATGCGGTTGCATGAAAAGCTCGACCAGATGCGGATTGCCGAGCTGGCGGAGAAGGTGGATGCGCTGTGCGTGCGGCTGGATAGCACCAGAAAATTTTAATCGGACATAATCCGGTCGGGCGAACACATGGTTTGCTCGAGAACGTCCGCGATTTCTGCAATGCTGATCGTGAATATACCGCCCTCAGCACGTCGCCATTCGGCGATGCCTTCAGCTGCGTCGGGGAATTCAGCGGCCGATTCTACAGGAGCGACCAGGCTATCGCGCATCGTCTTTTCAGAAACAGGGAGATGCGCAACGTCACCTGCGTCGCCATTGCAGGGGAGCTTCAGGCCGATCAGGCCGATATGATAGATCGCGCCGTCACCGTCACCTTCGATCGAGACGATGCGCACCAGCGACGCCTCGTCCGAAGGCCGATGGTGATAGGACCATATTTGACCGACCTCATAGGGAACGTTGGGTTCGGCTGCTGCGGTCATTGGTAGCAGGCACAGGCTAACAGCGATGGTCGGAACTGCCCGGAACAGCGCATTCAAAGCCGCACCATCCGCATCCCCGTTTCGCCATAGCGCGGACCGCTCGTTCCGCCCTTCGGCGCGGCGGCGTCGATTGCGGCGAGGTCGTCTGTCGTCAGCGTAACGTCGGCGGCGGCGACGCTGTCCTCCATCGTAGCGCGGCGCTTGGTGCCGGGGATCGGGACGATGTCGTCACCCTGCGCAAGCAGCCAGCCGAGCGCGACCTGCGCCTTCGAAATTCCATGCTTGTCGGCCACCGCGCCGATCGCGTCGACGATCGCGAGGTTGGCGGGCAAATTCTCGTCCGAATAACGCGGGTCGTTGCGGCGCCAGTCATTTTGCGGAAGCTCGTCGCGGCTGCGCACTGCGCCTGCGAGGAAGCCGCGGCCGAGCGGCGAATAGGGGACGAACCCGATGCCGTTATCGCGGCACGCACCAAGGATTTCGTCTTCGATTTCGCGTTCCCAGATTGAATATTCGCTTTGCAGCGCGGTGATCGGCGCGGCCTTAGCGGCGCGGCGGATCGTTTCGGGGCCGGCTTCGGAGAGCGCGATGTGGCGGACCTTGCCTTCCTTCACCAGTTCCATCATCCCGCCGACGGTTTCCTCGATCGGCACCGACGGATCGACGCGGTGCTGGTAGAAGAGGTCGATCGTGTCGATGCCGAGCCGCTGGAGCGAGCCTTCGCATGCGGCGCGCGCATTGGCGGGTGAGCCGTCGACCCCGACGATCTGGCTGCCCTCGAATTTGAAGCCGAACTTGGTCGCGATGACCAGCCCGTTGCGCTTGCCCCTGATCGCCTCGCCGAGCAGTTCCTCGTTGCTGAACGGGCCGTAGATTTGCGCGGTGTCGAAAAAGGTGACGCCAAGGTCGATCGCGCGGTGGATCGTGCGCGTCGATTCGCCCAGATCGGCCGCCTCGCCATAGAGGATATTGCCGCCCTTGATCATCGGCATGCAGCCGATGCCGATCGCGGACACTTCGAGGCCGTGGCCGAGCTTGCGATATTTCATGATGCGACTCCTGCGGGGGGAATATCATCTTCTATACCATCGGCGGCATATTTGGTCGCGGCAACGTCGCCGACGACATTGCCGAGCGTACGAAAAATGTCGGGAAAGGTCTCGACAGCCACAAGCAATCCGAGCGGAGCAACCGGCACGCCCATCGAGATCGCGATGGGCGCAATCGAGGTCACAAAGCTGATCGAGCCGGGCAGGCTGACCGAAGAGAGCGCGGCGGCAAGCGCGACCGCCAGGCCGACCGCCATTTCCCATGGCGTCAGTTCGACCCCGAACAGCCAGGCGACATAGACGACGACCGCGAGGTTCATCGCGGGGCTGGTGAAGCGGAATAATGCGACCGCAAGCGGCAGGACGACATCGGCCTTTTTCGGATCGACGCCCAGTTCTTCGGCGGATTTGAGCATCGCGGGCAGGCTGGCGAGCGAACTTTGCGTGCTGATGGCGACCGCGAAGGTCGGGACCATCGCGCGGACGAAGCGCGGCAAGGGCACGCCGACGATGAACACCGCCAGCAACAGCCCGAGTATGATCGTGCAGAGACCGATCGCCGAGAGCATCAGTACATAGTGGACCAGGCCGCCGAAAGCCGCGATGCCCGCCTTGATCGCCAGTGCGTAGCCGAGCGCGAAAACGCCGAGCGGCGCAAGCGCGAGTACCCAGCCGATGACGACGAGCATCGCGTCGCCCAGCGCCTTGAAGAAGCCCGACAGCGTTGCACGTTCCGCATTGCCGATGCGGCTGATCGCGAAGGCGAAAATGGTCGTGAAGACGATCAGCGGCAGAATCGATGTCTCGGCGGCTGCGGCAATCGGATTGGTCGGGATGAGGCCAAGGACAAAATCGGTGAAAGTGGGCGAGGGCACAGCTTCGGCCGAACCCCCGAGTCCGTGACGCAGGCCTTGCGCCGCCGCGCTTGACATCGGAAAGGCGTGCAACAAAAGCGGCAACACCAGCAAGGTCATCAGTCCGGCGAGCAGATTTGCGCCGACGAAGATCGCAACCGCCCGGCCAGCCAGCTTGCCTGCCCGCGCGGCGTCGGCAGTGGCGGTAATGCCCGTTATGAGCAGAGCGACAATCAGCGGGATGATCGTCATCTTGAGTGCGTTGAGCCACAGCAGGCCGATCCATTCGATATAGGGCAGCGATGCCGTGCCCCACTCGACCGAAATCATCTCGACGCCAATTCCGAGCAACATGCCGGCGACGAGTGCCGAAAGGATGAACCAAGCGGATTTCAAGACGGATTCTCCCGGCGTTTTTTCTGGCCTGCTTGCCAAGCAAAAGAGGGTGACTTAGAGCACCTCCCGAAAGAAACGGGAACCGGTTTTTGGGCCGGGAAATGCTCCGCGAGGGCCATCCCGTGGGAAGCCGGGGCAGGCATTTGCCGGGCGATGGTTAGGTAGCAGAGGGAACATGCGCAAGTTTTTCGGAACCGACGGGATTCGCGGGCTGACCAATCAGGTTCCGATGACGGCGGAAGTCGCGATGCGCGTCGGCATGGCGGCAGGCGCGCACTTCCTGCGCGGCGATCACAAGCATCGCGTCGTGATCGGCAAGGACACGCGCCTGTCGGGTTATATGCTCGAAAATGCGCTCGTCGCGGGCTTCACCAGCGTCGGCATGGACGTGGTACAGGTCGGCCCGATGCCGACTCCGGCAATCGCGATGCTGACACGCTCGATGCGCGCCGACCTTGGCGTCATGCTGTCGGCAAGCCACAATCCCTATTACGACAATGGCATCAAATTGTTCGGGCCCGACGGTTACAAGCTGTCGGACGAGGACGAGGCGCAGATCGAGCATCTGTTGACCGTGGAGCCGAAGCTCGCGGACCCCGCGCACATCGGCCGTGCAAAGCGCATCGACGACGCACGCGGTCGCTACATCCACGCGGTGAAGCAGAGCCTTCCCGAATCGGTGCGGCTCGACGGGCTGCGCATCGTGCTCGATTGCGCCAATGGCGCGGCCTATAACAGCGCGCCGACGGTGTTCTGGGAACTGGGCGCCGACGTCGTCGCGATCGGGGTCGAGCCCAACGGCATCAACATCAACGACAAATGCGGATCGACCGCGCCTGCGCTGCTCCAGGAAACCGTGGTCGCGAGCGGTGCCGACATCGGCATCGCGCTCGACGGCGACGCCGACCGTCTGATCGTCGTCGACGAAAAGGGAACGATCGTCGACGGCGACCAGATCATGGGGCTGATCGGCGCGAGCTGGGCGCGGCAAGGGCGGCTGAAAGGCGGCGGCGTCGTCGCAACGGTGATGTCGAACCTCGGCCTCGAACGTTTCCTCGAAGGCGAGGGGCTGCGGCTTGAGCGCACAAGGGTCGGCGACCGCTATGTGCTCGAACGGATGAAGGAAGGCGGCTTCAACGTCGGCGGCGAACAGTCGGGGCATATGATCCTGTCGGACCACGCGACGACCGGCGACGGCACTCTCGCGGCATTGCAGGTGCTTGCCGAGCTGGTCGCGGGCGGCAAGTCGGCCAGCGACTTGCTGCACCGGTTCGATCCGGTGCCGCAGCTTTTGAAGAATGTTCGCTTTGCCGGTGGCAAGCCGCTCGAAGATACGCAGGTTCAGGCGGCGATTGCCGAGGGCGAAGCGACGCTCAACGGGCGCGGCCGTCTTGTCATCCGCCCTTCGGGCACCGAGCCGCTGATCCGCGTGATGGCCGAAGGCGATGATGCCGGACAGGTCGAGCGCGTTGTCGACATGATCTGCGACGCGGTGCGCGCGGCAGCGACATAACCATCCGATTTGTTTGGAACTGAAAGAGACTTATCATGCTTGAAATGCGACCCGATTGCGAAAAATGCGGACGCAACCTGCCCGCCGATCTCCATGGCGCGTTCATCTGCTCCATGGAGTGCACCTTTTGCGCGAACTGTGCCGACAAACTCGACGAACTCTGCCCCAATTGCGGCGGCGACCTGCTCGATCGGCCGCTCCGCGAGGGTGCGATACTGGCGAAATATCCGGCTTCGACGGAGCGAAAGCATAAGGGGTGACCGCACGTGTCCTGATCATCGCCGGATCGGATAGCGGCGGCGGCGCGGGCATCCAGGCCGATATCAAGGCGGTCACGATGCTCGGCGGCCATGCGATGACCGCGATCACGGCGATCACCGCGCAGAACACGTTGGGGGTGCAGGGCGTCCACCCGGTCCCGACCGCGATGGTGCTCGCGCAGATCGACAGCGTCGCGGCGGATATCGGCGTCGATGCCGTCAAGATCGGTATGATTGGTAGCGCCGAGACCGCCGCGGCGGTGGCGGGGCGATTATCGCAGCCCGACCTTGCGCAGGCGACGCTCGTGTTCGATCCGGTGATGATCGCGACGAGCGGTTCGGTGCTCGCCGACGCGGCGACGATCGACGCGTTTCGCGCGCTGCTGAATCGCGCGATGGTCGTGACGCCGAACCTGCCCGAACTCGATGCGCTTGGGGGCGAGGAAGCGGTGCTCGCGCACGGCTGCTCGCTGCTCGTCAAGGGCGGTCATGCCGAGGGCGAAACGGTGACCGATCGCTTGCTCGAAACGGGCGAGGGCGAGGTCGCGCGCTGGGAAGCGCCGCGCATCGACACCCCGCACAGCCATGGCACCGGCTGCACCCTCGCGAGTGCGATCGCGACGGGGTTGGCGCAGGGCATGCCGCTCGAACCCGCGATCGCGCGCGCGCGCGATTTTGTTCGGCTTTCGCTGCACGATGCGCCGGGGCTGGGGCAGGGGCATGGCCCGATGGGACAGCAATATGTGCGCAACGACGGGCTGTTTACCGGCCCGGCGTTCAACCAGATCACGCTGCCCGCAAATGATTATGCGGTGTCGGTCGCTTTCTACAAGCAGATGGGGCTAAAACAGATCGTCGATAGCCCGGACAATAGGTACGCTCGGTTCGAGGCGGCGAACGGCGTCACCCTGTCGATCCACGTCGGCGACGGCACAGCGGGCGGGGCGACGGCCTATCTGGAGAGCGGTGCGCTCGACGCGTGGGTCGCGTATCTCGCGCGGCGCGGGGTGCGGTTCGAACAGATGCCGAAGGACGAGGAATGGGGCTGGCGCGAGGCGCGGCTGGCCGATCCCGCGGGCAACCGCCTCTGCCTCTATCAGGCGGCCGAATATCGGCGCTATCCGCCGTGGCGCATATGATCGTCGGCGTGGATGAGGCCGGACGCGGGCCGCTTGCGGGCCCGGTGGTCGCCGCGGCGGTGCTGCTCTGCGAAGGCGGGATCCCCGGGCTGGACGACAGCAAGAAGCTGACAGCCAAACGCCGCGCGGAACTCGAAGTACAGATCAAGGCACGCTGCCGCTGGGGCGTCGGCGAGGCGAGTGTGGCTGAAATCGACCGGATCAACATCCTGCAGGCGACCTTCCTTGCGATGACGCGCGCGGTCGAGGCACTGGGGTTCGAGCCCGCGGAGGTGCTGGTTGATGGCAACCGGTTGCCGCGCTGGCGCTACACCGCGACCGCGATCATCGGCGGCGACGCGCTCCATCCGTGCATTTCCGCCGCAAGCATCATCGCAAAGGAACATCGCGACCGCTTCATGGTCGCCGCGGCGCGCGACTTCCCGGGCTTTGGCTGGGAAACCAACATGGGCTATGGTACCGCGCAGCATCTCGCGGCGCTGCGGCAACATGGCCCCACGCCGCACCATCGGACCAGTTTTGCCCCGGTCGCACAAATGCAGCTGGTCTGAAACCCAAACAAAGGGGGAGAGCCGATGAGCAGGGGATTTACGGCCGACGATGTGTCGGCCCAGACCGGTCGCACCTTCCTTGTTACCGGTGCCAATGCCGGGATCGGTTTCGAAGTCTCCAAAATTCTGGCCTCGCGCGGCGCGCATGTGATCCTTGCCTGCCGGGACGAGGACAAGGCCGAGGCGGCGATGAACTGCATCTGGGTCGACGTACCGAAGGCCGAGCTGTCGTTCCAGCCGCTCGACCTCGCCGATCTCGATCAAGTCCGCGATGCGGCAAAGGCGGTGCTTGCGGGGCCACGGATCGACGTACTGATCAACAATGCGGGGGTGATGATCCCGCCCAAGACGCTGACCAGGCAAGGCTATGAATTGCAGTTCGGGGTCAATCACCTTGGCACGTTCGCGCTCACCGGTCTGATCCACTCGCATGTCGACGATCGGATCGTCATCACCGGCAGCATCGCGCACCGGAATGGCGCGATGGATTACAGCGACCTGTCGGCGTCGCGCAGCTATCACAATTGGGCGCGCTACCAGATGAGCAAGCTGGCGAACCTGCTCCATATGTTCGAACTCGACCGGCGGCTCGGCGCTGCGGGACGTGCGACGCAGGCGATCGGATGCCACCCGGGGGTCGCGCTCACCGAACTGACGCGCCACCTCCCGCTGCCGCTGCGCGCGATGACGCCGCTCGCCGGGCCCTTCTTCAACAGCGCGGTTCAGGGCGCGTGGCCGACCTTGCAGGCGGCGACCGGCGCGCGGGTGCAGGGCGGCGACTATCTGGGGCCGCAGGGGCTCGGCGAGGTATCGGGACGCTCGGGGCCGGCACGTGCGACGCGCGATGCGCGCGATCCAAAGCTGGCGCGCGAACTGTGGATGCGTTCGATCGAACTGACCGGGGTCGATCCGGGTCTCTGACCCCTGAACCAAAATTTTTTTCCAAGGTGAGTCCTCATCGCCACACCACCAGTGGTTGAGTCTGCGATTCGCCCGTGACTCCATATGGTGTGTCAGACTCGTTTCGTTCTCATCGCATTAACCATCTGGTGACACGGAATCCCTAGAGTCCTGCGCTTGACGGCGGACTCCGCCTGACTCATCAGGGCCTTCTTTCAGTCGAAGACAGGGGCAAAACATGGGTGTGATGGAACGGGTCAAGGCCCCGGCGGCGAAGAAACGCGCGGCGAAAGCAGCGCCCGTGGACCTGCCGCTCGACAGCATCCTGCAGGGCGATTGCGTCGAAATGATGCGCAGCCTGCCCGCGGCGTCGGTCGACATGATCTTTGCCGATCCGCCGTACAATCTCCAACTCGGCGGCGACCTGCTGCGTCCCGACGGCAGCCAGGTCGATGCGGTCGACGACGACTGGGACAAGTTCGACAGCCTCGCGGCCTATGATCGCTTTACCCATGCGTGGCTGAAGGAAGCGAAGCGCATCCTGAAGCCCGGCGGCAGCATCTGGGTCATCGGCAGCTATCACAATATCTTCCGCGTCGGCACCGCACTGCAGGATCAGGGATACTGGATCCTCAACGACGTCGTGTGGCGCAAGGCGAACCCGATGCCGAACTTCAAGGGCACGCGCTTCACCAACGCGCACGAGACGCTGATCTGGGCGTCGATGGGCGAAAAGGCGCGCTACACCTTCAACTATCGCGCGATGAAGACGCTCAACGACGAACTCCAGATGCGCAGCGACTGGCTGATCCCGATCTGCGGCGGGCAGGAACGGCTCAAGAAGGGCGGAACGAAGGTCCACCCGACGCAAAAACCCGAAGCCTTGCTCTATCGCATCCTGCTCGCCTGTTCGAACCCTGGCGACGTGATCCTCGATCCCTTCTTCGGCACCGGCACGACCGGTGCGGTTGCCAAACGTCTTGGCCGCCATTTCATCGGCATCGAGCGCGAGGATGATTATATCGAAGCCGCGCTGGAACGCATCGAGCTGGCGCTGCCGCTCGACGAGAGCGCGGTGAAGACGATGATGGCGCCGAAGGCGGCGACGCGCGTCGCGTTCGGCACGCTTGTCGAATGCGGCATGATCGCGCCGGGGACGGTACTGACCGATACGAAGCGCCGCTGGAAGGCCCGGGTGCGCGTCGACGGAAGCCTCGAATGCGAGGGCCAGCCGGCCGGGTCGATCCACAAGGTCGGCGCGGGCGTGCAGGGTGCGCCGAGTTGTAACGGCTGGACCTTCTGGCACGTCGACACCGGCAAGGAATTGCGCGTGATCGACGCGGTGCGGCAGGACTGGCTGCTGGCGAACGAGGCGTAACATAATATCGTCATTGCGAGGAGCCGAAGGCTGCGAAGCAATCTCCAGCCATCGGTGTGGCGCAACGTCGATGGCTGGAGATTGCTTCGCTTCGCTCGCAATGACGTATAAGGGATTGGCATGTTTTCGCCTCTAACCAAGCCCGACCTCGGCGCCGCGTCAGCGGATGCGCAAATTTATTGCCGCCCGACCTGCTTCGTCGACCGGCCGCACGAACTCGATGACGATTGCCTGCGGATAGCCGACACGATGGTCTGGTTTGCCGCCTGGCACATCAGCCTGCGCGACGGCCTGACGGTCAAATCGGCTATCGTCCCGGTTCCCGAATGGGACGGCTGGATCGCCGCGATGCCCGACAGGCTTGCACAGGCGGCGACTACGCAACGCGTCGGCATCACGCGGCCGCGCGGCATTCTCCAGCTCGGTGAGCGCACGATCCGGCTGAACGAGCCGCAGCTCATGGGCATATTGAACGTCACGCCCGACAGTTTTTCGGACGGTGGCAAGCATGTCGATCCGGTCGCCGCGGCCGAAGCCGGTTTCGCGATGGGATCGGCGGGCGCGGCGATCGTCGATGTCGGCGGCGAATCGACGCGGCCCGGTGCACCGCTCGTCTGGGAAGGCGACGAGATCAAGCGCGTCGAAGGCGTGGTGTCGGCGCTGGCAAAGGGCGGTGTCGCGGTGTCGATCGACACGCGCAAGGCCGCGGTGATGGAGGCGGGGCTCGCCGCCGGTGCCACCATCGTCAACGATATTTCGGCATTGCGCTACGACGAACGCGCGATGGATGTGGTCGTACAGGCCGCTTGCCCCATTGTGCTGATGCACGCGCCGTCGGCCAAGAGTGATCCGCACGAGGGCGGCGCATACGCCCATGTACTGTTCGACGTTTATGACATGCTTGCCGAGCGTGTCGCGGCCTGCATCGCTGCCCGGGTCGACCCGGCGAAGATCATCGTCGATCCGGGGCTCGGTTTCGGCAAGGGCATCGGCGACAATCTGGCGCTGATCAACGGACTCGCGCTGTTCCACACATTGGGCTGTCCGATCCTGTTCGGTGCGAGCCGCAAGCGGATGATCGGCGCGCTCGATAACGAGGCGGCCGCCGACGAGCGGCTCGGTGGAACGGTCGCGCTCCATTATCAGGCGGCGACGCAGGGCGCACAGTTGCTCCGCGTCCACGACATCGCCGAAAACCGGCAGGCGATCCGCGTCTGGCGCGGACTGCGCGACGCGGCGCTGACGGCTTAATTCTTCTCTCGCTGGGCCTTCTTCCCACGCGCGACTTCGGTTGCGAGCGCTTCGAAACGCGGCTCCCACATCCGGCGGAAGCGCCCGACCCACGCGTCGATCTCGTTGAAGCGCTCGGGTGCGACGGCGTAGAGCCGCCGGCGCCCGTCCGCCTCGGAGGTCGCGAAGCCGCTGTCGCGCAGGATGCGCAGATGCTGCGACACAGCGGGCTGTGAAATGGCGAATTCGGAGGCGATCACCTCGACGATCTCGCCCGACGCCCGCTGGCCGTCGGCGAGCAGCTCAAGGATCCGGCGCCGCACCGGGTCGCCGAGAATGTCGAAGGCGTGGCTCATTCGGGCGCGGCGGCGCCGGTGTAGAAAGCGGTCGTACTGGCGCCGGCGCGGTTTGCGGCCTCCCCGGCGGTCCCATAGGCGATCGAGGCGGCGGTCCACGCCTCGCTGCTCCACGTCGCAAAGGCCTTGCCTTCATCGCTCAGCGACCAGGTTTCTTCGGCAAAGCGTTCGTTGCTTTCGCCGGTTGCGATATGCCAGCCGAGGCCCATCAGCGACAGGTCCCAGCCCACGCCGACCGCGCCCGGGCCGAACCGGTCCCAGAATTCTTCGGACTTGTCGTCGAGCGGGGCGATATGCTTGAGCGTGAGGCGCGTCCTGTCGTCGCCCGCAACGGTCAGCTCGACCTCGACCCAGCTCATCCCGCCGCCAAATTCCCATGTCAGCGCAAAGCTGCGCGGCGGATCGCACGCGGTGACGGTGCCGCCGGCATTGCCCTTGATCTGATATTTTCCCCCGAGGGAGAGGTCGCCGTCGACCGGCGCGAACCAGCGCGGGATGCGGTCCTTTTCGGTGATCGCATTCCACAGATCGTCTATGCCGGTGGGGTAATCGCGCGATGCGACGACGGCGCGGGCGGGCTGACCTTCGTGGGTCACATCCTCGACCTTGCGGACGACCATGGCGGCTTGGGCGACGGTATCGAATGGCATCGTGATTCTCCCGATTGAATTCGGGAGAATAAATAAGCTCTCATTTATATAAGTCTATACTTATATTATGCTGCTGTATCGATACCCAGGTCGCTCAATTTGCGATAAAGCGTCGAGCGTCCGATGCCGAGGCGGCGTGCGACTTCGCTCATCCGGCCGCGATAGTGGCCGATCGCGAGGCGGATGACGTCGGCCTCGATTTCCTCCAGCGGGCGGAGGTTGCCGTCGGGCAGGTACAGCGTGACGCCGATCGCCTCGCCGTTGATCGCTATCTCGCCTTCGCCGCTTGGGCTGCCGCCGCCGAGCGTCGCCTCGATCGCCCGGAAATCGGCGCTGGTGAGCACGTCGGTCGTGCTGTTTACCGCGGCGCGGAACAATACATCCTGCAGTTGGCGGACATTGCCCGGCCAGGCATAGGCGGCGAGCAGGCGCAAGGCGTCGTCGGTGACCCCGATCGGCCCCATGCCCGGCAGCCCGCCGATGCGTGCGAGGAGGTGGCGCGCGAGCGGGCCGACGTCGCCGCGGCGCTCCGACAGCGAGGGCAGGGTGAATTGCGCGCTCGACAGCGCGTAGAACAGATCTTCGCGGAAATGGCCCGCCTCGATCAGCTTGTCGAGCGGGCTCGCGCTCGTCGCGATGATGCGTACGTCGACGCTCTGGCGGATCGAACCGCCGATCATCTGCACTTCGCCCGAGTTCAGAAATTCGACCAGCTTGGCCTGCGTTTCGAGCGGGATGCATTCGACATGGTCGATGATGATGCTGCCGCCGTCGGCCTGGACGAGCCGGCCGACCTGACGGTCGAACGCCCCGGCGAAGGCGCCGCGTTCGTGGCCGAAGAGGCCCGAGCCGATGAGGCCCGGCGACACCGCCGAGCAGTCAACCATGACAAGCTGGCCGCGCGCGCGCGGGCTGGCGCTGTGGATCGCGCGGGCAAAGACTTCCTTGCCGGTGCCGGGCTTGCCGTTGATCATAACCGGCACGCGCGCGCGCGCCGCCTTGGCGGCGATCGCGAGCGCACTGCGGAAGTTGGGGCTCGACCCGATAATTTCCTCGAAGGCCAGCGGCGCGCGCAGCTTTTCGGTCAGCGGACGCAGCTCACCCTGCGGGCCGCTGGTCGACACGACCCGGTCGAGTGCTTCGAGCAGGCGGTCGGGCGCGATCGGCTTCTGGACGAAATCGCTCGCTCCGGCGCGCATCGCGCCGACCGCGACCTCGACCCCGTTGCGCATCGTGATGACGACGAGCGGCAGCGCGGGGCGCCAGCGGCGCAGTTCGGCGACGAATTCGGAGATATCCATGCCCGGCGCGCCCTGATCGACCAGCACGGCGTCGAGCGCCATGCCCTCCTGCGTGCCGAGCTTGGCGAGGGCGGTGTCGGTATCTGCGGCGATCACGCTGCGCCAGCCGCCACGCGACACCAGCGCCGCCAGAAAGCGCTGCTGGGCAGGCTCGCTGTCAACGATCATCACCATTCGCGTGTCGCGCGTGCTAGTCATCGTTTCGAATCTGCCCCCTGAACCGACATTGCTATGGGTTTGTTCTGTTGAGGGGCACATATGTATCCAATAGGGGTAAAAAGGCGATTAAGGCCAATCCTCTTTTGCTGCAGGGAAGTCCAGCGACCAAACCCGCACTTGAGCATCGCCGGACGCGTGGCTAAGACCGGCGCGATAACCGATTCTGAAGCTGCGGCGCTGTGCGTTCGCTCACATGACACGGCCGTAAAAAGGGGAAAAGCGATGGCACAGCAGGAAATGAAGGCAGCCGAAGAAACCTACGCGGGTTTCATCAGCCTGTTCAAGATCGGCTCGATCATCACCGCGGTCGTCGTCATCGGCGTCGTCCTGCTCATCGCGTCCTGATCCGACCGGCATGCGCATCGCCGTTCTGAGGGAGCTCGCCGAAGGCGAGACCCGCGTCGCCGCGACCCCCGAGACCGTGAAGAAATTCATTGGCTTGGGCGCCGAAGTTGCCGTTGAATCGGGGGCGGGCGACCATGCTTCGATCGCCGATGCCGATTATAGCGCCGCCGGCGCGAGCGTCGGCAGCCGTGCCGATGCTCTGAAGGGCGCGAATATCATCCTCGCGATCCAGGGCCCCGATCCCAAGGGGCTGTCGGGCTTTGCCGACGGCGCCTGGCTAGCCGCCGGGCTCAACCCGTTCGGTGAGCGTGCACGCGTCGATGAATACGCAAAGCTGGGGCTCGAGGCGCTGGCGATGGAATTCATGCCGCGCATCACGCGCGCGCAGTCGATGGATATCCTGTCGAGCCAGGCGAACCTCGCGGGCTACAAGGCGGTACTGATCGCGGCGAACGCCTATGGCCGCGCCTTTCCGATGATGATGACCGCCGCGGGCACCGTCAGCGCCGCGAAGGCGTTCGTGATGGGCGTCGGCGTCGCGGGGCTGCAGGCGATCGCGACGGCACGCCGCCTTGGCGCGCAGGTCAGCGCGACCGACGTGCGCGCCGCGACCAAGGAACAGATTCTCAGCCTCGGTGCCAAACCGATCTTCGTCGAAACGGTCGCGGGGATCGAGGGCGAGGGCGCGGGCGGCTATGCCACCGAAATGTCCGACGAGTATAAGGCGGCGCAGGCCGAGCTCGTATCGTCGCATATCGCCAAGCAGGACATCGTGATCACCACCGCGCTGATCCCGGGGCGCCCCGCGCCGCGGCTGATCTCGGACGCGCAACTTGCGACGATGCGCAACGGCAGCGTGATCGTCGACATGGCGGCCGAAAGCGGCGGCAATGTCGAGGGCTCGGTGCCGGGTGAAGCCAAGCGCATCCACGGCGTCACCGTGATCGGCGCGAAGAATATCGCCGCGCTGATGCCCGCGGATACCAGTGCGCTGTTCAGTCGCAACCTGTTCAATTTCCTCTCGGCCTTCTGGGATAAGGAATCCGGCAGGCCTGTGCTCGACGAGGAAATCGGCAATGCGGTGCGCCTGACGCAAGGCGGCAAGGTCGTGAACGAGCGGTTGCTGGGTTGAGGCGCTGCGTCATCTGGCGCTGTGCCGCACTTTGTGCGGCCGTTTCCGTATCTCACACTGCGCAGGCCGAACCCCTCCGCTCCTATTGGACGCTCGAGCCTTTGGGGCCGGTCGGCGAAACACTGGCGACAGCGAAACAGCCCTTTCTCGAGCAGCGTTTGCTGCCGTTCAAGCTGGCGCGGTTGACCGAGCCCGCCCAGTTGGGCGAGGAGAAAACTCTCGCTACAGGAACCTATCTTTTTGCCGTATTTCAAAAAGATGGGCAGGTCGCATTTTGTACGAGCAAGGATCAGTCGACGAGCAACGTAGCCAAATCGCTGTTCATCCCCTTGCTCGACAAGCGCCCCTGTCTGATCGATCAGAACCGCGATGGTCGCTTCGAGTCGGCTTTTACGGTTTTTGACAAATATGGCAGCGCTTTGGCGCCAAGCGGAAACCTAAGTTCGGCGGAACCGCTCGTGGCTGTCAGCCAATATGAGTTTGCCGCGCCATCCGACTATCCAGTAGTCAGGAAGCTCTCCTACACGCTTGCGTCGATTGACAATGCCAAGAGGCGATCGATCTCGGTCAGATTTGACAATGGTCGCGGCTTCAAGCGGATGCAAAGCTACAGCCCTGACAGCACGCCGGATGCTCCCACCGCATTGAATGTTCGCGCGGAAGTTCTGGATTTTGATGGCGAAAGTGCGCGTATCAGAGTGTCTTCGGCGCCGGGGGTCGGTATTTTGGGCGATAGTCTCGGCACATTCGAGATTACGCCGGCGCCGAAGCTTTCATTTGCCGGAGAGCCATAGATTTTCGGCCTGATTGTGTCTCTTTCGCGAAAAAATGGCCGATTTCGGCCTTTTCATGAAACTTCCTTTGGTTACTATGCGTTCAGGGTTCTCTAACCCTGAGTTTCAACCAACTGGAGAATGATTGATGTCGTCTGCGAAGCTTTTCGCCACTCCCCTCCTTGTGCTTGCCACCCTGTCGCCCGTTTACGCGCAGGAAACTGCCGCTC
The DNA here is from genome assembly GCA_032154175.1 of Sphingopyxis sp. GTDB lineage: Bacteria > Pseudomonadota > Alphaproteobacteria > Sphingomonadales > Sphingomonadaceae > Sphingopyxis. The sequence continues at coordinate 2,423 of JALDYH010000062.1, read as the reverse complement.
CGGCGGAAGCCGAAGTCGCTGTCGATGCCGCCGCTGATGCCGCTGTCGATGTCGCCGCTCCGGCCGCTGCCGATGCGGCTCCGGCTGACGCCGCCGCGCCCGCGGAGCGGACGGGCATCGCGCTCGAAATCGGTACCAAGCCCGACCACAAGACGCTGGCAAATGCGTTGACCGCCGCGGGCGTGTCGGAGAAGCTGGCCGGACAGCCATTCACCATCTTTGCGCCGACCGACCAGGCCTTTGCCGCAGTGCCGCAGTCCATGACCGACTGGCTGATGAATCCGGGTAACACCGAATCGCTCGCCAAGGTGCTGACTTATCATGTCGTTCCGGGCCGCGTGACCTCCGAGGACCTGTTCGCCAAGATCAAGGCCGGCGGTGGCAAGGCGACGCTCGCGACCGTCGAGGGTGAGACGCTGACCTTCACCGAGGTGCAGGGCAATATCAAGGTCGACGGCACGCAGGGCAGCAGCGGTTTTATTACCGAGGCCGACGTCGAGCAGTCGAACGGTAACATTCACGTCATCAACGGCGTGTTGATGCCGACGCTCGGCTGACGATTCGGGCCGCTGCGGCTGTCTGTTAGAGGATTGGTTATGAAAATCTCCCTGATCATGACGGCCGCGGCGGCCGCGCTCGCGCTGTCGGGCTGTGGCGGCAAGAGCGAAACGCCGACCGAAACGACGACGGTTTCGGGCAGCGAAACCGCGCCGGCCGTTGCTGCCGATTCTTCGGCAATGCAAGCGGGCAGCACGGTCGCCCGGAATCTCGCGGCCTCGCCTGTCCACAAGACGCTGACCGCGGCGGTGACGCAGGCGGGCCTGGTCGAAACCCTGTCCGGCGCGGGACCATTCACGGTTTTTGCGCCGACCGACGCTGCCTTTACACAGGTTCCGCCCGCGACGCGCGACGGCTGGATGCGTCCGGCGCAGAAAGAGGTGTTGACGGGCATACTCGAATATCATGTCGTCCCGGGCAAGCTTGCCGCGACCGATCTTGCCGCGAAGATCGCCGAAGGCGGAGGCAAGGCCGTACTCAAGACCGCCGAGGGGCAGGACCTGACTGCGACGAAGAGCGGTCAGGCGATCCTGCTCACCAGCAGCAGCGGCAACAAGGCGACGGTCACACTGGCCGACATCGGCCAGTCGAATGGTGTCATTCATGTCATCGACGCGGTGCTCATCCCGAAAATGTAAAAAACATCGCCGGCTCGGCCGGCAAGGCGATATTTTATGTCGCCGATCGCCCGCATTTCTCGCGTTGAGAGATGCGGGCGCTTCTTTTTGCCTGCTTTGGAGTCGACACACTGGGCAGCGCGCGGCAAGAGGTGCGCGAAACGGAATCAGCAGGGGAGCGAGCCCGTGGATTTTATCGCGATTTTTTCGATTTTCGTGCTGGCGTGCTTCGTCGGCTATTTCGTCGTCTGGTCGGTGACCCCGGCGCTGCACACACCGCTGATGAGCGTCACCAACGCCATTTCATCGGTGATCATCGTCGGTGCGCTGATCGCCAGCGCCGCGGCGGGATCGGCCTCGTCGAAATGGCTGGGCCTCGCCGCAGTCGTGATGGCGAGCATCAACATTTTCGGCGGCTTCGCGGTTACCGCGCGCATGCTGGCAATGTACAAGAAGAAGGAGCGCTGAAATGGAGTTTCAGTCGATCCTTTCGGCCGCGACCGGCGAACATGGTCTTGCCGTCAACCCCTGGGCGGCCGTCGCCTATCTCGTAGCGGGCGTCTTCTTCATTCTGGCGCTGCGCGGGCTGTCGAGTCCGGCTTCGTCGCAGCGCGGCAACCGTTTCGGCATGATCGGCATGACGATCGCGGTCGTCACCACGCTACTGACGCACGCACCATGGAAAACCGGCGACGCCGCGAACAGCTATGTCGGCATCGACGCCGTCGCGATGGCGGAGATTCTGGGTGCGATCGCGATCGGTGCTGTCATCGGCATCGTCATGGCGCGCCGCATCGCGATGACGGCCATGCCGCAGCTTGTTGCGGCGTTTCACAGCCTCGTCGGTCTCGCCGCCGTTGCGGTGGCGGCGGCCGCCTATCTCAACCCGCTCGCGTTCGGCATCGCCGATGCCGCCGGGCAGATCCACACCGTCAGCCGCATCGAAATGGGCCTCGGCATCGCGATCGGCGCGATCACCTTCTCGGGATCGGTCATCGCCTTCCTCAAGCTTAACGGCAATATGTCGGGTTCGCCGATCATGCTGCCCGGCCGGCATGTCATCAATCTCGGCACGCTCGCCGCGATCATCGGGCTTGTCGCCTATTTCACCTTCGACCAGAGCCCGTGGGTCTTCTGGACCGTTACGGCCTTGAGCTTCGCCATCGGTTTCCTGCTGATCATCCCGATCGGCGGCGCCGACATGCCGGTCGTCGTGTCGATGCTCAACAGCTATTCGGGCTGGGCCGC
>JALDYH010000287.1:0-4255 GCA_032154175.1 Sphingopyxis sp. | reverse complement strand
CTGCCGAAGCTGATCGCGAGCGTCGCGTTGACGTCGCCGATCGACAGGCCGAGCGCGCGCGCCTGAATCCGGTCGATGTCGACCTTCAGCACGGGTGCGTCTTCCTGCCCTTCGGGGCGGACGTTGGCGAGCAGCTTGCTCTGCATCGCACCGCCCAGCATCTGGTTGCGCGCGGCGATCAGCGCGTCGCGCCCGTTGCCGCCGCGGTCCTGCAACTTGAAGGTGAAGCCGCTCGACGTGCCGAGTTCGGGGATCGATGGCGGGCTGAGCGAGAAGGCAAAGGCTTCCTTGATGTTTGCATAGGCGCCCATCGCCTTGCCGGCGATCGCGTCGGCGCTGTCGCCGTCGCCCTTGCGTTCGTCCCACGGCTTGAGCGGGGTGAACATGATCGCGTTCGCCTGCCCCTGGCCGAAGAAGCTGAAGCCGTTGACCGATACGACGTTGGCGACCTGCGGCTGCTCGGCGAAGAAGGCCTTCACCTGCTTGGTCGCTTCGTTGGTGCGCTGCGTCGTTGCCCCCGGGGGCGCCTGGATGACGGTGACCAGATAGCCCTGGTCTTCCTGCGGCAGGAAGGAGCCGGGGAGGCGGGTGAACAGCAAAGCCGTTACCGCGACCATCGCGACGAACACGCCGAGCCAGCGCAGCGGTGTCGCCAGCATCTTGCCGACGCCGCCCTGATAGCGATCGGTCGTGCGGCCGAACCAGCGATTGAACCCGCCGAAAAAGCGGTCGAAGAATGCGCCGATGCGTCCCTTGCGTGCGGTATTGTCGTGCGGCTTGAGAAGCGTCGCGCAGAGCGCCGGGGTCAGCGTCAGCGCGAGCAATGCCGAGAAGGCGATCGAGATCGCGAGCGTCATCGAGAACTGGCGATAGATGCCGCCGGTCGAGCCGGGGAAGAAGGCCATCGGGATGAACACCGCGATCAGCACCAGCGTGATGCCGATGATCGCCGAGGTGATCTGGCTCATCGCCTTCACCGTCGCCTCATAGGGCGGCAGATGCTCCTCGTTCATGATGCGCTCGACATTCTCGATCACGACGATCGCGTCGTCGACGAGGATGCCGATTGCCAGCACCATGCCGAACAGCGTCAGCACGTTGATCGAGAAACCGAACATCCAGAGGCCAAGGCAGGCACCCGCGAGCGCGATCGGCACGACCACGGTCGGGATGACGGTCGCGCGCCAGTTCTGGAGGAACAGGAACATGACGAGGAAGACGAGCAGCATCGCCTCGCCCAGCGTCTTCACCACTTCCTCGATCGACAGGCTGATGAAGGGCGTCGTGTCATAGGGGATCGACCAGGTGACGTCGGGCGGGAAGCCCTTCGACAGCTCGTCCATTCGCGCGCGGATGCCTTCCGCGGTTGACAGCGCGTTGGCGCCCGGGGTCAGCTGGACCGCGAGGCCCGCCATCGGCTTGCCGTTGAGTTCGGACGAAAAGAGGTAGCTCGCCGCGCCCAGTTCGACACGCCCGACATCGCCCAGCGTGACCGCCGATCCATCAGGATTGGCGCGCAGGATGATGCTTTCGAACTGCTCGGGCTTGGTAAAGCGGCCCTGCGTCGTGATGACGGCATTGAGCTGCGCGCCCTTCGCGATCGGCTGGTCGCCGAGCTGGCCGCCGGGAGTCTGGCTGTTCTGCTCCTGCACCGCGCCGAGCGCTTCGGCCGGCGACAGGTTGTGCGACGCCAGCTTTTGCGGATCGAGCCAGATGCGCATCGCATATTCGGGCGCGAAGGCCTGGACGTTGCCAACCCCGTTCACGCGCCTGAGCTCGTCGAGCACGCGCGTGTTCGCGAAGTTGTTGATCTCCATCGGGTCGGTGTTGCCGCTCTTCGAAGTGATCGCGACGATCAGCAGGAAGCCTGCGTTGGCCTCGGTGACCGAGATGCCCTGGCGGCGAACGTCTTCGGGCAGGCGCTGCTCGACGCGGCGCAGGCGGTTCTGGACCTCCATCTGCGCATTGTCGATGTCGGTCCCGGCCTCGAAGGTCAGGGTGATCGACGCGGTGCCGTTCGATTCGCTGGTCGAGGCCATGTAGAGGAAGCCCTCGACCCCGTTCAGTTCCTGCTCGATGACCTGCGTGACATTCTGCTCGAGCGTGCTCGCATCGGCACCCGGGTAGGTGACGCCGATCGTCAGCGATGGCGGTGCGACCGTCGGATATTGCTCCACGGGAAGCCCGCGCAGCGCGATGATGCCCGACAAGAGGATGCCGATGGCGATGACCCAGGAAAAGATGGGCCGGTCGATGAAAAAGCGGGGGGTCATGTCAGATCAGCGCTTTGCCGCGGGGGTCGAAGCAGCCCCCTTGGGTTGGGCAACGCGCACGGGCTGGCCCGGCTGGACCTTTTGCAGCCCGTCGACGATCACCCGGTCGCCGGGCTTCAACCCGTCGAGGATCGCCCATTGGCCGGCGACCATGGTGCCGAGCTTCACAGGGCGCGGCGTCGCGATATTCTTGGAATCGAGGACTATCACACTGGCATTGTCGGCGGCCAGCTTGACCGCGCGTTGCGGGATCAGGACGCCGTCGGCGCGGTTACCCGCAAAGATGCGTGCACGCACGAACTGCCCGGGCAGCAACGCCGCGCTCGGGTTCGGAAATTCGGCGCGCAGCGCGGCCGTACCCGTCGCCTCGTCGATCGACAGATCGAAGAAATCGAGGTGCCCCGCAACCGGATAGGCGGTGCCGTCCTCGAGGATCAGCTGCACCTCGACGCGTTCGAGCTGCGGGGCGCTGACCTTGCCCGTCTCCATATCGCGGCGGGTTGCAAGCAGGTCCGAGCTTGACTGGCCGAAATTGACGTAGACGCGGTCGATCTGTTCGATCGTCGTCAGCAACGTGCCCTGGCCGGCGCTGACCAGCGCGCCTTCGGTGACTTCGGCGCGCCGCGCGCGGCCCGAGATCGGTGCGGTGACCGACGCATAGCCCAGGTTGAGCCGGGCCGATTCCAGATTGGCTTGCGCCGCCTGCACATCGGCTTCCGCCGTGCGCTGCGCCGCGACCGCGGCATCATATTCTTGCTTGCCGATCGCCTGGTCGGCAAGCAGTGGCTGATAGCGGCCGACGACCTGCCGTGCGTTCGCGGCGGTCGCTTGTGCACGCGACAGCTGCGCGCGGGCGGCATTGACGGTGGCGGTCAGCTGTCGCGGATCGATACGGAACAGCGCGGTGCCGGCGCGCACGAAACTGCCTTCGTTGAACAGCCGGCGCTCGACGATGCCGTCGACGCGCGCGCGCACTTCGGAGGTGCGATACGCCTGCACGCGGCCGGGCAGTTCGATGACGTTCGGCACGGCTTGCGTGCGGATCGTGACGATATTCACTTCGGGCGGCGGCGGGGCAGGGGGCGCTTCCGAGGAGCAGGAAGCCAGCAACAGGGCCAGCGCGGCGCCGGCGGCGCAGCCAAGAGGACGTAAGCGACTCATAAGGACCCCTGAAAAATCGCGGTTGTGCGGGAGGTGTATATACGCAAAAGCTTGCGCTGGGACGCCGTGTAATTTAAATTACAGAAAAGAGCAAGCGAGAGGAACTGCGAATTGAGCACGCCGGAATCGGATTTATGTCAGATAGATAGGCCGTCTCCGCGCGAGCGGCGGCAAAGCGCCATTCTCGATGCGGCTGAGTCGCTGTTTCTCGAACAGGGCTATGAGCGCACCAGCCTGGCCGAGATCGTCAGGCGCTCGGGTGGCTCGCTTGCGACGCTCTATGAACTGTTCGGCAACAAGCAGGGGCTGCTTCGCGCGATCGCGACTCGCTGGTGCGACGAAGCCATGCTCAGGTCGCTCGACGAGGACGCGACCCGGGGGCTGTCGAGCGTAGAAATTCTGAAGCGTTATGCGCATCGCCAGAGCGAGCTGATGGACTCGCCGCACGCCGTCGCGCTGATGCGCATGCTGATATCCGAAAGTTTGCGCGATCACGAATTCGCAATGCAGATATACCACGACCTTCATGTACCCGCGCTGGAAGAACTGATCGAACTGTTCGCCGAATGGGCGGCAACGGGCAAGGCCGAGATCGACCGCCCCGACGCCGCCGCGCGCCTGTTCTTCGATATCGTCGTCGGCGATTCGATGCTGAACACTCTGATGGGGATCGAGGTCGAATGGCTCGACCCCGAGCAGATCGACTGGCGGCTCCAGCCCTTTCTTTCGCATTTCAAGATCCGCTAGCCGTCAAGTGATACGTGGCGTCGCCCCCGCGATGGCGGGGACCGCTGTCGCCCTGACGCAACGTCGCTTGAGGC
>JALDYH010000061.1:0-20777 GCA_032154175.1 Sphingopyxis sp. | reverse complement strand
TCAGGATGATCAGCGTGTTGGTGAAGTCGACCGTGCGGCCCTGCCCGTCGGTGAGGCGCCCGTCGTCGAGCACCTGCAGCAGGATGTTGAAGACGTCGGGATGCGCTTTTTCGACCTCGTCGAACAGCACGACCTGATACGGCCGGCGGCGCACTGCCTCGGTGAGCGTGCCGCCCTCTTCATAGCCGACATAGCCCGGCGGCGCGCCGACGAGCCGCGCGACGCTGTGCTTCTCCATGAATTCGGACATGTCGATGCGGACCATCGCATTGTCGTCGTCGAACAGGAAGCGCGCGAGCGCCTTGGTGAGCTCGGTCTTGCCGACGCCCGTGGGGCCGAGGAAGAGGAAACTGCCGAGCGGGCGGTTGGGGTCCTGAAGCCCTGCACGCGCGCGGCGCACCGCGGTCGAAACGGCGCGGACGGCGTCGTCCTGCCCGATCACGCGCTTTTCGAGCGTGCTCTCCATACCGAGCAATTTCTCGCGCTCGCCTTCCATCATCCGGTCGACGGGAATGCCGGTCCATTTGCTCACCACCGCGGCGATATCGTCGGCGGTGACTTCCTCGCGCAGCATGGCATTGCCCGCCGCGGCCTGCGCTTCCTCGAGCCGCTTTTCGAGGCCGGGGATAGTGCCGTAGCTGAGCTCGCCCGCACGTCCGAGGTCGCCGGCGCGCTGCGCCTGATCGAGCGCCGAGCGCGCGGCGTCGAGCTCTTCCTTGATCTTCGCCTCGGCGTGGATCTTGTCCTTTTCGGCCTGCCACTTCTGGGTGAGGCTCGCCGACTGTTGTTCGAGGTTCGCGAGTTCGGCCTGCAGGTTCGCGAGCCGGTCCTTCGACGCGGCGTCGCTTTCCTTGCCGAGCGCCGATTCCTCGATCTTCATCTGGATGATGCGGCGGTCGAGGCCCTCGATCTCCTCGGGCTTCGATTCGACCTCCATGCGGATGCGGCTCGCGGCCTCGTCCATCAGGTCGATCGCCTTGTCGGGCAGGAAGCGGTCGGAGATATAGCGGTTCGACAGGGTTGCGGCGGCGACGATCGCGCCGTCGGTGATCCGCACGCCGTGGTGCAGCTCGTATTTCTCCTTGATGCCGCGCAGGATCGAGATCGAATCCTCGACCGTCGGTTCGCCGACGAACACCGGCTGGAAACGCCGCTGGAGCGCGGGGTCCTTTTCGACATGCTTGCGATATTCGTCGAGCGTCGTCGCGCCGATGCAATGGAGCTCGCCGCGCGCGAGTGCGGGCTTGAGCAGGTTCGAGGCGTCCATCGCGCCCTCGCCCTTGCCAGCGCCGACGAGCGTGTGCATCTCGTCGATGAACAGGATGATCTCGCCCTCGGCGGCCTTCACATCGTCGAGCACGCCCTTGAGGCGCTCCTCGAATTCACCGCGATATTTGGCGCCCGCAATCAGCGCGCCCATGTCGAGCGACAGCAGGCGGCGGTCCTTCAGGCTGTCGGGCACGTCGCCGTTGGTGATGCGCAGCGCGAGGCCTTCGGCGATCGCGGTCTTGCCGACGCCGGGCTCGCCGATCAGCACGGGATTGTTCTTGGTGCGGCGGGCGAGGATCTGGATCGTGCGGCGAATTTCCTCGTCGCGGCCAATAACCGGGTCGAGCTTGCCTTCGCGCGCGACTTCGGTGAGGTCGCGGGCGAATTTCTTGAGCGCTTCGTAGCGGTCTTCGCTGCTCGCGGTGTCGGCGGTGCGGCCGCCGCGCAATTCATTGATTGCGCTGTTGAGCGCGTCGGCCTTCACGCCCGCATCGGCGAACGCCTTGCCGACGGGGGTGGTCGGCGCGAGCACCATTGCGAGCAGCAGCCGCTCGACGGTGACATAGCCGTCGCCCGCCCTGGTCGCGACCTGCTCGGCCTGGTCGAGCAGGCGCACCGCGTCATTGTCGAGCCCCGGCGTCGCTTGCGCGCCCGATCCCGAAACCGCGGGAACCTTGGCGAGCAGCGCGTCGATGCCGGCGACCGCGCGCGCGGGATCGCCGCCGCTCTTGCGGATCAGGCCGGCGGCCATGCCCTCATTGTCTTCGAGCAGCGCCTTGGCGATATGCTCGGGCGAGATCCGCTGATGGTTCATGCGGATCGCGATCGTCTGCGCCGCCTGCAGGAAGCCCTTGGCGCGGTCGGTGAATTTTTCGAGGTTCATTCAGAAAGCCCCTTTCTCTGTTCGAGAGATAGTGTTGCCAATATACAACACAAGGGGGTTTCCACCCCTACTCGCCGGATCGTGCCAATTGATCGAGCAGCCGGACGCCGAAGCCCGTCATCCCCTTGGGAACGAGCGGTGTCGCCTTGTCGTTCCGCATCACCCCGGCGATGTCGAGATGCGCCCAGGGCGTCGCCTCGTCGACGAAGAAACCGACGAAGTGGGCGCCCAGACTGGCGCCGGGACCTTCACCGCCGCTGTTGCGGACGTCGGCGATGTCCGATTTCACGCGTTCGGCGAAATTCTTGTGGAGCGGCAGGCGCCATACTTCCTCGCCGCTGGCGGCGCCCGCGGCGACGAGGTCCGCCGCGAGCTTGTCGTCGCGCGAGAACAGCCCGGCATATTGGTCCGACAACGCGCCGACGACCGCGCCGGTCAGCGTCGCGATATTGACGATGGCGCGCGGTCTGTACTCGCGGGCGACATATTCATTCGCATCGGCGAGGACGAGGCGGCCTTCGGCGTCGGCGCTGAGGATTTCGATCGTCTTGCCCGACATCGTCCGCACGATATCGCCGGGACGCTGGGCATTGCCGTCGGGCATGTTTTCGGCGAGCGCCGCGACCGCGACGACATGCACGGGCGCGCGCGACTTCGCGAGCGACAGCGCCGCGCCCATCACCGATCCTGCGCCCGACATGTCGGCCTTCATATTGGCCATGCCCGTATTGGGTTTGATCGACAGGCCGCCCGAATCGAAGGTGATGCCCTTGCCGACGATGGCGAGCGGCGCATCGGGCGACCCGGCACCGCGATACCGGACGAGCATCATGCGCGATCCGCGCGGGCTGCCCTGTCCGACGCCAACGATGCTGCCCATGCCGAGCTTGCGCATCGCGGGCTCGTCCAGCACTTCGATGCTGACGCCGGGTACGCCGGCAAAGGCCCTGCGCACCTCGGCCACGAAACTTTCAGGATAAATGACATTTGCCGGCTCGTTGGCGAGATCGCGCGACAGGCGGACCCCGTCGGCAAGCGGCTTCCCGCGGCCGGCGAACGCCGCCTCGGCGGCGGCGGGATTTGCGCCGACCAGCGTCACCGCGCCGGTGGCCGGTACTTTCCTGCCCACGGTCTGATAGCGGTCGAAACGATATTGCCCGAGTGCAAAACCATAGGCGACGTCGGCGGCCGAGGCGTCGCCGAAGGCGCCGGCGATCGTCACCGGCTGCGCTTCGCTTTTCAGTTCCTGCGCCGCCTTGCCGCCCGCTTCGGCGAGCGCGAGCGACGAGGGGGTTGCGCCGGCGCCGACGAGCAGGATGCGCGGATGTGCGCCGATCCCGCGCAGCGACAGCGTCGAACCGGCCTTGCCGTCGAAGCTTGCCGCGGCAATTGCCGCGGTGATCGCCTGACGTTCGGCGGCGCCCAGCGCGATGCCATCGAGCGGCGGCAATGCCGCGTCGGTCATCACGACGACGAGGGCGGCGCCCGCGGGGGCGTTCGCGGCAAAGCCGATGGTGCGCTCGGTGCTGTTCGCGGCGGTCGCCGGGACGACGCCCGATCCGGCGACGGTCTGCGCCATCGCGGCGGGCGCGAGGACGAGCGACAGGCAAGCGGAAAGGAGCAGGCTTTTCATGCGCATGGTTCGATATTCCCCGTTGTTCAATGACCTGAGCCTGCATAGCAACGCACCGCCCGGCCGCAAATCCGCCTCGACGAACGACAGTCGCTTGCCATCGGACGACATGCCCGCCACATAGCCCTGCGGGCCAGGCGCGTAAGAGGACCAAAGATGCTGCGACGGATTTTGCTGGGTTTGCTGTTGCTGCTCGCCCTTACCGCCGCGTCGCTCGCGCTCTGGGAGCCGCTGACCGCCGAAGCGCCCGCCGCGCCGGCTTTCAAGCCCGCCGACGTCCGCATCGCGCGCGACAGGTTCGGCGTTCCGCATATTTTCGGCAAGACCGATGCCGACGTCGCTTACGGTGTCGCCTACGCGCATGCCGAGGATGATTTTTCGACGCTGCAGGAAGTCCTCGCGATGACACGCGGCCGCGCCGGCGCGATGCTCGGCGAGGATGGGGCGAAGATCGATTATGCCGAAGCTTTGCTCGATGTCCGGGCGACGACGGCGCGCGACTGGCCGCGGCTTCCCGCCGATGTGAAGACGCTCTTCACCGCCTATGCCGCGGGGCTCAACCATTATGCCGACAAGCATCCCGGCGAGGTACGCCTGTCGGGGCTCTTCCCTGTCACCGGCGAGGATGTCGTCGCAGGTTTCGTGCTGCGCTCGCCCTTCTTCTTCGGGCTCGATTCGGTGCTCGGCTCGCTGGTCGAGGGCACGGAGACCGGGCGCGAAGGTGGACCCGCGCTCGATGCGACGGGCAAGCTCGTCCCGCGCGAGTTGACGCCGGTTGGCCGCGACCCAGCGGACAATGGATCGAACGGCATGGCGGTCGCGCCCGCGCGTTCGGCCGATGGTGCGACGCGGCTGGTGTCGAACTCGCACCAGCCGTGGACCGGCGGCGTCGCCTGGTACGAGCTGGTCGTCCATTCGGAAGAAGGCTGGGATTTCGCGGGCGCAAACTTCCCCGGGTCGCCCTATCCCTTCCTCGGGCACAATAAATATCTCGGCTGGACCAACACGGTGAACCGGCCCGACCTGATCGACGTCTACAAGCTCACGCTCGACGAGAGCGGCAAGAAATATCGCTTCGACGGCGCGTGGCGGCCGCTCGAGGAAAAGCGCGTCTGGCTGAAGGTCAAGGTGGGCCCGTTCGTGCTCCCGGTGCCGCGCACGATCTGGCGTTCGGTCCATGGCCCGGTGGTGAAGAATGAAAAGGGCGCGTTTGCGATCCGTTACGCCGGCATCGACCAGGCGAATATGGTCACCCAATATTACCGGCTGAACAAGGCGAAGAATTTCGCCGAATGGCGCGCGGCGATGGCGGGGCAGGGCGTGCCCGCGACCAACTTCATCTACGCCGATGCCAAGGGCAATATCGGTCTCTTCTATAACGCCATGTTCCCCGACCGGCAGCCGGGCTTCAACTGGCGCGGGGTGCTTCCGGGCGACACGTCGGCCGACCTCTGGACGAAGACATTGCCGTTCGATCGCGTTCCCGCGCTGGTCAACCCGCGCTCGGGTTATGTGATGAACGCGAACAACACGCCGTGGGTCGCGGCGGGACCCGGCGACGAACTCGACGCAGCCGCTTTCTCGCCGCTGCTCGGGATCGAAGACGATATGACCAACCGCGCGACGCGGCTGATCACCCTGTTCGAAGCGCCGGGCCAGATCGACGAGGCGCGGTTGAAGGCGATCAAATACGACACCGCATACGCGCGCGGCGGCTATGCCAAGGCGTGGATGGACCGGCTGCTCGCGCTCGACACAAAGGGCGATCCGGCCCTGGCGCAGGCGCAAAAGCTGCTTCGCGAATGGGACTGGAATCTCGACGGCAAGGGGAAGGGCGATGCGCTGGCGCTGATGGTCCTGCGCCCCGCGAACGGTAGTCATTACCAGCGCCGTGCCGACCCCGACCCGCGCACCGTGCTGAAAGAGACGGTCGCGCATTTGCAGGATCATTTCGGCACCCTCGATCCGAAGCTCGGCACCGTGCTGCGCCTCCGCCACGGCGAGGGCGCGAACCGCGTCGACCTGCCGCTCGACGGCGGCAACGATACGGTGCGGGCCTCCACTCTCTGGGACGCCGAGCCCGACGGGCGGCTGAAGGCGCGGCACGGCGACAGTTTCATCATGTTCGTGACGTGGGACAGGGATGGTCGCGTCCGGTCGGAATCGATCCAGCCTTTCGGGTCGGCGACGACGCGGCCGGCAAGCCCGCACTACAATGATCAGGCGCCGCTGTTCGTGGCGCACAAGCTGAAGCCTGTCCTGTTCGATCCGGCGGCGCTGAAGGCGAGCGGCGCGCGCTTCTATCGGCCTTGAAAGCCCTGAAGCGCTGTCCTAAACCGTTGATACAGTGCCGTCCGGCACCCGGTCGCAAGCAGGCATGACTGGCCTGCGTGCCTGAAGAGGATTTCCATGCCCCGTTTTCATCGTTTCGCCCTTGCTTTGGCGGTTACCACGTCGCTTGTCGCTGCAGGGCCCGCGCTCGCCAAGGCCAAGGCCGCCAATCCGGCGCCGATCGCCGACCTCGTGAAAGCGGTCGATATCCCCTACGAAGCCTTCACACTCGACAATGGCCTGCGCGTGATCGTGCACGAGGATCGCAAGGCGCCCGTCGTCGCGGTGTCGGTATGGTACCGCGTCGGATCGAAGCATGAGCCCAAGGGCAAAACGGGCTTTGCCCATCTGTTCGAACATCTGATGTTCAACGGATCGGAAAATTCGCCCGGCGATTTCTTCGAGCCGCTGCAACAGGTCGGCGCGACCGACAGCAACGGCACGACCAATGTCGACCGCACCAATTATTTCGAGACGGTACCGACCGGCGCGCTCGACCGTGCGCTGTTCCTCGAAAGCGACCGCATGGGGCATTTGCTCGGGGCGGTGACGCAGGAGAAGCTCGATAACCAGCGCGGCGTCGTCCAGAACGAGAAGCGCCAGGGCGACAACAATCCCTATGGCCTGCTGCGTTACGAGATTTTCGAGAATCTCTTCCCCACCGGCCATCCCTATCACCACAGCACGATCGGTTCGATGGGTGACCTCGACGCCGCGAGCCTTGGCGACGTGAAGAAGTGGTTCACCGACAATTACGGCCCGAACAATGCGGTGCTCGTGCTCGCGGGCGACGTGAATGTCGCGACGGCAAAAGCCAAGGTGCAGGAATGGTTCGGCGATATCCCGCGCGGTCCCGAAGTGAAGGCGCCGCAGACGGCGATCCCGACCTTGCCCGCCCCGCTTGCGAAGGAAGTGAAGGACCTGGTCCCGACGACGCGTATCTATCGCATGTGGGCGATTCCCGGCCTCAACGATGCGGAAGGCGTCCCGTTGCAGATGGCGACAGCGGTGCTCGGCGGTCTGTCCTCGTCGCGGCTCGACAATGCCATGGTGCGCAAGGACCCGGTCGCGGTCAGCGTCGCGGCCTTTGCCCAGACATTCGAGGACGCCGGGATCCTGCTCGTCCAGGCCGATGTGAAACAGGGCATCGATCCCGCGGTCGTCGGCAGGAAACTCGATGAGGAAATCGCGAAATTCCTCGAGACCGGCCCGACCGCGGACGAACTTCAGCGCGCCGCGGCGAGCTATCTGGGCGGCACCATCGCCGGCCTCGAGTCGGTCGGCGGCTTTGGCGGCAAGGCGGTGACGCTGGCCGAGGGCGCGCTCTATTCGAACAATCCCGCCTATTACAAGGTCGAGCTGGACCGGCTGGCGAAGTCGACCCCCGAGCAGGTTGCGGCAGTCGCGCGCAAATGGATGTCGCGCCCGGCCTTCTCGCTGACCTATACCCCCGGCGAACGCACCGAGGGCGGCGAGAACCGCGGCGGCGCGGTGACGGACGGCAAGGTGACCGCGGCGGTCGCGCCCGACCGTTACTGGAACCCGGCGCTCGGCGACATCGGTCCCGACACGGGAATAGGCGGCGCGTCATCCTTTGCCGATCGTTCGCAGCTTCCCGCGGTCGCCGATCTGACCGCGCTCGACTTTCCGGCGATCGAACGCACCAGGCTCAAAAACGGCGTCGAGGTCGTCTTCGCGCGCCGCACCACGGTGCCGACGGTCAATGTCGCGGTGAGCTTCGACGCGGGCTATGCAGCCGATCCGCACAGCGCGCTTGGCACCCAGTCGCTGATGCTCAGCCTGATGGACGAAGGCACGGCCAACCTCGATTCGATTGCCTTCGCCGAAGCCAAGGAACGGCTCGGCGCGCAGATCGATGCGACCGCCAATGCCGACGAGACGGTGTTCAGCCTGTTCGCGCTGAAACCTAATCTCGGCGCGTCGCTGGGCCTGCTCGCCGACTATATCCGCAACCCGGCGTTCGACGGCAAGGAGCTGGAGCGCGTGCGCGCGCAGCAGCTCAACCGGTTGAAGGCCGAACTCAACAACCCGAACGCGATCGCCTCGCGCGTGCTGATGCCGGTGCTTTACGGCGCCGACCATCCCTATGGCATCCCGCCTTCGGGACTGGGCGATGCCAAGTCGGTGGCGGCGGTGACGCGCGACCAGCTCGCGGCGTTTCATAGTGCGTGGATTCGTCCCGACAATGCGCGCGTGTTCGTGGTCGGCGACACGACACTGGCCGAAGTGAAGAAGCAGCTCGACGCGACGCTGGGCCAGTGGCAGTCGCCTGCAACGGCAAAGCCGTTCAAGCATTTCGAGGTTGCGATCCCGGCGCCGAAGCCGCGCATCCTGCTCTTCGACCGGCCCAAATCGCCGCAGTCGGTGATCCTCGCCGGCAAGGTGCTCGACGCCAGGGGCGGCGATGAACTCGAAGTGCTGCAGTCGGCGAACGATATTTTCGGCGGCAATTTCCTGTCGCGTTTCAACACCAATTTGCGCGAGACGAAGGGCTGGTCCTATGGCGTGCGCAGCCGTATCTCGAGCGATCAGGACCGGCTGACCTGGGTTGCCGTGGCACCGGTGCAGGCCGACCGCACGGGCGATTCGATCAAGGAGCTGCAGAGCGACCTCAAAAGCTTCCTTGGCGACAAGGGCGTGACGAAGGAAGAACTGGAGCGCACGATCAACGGCAGCGTCCGCGAGCTGCCCGGCAGCTTCGAGACGTCGGGCGACGTGCTCGGCGGGCTCCGCCAGATCGTGAAGTTCGGCCGCCCCGACAATTATTACGAGACGCTGCCCGCGACCTATGAAGCGATGACCGCGCCCGAAATCGACGCTGCGGCGCGAAAGGCGCTCAGCACGAGCGATCTCGTCTATGTCGTCGTGGGCGATGCCGCGGCGGTAAAACCGCAGCTTGACGGATTGGGTTTGCCGGTGGAAACGGTGTCCCTCGATAACTAACATCAGTTTCAGTAAGGAGAGCCCCTATGTCTCAAGTCGATGGCAGCTATGATTGCGTAACCAAGTCGCCGATGGGCGACCAGAAGTCGGTGTTCACCGTGAGCAGCGACGGCGGCAGCTTCACCGGCCAGAACGCCGGCGCGATGGGTTCGCTCGACGTCGAAAATGGCAAGGTCGATGGCAACAAGCTGACCTGGACCATGAACATGAAGGTGCCGATGCCGATGACGCTCGAATGCGAAGCGACGATCGACGGCGACGCGCTGACCGGTACGATCAAGGCCGGTGCGTTCGGGTCGATGGCGATGACCGGCACGCGCCAGGGCTGAGCGACCAGACGGGAAAATGCGAAGGGCCGTCCATACCGGGCGGCCCTTTTGCTTTGCATAGCAATGCCCTTTGGCGTTGCGGGCCATTGGGGGCTATCCAAAGCGGCGGCATGGGCGCATAGGCTGCCGCCATGCACAAGCCGGCCCAATCCCCCCAACGGAGCCTGCCGGGCGACCGTGAGATGGTGGTCATGATGGCGATGGTCATGGCGCTCAACGCGCTCGCCATCGATTCGATGCTTCCCGCGCTTCCCGCGATCGGCGAGGCGCTGGGCGTTACCATCGCCAACGATCGCCAGCATGTCATCTCGATCTACCTGCTCGGTATCGGCTTCGGTTCGCTGCTCTATGGGCCGCTGTCGGACCGGTTCGGGCGCAAGGGCGTGCTCGTCCCGGCACTGTTCGCCTATCTCGCGCTCGCGATCGGGTGCGGGCTGGCGACGAGCTTTGCCATGCTGCTGGTCTTGCGCTTCATCCATGGACTGGTCAGCGCTGCGCTCGGCGTCATCGTCGTCGCGGTGATCCGCGACCTGTTCGCGGGCGATGCGATGGCGAAGCGGCTGTCTCTGATCTTTCTCGTCTTCATGATCGTCCCGATCATCGCGCCGACAATCGGTGCGGGGATCGCCGCGGTGGCGGGCTGGCGCGCGATCTTCGTCGTGCTCGCGGTGATGTCGATCGTGATGCTGTTCTGGCTCCGCCGCCTTCCCGAGACGCTCGCCCCCGCCGACGTGCGACCGCTCGACCTCAAGACGATGGTCGCGGGCTGGGCGACCGTGACGCGGCACCGCCGCGCCGCGGGGTACATGATCGCGTCGGGGATGATGCAGGGTGCGCTTTACGGCTATCTCAACAGCAGCGAGCAGATCATCGCCGAGGTGTTCGGGGCGCAGGCGCTGTTCCCGCTGATCTTCGCCTGCGTCGCGGTCGGCATTGCGATCGCCAATTTCTCCAACGCCGCGATCGTCGAACGGTTCGGCGCGCGGCGCGTGTCGCAGTCGGCGGTCTTCGCCTTCATGGCGACGTCGATCCTGCAGATCGTCGCGGCGCTCAGCGGCGTCGAGACGTTATGGATGTTCACCGCGCTGATGATGGTCAACGTCGGGCTCGTCGGCTTCATCGGCAGCAATTTCGGATCGATCGCGATGGAGGATTTCGGCCATATGGCGGGCGTCGCCTCGTCGTATCAGAGCTTTGCCAAGACCTTGCTCGCGGCGACCGTCGGCGCGACGATCGGCCAGCAATATGACGGAACGACGCTGCCGCTGGCCTACGCCTTCCTGATCAGCGCTGTCGTCGGTCTGGCGCTCGTCTTCTGGGCCGAACGCGGCAAGCTGTTCACCCGGCCGGGAACCGCGCCGAAAAGTCCTTATTAACGGCCGGATCGGGTTGCGGTCCGCGACTGTCCGCTTTGGGGTGGAAAGCGGACGGAAGCGCGAATAGGTTTGGCACGGAGGACAAATGCCGGGCCCACACGACAAGATCATTGCCAATGCCGCGAAAGCCGTGCTCAGGCCCTTGGGCTTTCAGCGCAAGGGGCAGTCGCGCTTATGGTTCTTCGATCATTCTTGGTGGCTCACTGTTGTCGAGTTCCAGCCAAGCTCATGGAGCAAGGGCAGCTATCTTAACGTCGCTGCCCACTGGCTCTGGACGGACATCGACGCGATCAGCTTCGACTTCGGCGGGCGCTTAGAAGGCTTCGAGGAATACGCATCGGACGAACAGTTCGCGGCGGCGGTCGCGCGCCTCGCCGATAGGGCGGCCGACGAGGCACGGCGACTCGCGGCAATATTTAGTTCCCTAGCCGATACGGCCGAGATTCTCTTGGAACAGGCACGGACCGAAGCACGGCGGGCACCGGCGCATCCCGGTTGGATGGTCTACAACGCCGGGGTCGCCGCAGGGCTAGCCGGGCGTAACGATGAAGCAGCCGAAATGTTCGGGCGTGTGTTGAATAGCTCCGGGGATCAAACGTCGGTGCTTCATCTGAAGACCGAGCGCATGTCCAAGCTCACATCGGACGCGGCAAAGTTAAGGCAGGAAGCTGCTTCGACGATCGCTCAACAAAGAGCAACTTTACGGCTGTCGCCGTGGGACGCGTCACAGCTTTGATGGCACCTTCTGGTCGAAAGCGCCTGCTATGGGTTGCACCGCAAAAAGAAAGGGGGCCGAAGCCCCCTTTCCCTTGATCGTTCGAACCGTCAGTTGAACGACGGTGCCGGCGGGACCGGCGGTGGCGGTGCATCGGCATCGTCTTCGTGCACCTCGATATGTCCCTGTCCGACATGGCTGCGCGAGCGGCTGTAGACGAAGTAGACGACCAGGCCGATCGCGGCCCAGATCAGGAAGAGGTTGATGCTCTTCTGGTCGAGGTTGAAGAAGAGATAGAGGCAGCCGAGGATCGCGATCGGCGCCGTGATATAGATCAGCGGCGTCTTGAACGGACGGTGGCGGCCCGGATCGGTACGGCGGATCACCATCACCGCGATCGACACCGCGGCAAAGGCGAAGAGCGTGCCCGAGTTCGAGATGTTCGCGAGCTGCCCGACGGGGAAGAAGGCGGCGAACAGCGCGACCGCGATGCCCGTGATGATCGTGATCACGTGCGGCGTGTTGAACTTCGGGTGGATCTTCGAGAAGGCCTGCGGCAGCAGGCCGTCGCGGCTCATCACGAAGAAGATGCGGGTCTGGCCGAACATCATCATCAGGATGACCGACGGCAGCGCGAGGCCGGCGGCGAGGCCGATGAGGTTGCCGATCTGCGGCCAGCCGATTTCACGCAGCGTCCATGCCAGCGCTTCCTTCGAGCAGACGACCGCCTGGTCGCCGATCGCACCGCACGCGGCGGCGAGTTCGCGGCTGCCGGGTTCGAGCGCGTGGCCCGCAGCGGCGTCGATGCCGACCGGCTGCGCGCCGACGGTGCCGATGACGCCGGCGGCGACGAGCAGGTAGAAGATCGTGCAGATGGCAAGGCTGCCGATCAGGCCGATCGGCATGTTGCGCTGCGGATTCTTGGTTTCCTCGGCCGCGGTCGAAACCGCGTCGAAGCCGACATAGGCGAAGAAGATCGACGCCGCGGCGGCACCGATGCCGCCGATGCCCAACGGTGCGAAGGGCTCGAAATTCTCCATGTTCATCACGGGAACCGCGAGGATGATGAAGAGCGTCAGCGCCGCCACCTTGATGACCACGAGAATCGCGTTGATCGTCGCCGATTCGCGCGTGCCGATGACGAGCAGCATGGTGACGACGCCCGCGATGAACATCGCCGGCAGGTTGATCATCCCGCCGTCGAACGGGCCGAGCACCCACGCCGAAGGTATGTCTATGCTGAACGCATGTTCGATCAACCCGACGACATAGCCCGACCAGCCGACCGACACGGCGCCCGCGGCGACCGCATATTCGAGGATCAGCGCCCAGCCGACCATCCATGCGATCAGTTCGCCCATCACGGCGTAGCTATAGGTGTAGGCCGAGCCCGAGACGGGGACCATCGAGGCCATTTCGGCGTAGCAGAGCGCGGCAAAGGCGCAGACGAAGCCGGCGATGATGAAGCTGACCATCATGCCCGGGCCCGCCTTCTGTGCGGCTTCGGCGGTCAAAACGAAAATCCCGGTGCCAATCACGGCGCCGATCCCCAGCATCGTGAGCTGGAAGGCGCCGAGCGTGCGCGTAAGCGACTTTTTCTCCGCTGTCGCCAAAATGGCATCCAACGGCTTTACGCGGTCAAATAGCATAATCTTCCCCTTTGGGGCGGCTGAGCTGCCGCCCGTCTTATGGCGGGACAGACTAGCCGCTCCACGCGTCAGCGCAACTTAATTTCATGGGGCCAACCCGGCATTCGGTGGGGACCAGCCCCGCTTACCGTACGGTAAAGCGCACCCGGTCAATCATTCGGCCGCCTGGATCAACTAATGTCAGCATATGGATGCCGGGACGCGGAAGGATCTGCTGCCCCGTATCGGCATCGCCGAGCGTTTTCTTGTCGAGGATCAGGCGGTATCCGGTAACCGAACCGCTGACGATGACCGCCAGCCGCTGGCGGTCGATCGGGATGTCGGGATCGAGCGCGTAAACGCTGCCGCTGACCGGGCTCGTGATGCGCGCGCGCCGCGCGGCTTGCGGGGCGGCCGCCATTTCACTTTGCGCGGTGCCGGCCATGAAATATTCGCGGCGCGGCGGTTCGCGAGTACCGGGGAGCGCGATCTGGCGTGCTTCGACGCCCTCGGGCATGACCGGCGGCTTGCCCGGGTTGCCGGCGTGGAGCGCCATCATCACGTCGCGCCACACCGGCGCGGCGCCCGAGGTGCCCGAGACGGCGCGCATCGAATCGCCTTCGAGATTGCCGACCCAGACGGCGACGGTGAAGCGGTCCGACCAGCCGATGCACCAATTGTCGCGCATGCCCTTCGAGGTGCCCGTCTTTGCGGCGGCCCAGAAGGGGAGACGGAGCGCGCTGTCGGCGCCGAAGGCGTCGGTGCGGGCAGCGGCGTCGGCGAGAATGTCGCCGACGATGAAGGCGGCGGCAGGGTTGACGATCTGACGCGCGTCTTCCGCTTTTTCGCCGCGGATGAAATGGACGGGGGCGTAGCGGCCCCGGTTGGCGAAGGTACGGAAGGCGTTCGCCTGTTCGACGAGCGACACTTCGGCCGAGCCGAGCGCGAGGGAAAAGCCGTAATATTCGCCATCCTCGACGAGGCCATGGTAGCCCAGAGCCCAGAGCCGGTCGCGGAATTGCTGGACGTCGTCGATAACGAGCGCGCGCACCGCGGGGACGTTGAGCGACGATGCGAGCGCGTGGCGGACGCTGACGGGCCCTTTGAAACTGTGGTCGTAGTTTTTGGGAACGTAGAGCCCCGAGGCGGTGTCGAGCTGAACCGGGCTGTCGTCGAGGATCGACGCGGCGGTGAGCCAGCCATGTTCGATCACTTGGGCATAGAGATGCGGCTTCAATGTCGATCCTGCCTGGCGCGGCGCGTTGGCACCATCGACCTGCGACGCGGTCGATTTGAGCCCGACGCCGCCGACATAGGCGAGCACGTCGCCGGTGGCATTGTCGAGCACGACGACCGCGCCGTCGCGCACGCGGTCGGAGCCGAGTCCCGCGAGCTGGCGGCGCAGCGCGACGATCGCGGCGGTCTGGATACGGCGGTCGATGGTGGTGGTGACGCGTTTTCCGGGTTTGTCGAGCAGGCGCACGGCAAGGTGCGGCGCGAGCGCGGGGTCGAAGCGCGCGGCATGCTCGCCCGAAACGAGCGTCGCGGCGGCGGCGCGGGTCGCGGTGCAGTCCTTTGCCTGCGCGATGCGGCACGCGCGGCGGCCGAGCGCCTCGGCGCCCGCGGCGGGGTTGGGGAGGAGGCCGGCGAAGAGCGCGGCGTCGGTGCGGTTGAGTTCGACGGGTTTCTTGCCGAACAGGCTTTGCGCGCCCGCGCCGACGCCCTGCGCTTCACCGCGCAGCGGGACGAGGTTGAAATAGGCCTCGAGCATCTGTTCGTGCGACCAGTTTGCTGCGAGCGCCTGTCCGGCGCGCATCTGGCGGAGTTTGGTCCGCCAGTCGCGCTTGCCGGGTTGGGCGAGGCCGGGGTCGATGAAGGCGGCAAGCTGCATCGGCAGCGTCGAGGCGCCGCGCGAGCGTCCGCCCGTCCAGCGCGTGCGCGCGGCGCTGGCGATCGCGAGCCAGTCGACCCCGCCGTGCGACCAGAAGCGTCGGTCTTCGCTTTGCACCACGGCGGTGCGGACCGCCGGGCTGATCTCCTTCAGGGGCACCCATGCGAGGCGGCGGCGCTCGAAATTGACGCGCTCGCTGTCGAGCAATTGGCCGTCGCGGTCGTAGAGCCACGCTTCGCTTGGGCGCCAGTCGGCGCGCACCTCGTCGAAAGCGGGCATCGCGGGCGGTCGCGTTGCGAGATGCGCGGCGGTGATGAGAACAAGCGCCGCGAGCGCGGCCCATGCCAGAACATGGGGCCAGCGCCGCCGGCACCCCGGGACGGGCGGCAGGCTCATCGCATCACTGCGTGACGCTGGCGATCGTCAGCGGGGCGTTCGGCCACTGGCCGCGGATCGCTGGCGAATACATCGCCTCGACGCGCGTCGGCGGCAGGGTGAACTTGCCCGAGCCGTTCAAGCGCACGACATATTCGACCGCATGCGTGCCCGCGGGCATCCAGCCGAAATAGCCGCGCCAGCTGTCCTTGCCGCGCTCGACATAGCTCGGCTGCGCGCCGTCGCCGCCCGCCTGGTCGCCAAGCATCTCGGACTGGCCGCCGAGGTTGCCGACGATCGTTGCGCCGGGGGCGACCGGATCGTTGATCACGACCCACGTCCGACCCGCGGCCGCGACGACCTCGATCCGCACCTTGATCACGTCGCCGCGCGTCAGCCGGTCCTTGTTCGCCGCCTTGACGATGCTGACCGAACGCTTGATCCGGTAGCCGGCGTTGAGCGGTTCCTTGAGCGGAACGGCGGCCTTGACGCTGACGGTCGCCCATGGCGCGCCGGTACCCTCATGCTTGAGGCTCATCGTCGCGGCGTTCAGCGCGACGCGGAGCGGCGACACGGGTTCGGCGGGAAGCGGCCAGCTTTGCGAGGCGGTGGCGCCCGCAAGGCTGACATTGGTGACGCCGGTGATCGCGCTGGCCGGATAGAGTTCGGCGAAGCGGCGGACGGTGACCGCGCCCCACGCATTCGCGGGGATGGTGTCCCAATGGCCCTTGCGCTGGCGCTGCGCGACGCCGACCATCAGCTTGCCCGCGTCATCCTCCCAACCCTTGCGGCCGAGCACGGCTTCGAGCGCCTTGATCGCCATTTCGTCGCCGCTGGTCATCATCCACCACGGCGCGCGGGCGTCGTCGACGAGATCGAGGCGCGTGCCTTCGTAGACGAGACGTTTGCGCAGTTCCGCCTCGGCCGCGGTGCGAAGCGCGGGGGCGTTCCGGACGCCCGGCGTCTTTTCGATCGCGACGAGCCAGTCGGCGAGCGTGCCGGTCGCCATATCGATCGGCGACACGTCGATCGCGGCGACGAGGCTGGCGCTGGACGCATTGTTGCGCGCGAGCGCCGCCAGCGCCGCGATGCGGACGGGGCGGATATCCCACGGGCCGTAGCCCTTGCGCGTCAGTCGTCCTTCGACGACCGCCTGCAAGGCTTTCACCATCTTCGCCTTCGACGCCTCGGGGATCGCGAAGCCGTTCGCGGCGGTGATGTTCATGACATAGGCGGTGAGCTCGATCGAGCCGGTCATGCGCTCGTTCGGCCAGTAGCGGAGCAGCCCGTCGTCATCGAGATAGGTCGGCATCGCGCCCGCGAGCGCCTGCCAGCGCCCGACGTCGCCGAGCGCGACCGCGCGCGACGTCTGCTGTTCGAAGCAGGTATAGGGGTAGGCGCTCATATAGTCGCGCACGCCGGTGAGCGGCGGCGCGAGCGTGCCCGCGAGCGCGATATCGACATAGCCGCCGGGAAGCGCGCCCGCGGGGATCGCTATCGGCAGCGTCGTCGCGGGACCGACGCGGAAGAGGCTCGCGGCCCACGTCTCGACCGGAACCGCGGGTTCGACCGTCTGTTCGAAGACGAGGCGGTCGCGGGCCTTGCCGCTCTTGGCCACGGCATCGACGGTCCATTCGATCGGGCCCGTTTGTTCGGGTGCGGTCATCGACCAGCTTATCGGCACCGCGCCGCCCGCGGGGATGGTGACGGTCAGCGGCGGCGCGGTCGCAACCGCAGGCGACAGCGTCGGGGTCGCGGTGACCTCCATCGGCTGGTCGGTGCCGTTGCGCAGCGTGAAGCGCGCATCGTAGGTGTCGCCGGTGCGCACCAGTTCGGGCATGCCGGCGAAGACGCCGAGATCCTGCACGGTGCGGACGGTGGTTTCGCCTGTGCCGAAATATTGCGATCCGTCGGTCGCGATCGCGACGAGGCGGAAGCCCGAGAGATTGTCGCTGAGCGGCACGTCGACCGTGGCACGACCCCTGGCGTCGAGCGGGATGTTACCCTTCCACAGCAGGACGGGGCGGAAATCCTCACGCGTCAGGCCCGAGAGATCGCCGCCGCCACCGCCGCCGGGTTCGAGCGCCTTGCGGCCGTAATGGCGCTTGCCGACGACCTGCATCTGCGCGGTCGAGGTGAGCACGTCGAGCGTGCGGTCGCCCATCATCGCGTTCAGCACGTCCCAGCTTTCGTTGGGGGCGAGCTGGAGCAGCGCCTCGTCGACCGCGGCGAAAGCGACGTCGGCGTTTTTCGGTGCCTTGCCGCCTGGGGTTTTGACCTCGATCGCGACCTTCGCGGTTTCGCGGACCGAATATTTCTCCTTGTCGGCCTTAACCTTGACGCCGAGCTGATGGCCTTCCCAGCCGACCTTGATGCGCGCGATGCCCATGCGGTAGCTCGGCTTGGCGAGGTCGACCAATGCCGTGGGGGGAGCGCCCTCGCTATTCTCGATCTTGAAGCCGACCGCGCGTTTCATCTTGCGGAACCAGCTTTCGCCCCCCGTCACGCGCCCGCGCACCGCCATCACCGAGACATAGACGTCGGGGGCGTAAGTGGCGGGCAGCTTGACCTTTACGACGGGGTTGGTGCCCTTCAGCGGCACGACGAAGCTGGAGAGCACGCCCTCGCGTTCGACGGTGACGAGCGCGGTTGCCTCGCGGAACGGCATGCGGACCTGGAAGCTGGCGGTATCGCCCGCGGCATAGCGCGGCTTTTCGGCGATCACGTCCATGCGGTCGCCATTGTCGCCGCCGAACCACCAGTCGTTGTCGCCCGCAAGCCAGACCGAGCGCACCGCGCGCGCTTCGTTGCCATCGGCATCCTGCGTCGTCGCGACGACGGTGACTTCGCCCGAAATGCCGGGCGCCATCGCGCAACTCGCGCGGCCGAGCTTGTCGGTCGTCGCCGAGCAGGTCGCGTCGAGGCGCGTCGTGCGCATCTGGTTGTCATAGGCGTAGAAGCCGCCGATCAGGCGGCGCCGCGCGGTGATGATCTCGCGGTTGTAGAGCGCGACCTGCACGCGCTGACCCGAAATCGGTTTGCCATCGAGGTTCAGCGCGATGAAATTGAGGCGCAGGTCATTGTCGCGCATCAGCCAACCGTCGGTCTTGAGGCCGAGGCGGACGGCGGAGGGATAGAGGGTGATGCGGCGGCTCGACGTCAGCGTCTCGCCATTCGCATCCTCATAATCCATTTCGGCGGCCATCAGCGTCGGTTCGGTGATCGGCTGGTCGACCGTAACGTTCGTCGTCGCGGCGCCATTGGCATCGAGTTTCAGCGGTACCGAGCGCGCGAGCGGCAGTTCGGCCGAGGGGGTGTCGCCGCTGTCGTCGAGCTGGACGACGCCTTCCTTCACCGGCTGGCCGTCGAAATCCCAGTCCTTGTAATCTTCGGGCGGCGACCATGATGAGCGAAAATTGGTGCGCAGTTCGACCGGGATATTGGGCGCGGGGCCGCCCGAGAGATAACCGACGAAGAGATTGAGCGGGACGGCGGCGGGGCGCACGAGCGCGGTCTTCGGCCCGGTGATCGTCGCCTTCATCGTCGGCAGGCGATATTCGTCGACCTTGACCGACTGGTTCGACCAGATCGTCTTGTCTTCGCCATCCTTGTCCTTGGTGACGAAGACGAGTTCATAATCGCCCATCGGCGCCGAGGCGGGGACGTTCCATACCGTTTCGCCGCTGCCGGTCGCGGCGATGGCGAACGGCATTTCGAATTCGGTGTCCGAACCGCGATGGACGAGGCGGAGTTTGCCCGACAGCGCCTCGGGGACGCGGAAACCGAGGCCGACGGGGCGGCGGAGCAGATGCTTCATATGCACCGTCTCGCCCGCCTTCACGAGCGCGCGGTCGAAGACGGTGTGGAGAATGTCGTTCCGCTCCGACCAGCCATAGGGCAGGTCGAAGTCATAGGGGCGAATGCCTTTGCCCCAGTCGGTGAGGGTGAAGCTGAAATCGTCGCCCGCGCGCGCGCTGACCATGAGGGCATGGCCCTCGCTTTTCGCCACGTCGGGATTTTCTTCGCAGCTCGAATAGGTTTCGGGCTCCGGCAGCCCGCCCGCGAAGGCGAGGCGCCCGGCCTTGTCGGCGCTGCCGCGCGCGAGCAGGCGCCCGGTGCAGCTATCCGAAACGCGGATCTCGGCGCCCGCGACGGGGAGGCCGGTGTCGAGCGCGGTTACCCACGCGAGCGAACCCTCGCGGCCCCATTTGAAATGCACCGCCATATTGGTGACGAGCGCGGCGGTGGTGACGTAGCGCGTCGATTTGCGGCCGAGCAGCGCGGCGCCGAGTTCGGGGCTGGCGATCTCGACGACGTGGAAGCCCTTTTCCGACAGGGGTATGCCGACGACCTCGAACTCCTTGCCGCCCTCGGCCGGGGCGAGCTGCATGTCGCGGCGTTCGCCGCCTGGAGGTGCGCCGTCAAACACCGACTTCGTGCCGGTGTAGTTGACGGTGACCTCCTTGCCGGCGGCGTTCTTTTCCTCGCGATAATCGGTGTCGTCGGCGTCGGCGACGCGTTTCAGCCAGCGGGCGATCGCGGCATCGTCGTCGCCGACCTTGAGCGCGGTCGCGGGCATTTTGAGGTTCGACTGGACGAGGCTGCTTTCGACGCCGCGCACGGTAACAGGCAGCACGCCGCCCTCGCCGGCTTCGAGGATGCCGAATTCGGCGGCGAATTTGACCAGCGGCGGGGCGCGGTCGATGTGGAATTTCAGGGGGAAATTCGACTGGTTCTGCAGCTTGCGACCGCTCTGGTCGGTGACGTCGGCGGGGAGGACGAGCGTCGCGTCGACATTCTGCGGCAGCGGGCCGGCGAAGCGGACACTGGTGAGCCAGGCATCGTTCCTGTCGTCGTCATCGATCTTCGGCGTCAGCGTCTTGCCGTCGGCGGTGCTCAGCGTCGCGGCGAGGATCGTCTCGCGCGACACCGGCGAGGCGAAGCTCAGCGTCACATCCTTGATCGGGTTGCAGCCCGCCTGCGGATTGATCCGGCTGCACGACATTTTCGCGGTGAAGGCGGGGCGCACGTCATGGTCGAAGCGCTGGTCGCGGCCCGCAGTGCGGCCGGGCACGCCCGCCTGCGAAATGCGCGCGTCCCAGACGAGCGCCATCTCGCGGCCCGGGGGCAGCGGGCGGCGGCATTTGACGGGAACGATGCGGTCGAGCGCGGCCTCGCGGTCGGCGCCCGCGGCCGGGAAGCGCTGCGGCAGCCCGGCGTCGTAGGTGAAGGACTGGCGCGACCAGTTATTGTCGCCGAGGCCGGTCAATATCTCGGTCGCGGTCGCGCGCGGCAGGACGTCGACGGGGATTTTTTCGCCGATGCCGTCGACCGCGCAATAGGCGAAGCGGCCGACCGAGGCGCGGTCGGCGGCGACATTGGT
>JALDYH010000286.1:0-4269 GCA_032154175.1 Sphingopyxis sp. | reverse complement strand
GCCCGCTGCCCTTCCACGCCGCGCGCGCCGCCGCCTTCTGCTGCGCCATCGCGGCATCGAACCCGGCACGGTCGACCGCGATGTCCTGCGCGCGCAGCGCATCTTCGGTCAGGTCATAGGGAAAACCGTAAGTGTCGTAGAGCTTGAACGCGACATCGCCGGGCAGCGTCGCGCCCGCACTCATGCCCACCGTCGCCTCGTCGAGCAGCCGCAAGCCCTTGTCGAGCGTCTGGCGGAATTTCGTTTCCTCGCGCTCCAGCGTCTCGGCGATCAGCGGCTGCGCGCGGATCAGTTCGGGATAGGCGGCGCCCATCTCGGCGGTCAGCGACGGCAGCAGCCGGTACATCAGCGGATCCTTGGCGCCGAGCAGGTGCGCGTGGCGCATCGCGCGCCGCATGATCCGGCGCAGCACATAGCCGCGGCCTTCGTTCGACGGCAGCACGCCGTCGGCGACGAGGAAGCTCGATGCGCGGAGGTGATCGGCGATCACGCGGTGGCTTGCCTGCGTCGCGCCCTCGGCCGGGACGCCGGTCAGGTCGACCGACGCGGCGATCAGTGCCTTGAACGTGTCGGTGTCATAATTGTCGTGAACGCCCTGCAGCACCGCCGCGACGCGCTCCAGCCCCATGCCGGTGTCGATGCTCGGCCGCGGCAGGTCGACGCGGTCGCCGGGACCGCGCTGGTCGTACTGCATGAACACGAGGTTCCAGATTTCGACGAAGCGGTCGCCGTCTTCTTCGGGCGATCCGGGCGGGCCGCCCCAGATATGGTCGCCATGGTCATAGAAGATTTCGCTGCACGGGCCGCACGGCCCCGTGTCGCCCATCGACCAGAAATTGTCGCTCGTCGCGATGCGGATGATCCGCTCCTCGGGCAGGCCCGCGATCTTCTTCCACAGGTCGAACGCCTCGTCGTCGGTGTGATAGACGGTGACGGTCAGCTTCTCGGGCGCGAGGCCCCAGGTCTTGGTGACCAAAGTCCACGCATGATGGATCGCCTGTTCCTTGAAATAATCGCCGAAGGAAAAATTCCCCAGCATTTCAAAGAAAGTGTGATGCCGCGCGGTGAAGCCGACATTGTCGAGGTCGTTATGCTTGCCGCCGGCACGTACGCACTTCTGCGACGAGGCCGCGGTGCTGTACGGGCGCTTCTCCAGCCCGGTGAAGACATTCTTGAACGGCACCATCCCGGCGTTGACGAACATCAGCGTCGGGTCGTTGTACGGCACCAGCGGCGCCGACGGTTCGATATGGTGGCCGGTCCCCGCGAAATAGTCGAGGAACGAGCGGCGAATGTCATTGGTCGATGTCATGCGCGCGAATTAGGCATTTTGCGGCGGTGCGACAAGGTGATTAGTGTCGATGACCCTCATCGACGCCATCGGTCAGAAATTCGTCGCGATCCCCTTGCCCAGATAACAGGGCAACTGGCGCAGCACATCGGCCTTCGGCACGCCATCTTCGATCAGGTCGCCGGGCACTTCGGACGTGTCGGTGCGCACCACCGTCCAGTTCGCACCGGGCGCGGCGCGATGGACGACGACATAGCCGCAATCCATCGTCTTGTCCGGACGGTCGCCGCGGAAATCGAAGGCTGCGTAGAGCCCGGCGGGCTGCCCCGCAGGATCGAGATACCAGCTGAGGCGCAATATGCGGATCATGCCGTCGGCCCACAGCGCCGCACGCTTGCGCAGGTTCATTTCCCACTCGAGCCGGGGGTTCGACGCCTGAAACGACAGGCGCAACATCGCATAGGCACTCTCGTAATCGCGTTTCGCCAACGCCATCGTATAGGCGGCGAGACGATCGATCGCGCCCTCTTCGTCGATCGGCGCCGGTTTGAAAGTCACGCCTTCGGGAGCGATGATCTCGCGCTCGACTTCGGGAGCGACAGTCGGTGGCGCCGCAAGCACGGGAGCGATGCCGGAAACCAGGGCTGCAACCGCGATCAGGATGCGGCCGCGAACCCGGCAATCAATAGCCATAATAGGCACCGCCCTTTTCGCGCGCGCGCTGCCACGCGGGGCGGACGTGGCACGCGTTCACAAAGCCCGCGAGCTTCGGATAGCGCGGCGCCATGCCCTGCATGATCGCGATTTCGGCAGGAAAGCTCAGCATGATATCGGCCGCCGACAGGCTGTCTCCGATGAAGTGACCATTTTCGCCCACGCGGCTTTCCATATAGGCGAAGTGCGAATCGAGCTGCTGCGCGATGCGCGGCTCGATCGGCGCCGCGGCTTCGCCAAGACGCGCGGTATAGATGCGCAGCAGGATCGGCGTCATCGCCGACCCTTCGGCGAAATGCAGCCATTCGAGGTGGCTGACATGATCGTCGCTGCCGCGCTCGGGCACCAGATGCCCGCCGCCGTGCCGCTCGCACAGATATTCGGTAATCGCCCCCGATTCGATGATGACGCGCCCCCTTCCGCCGGAAGCGGAACCGCCGAGATCTTCGATCACCGGCGACTTGCCGAGCGGATGAACCGCGACCAGCTCGGGCGGCGCGAGGTTGGTTACCGGATCGCGATCGTAGAATTTGATCTCGTACGGCGCGCCGATTTCCTCGAGCAGCCACAGGATTCGCTGCGACCGGCTGTTGTTCAGATGGTGGACGATCAGGCTCATGGCGCGCTCCTCAGGGGTTCAATTCTTGCAAGGGCCGTTGCGGTCGATCAGCGCCGCAAGCTCGCGAACAAGCTTGGCACCGAGGATCGCGGTCACATCGCCGATGTCGCGGCCGGGGTGAAGCTCGACGATATCGGCCCCGACGATCGGGGCCGTCTGCTTGTAGAGCACCGCCAGTACCTCGCGCACCGTCAGTCCGCCTGGTTCGGGATGCGCTACGCCGGGCGCCGCCGACGGATCGAGCCCGTCGAGGTCGACCGAGATATAGAGCGGCCCGTCGAGCACCGGCACGCGGTCGGGCGTAAAGTCCGCCATCGGAACAATCTCCACGCCGAAGCGCGCGGCCTGCTCGCGGCAATGATTGTTAAGCGTGCGAATCCCGACCTGCACCAGCCGCCTGGCGTGGCCGGCCTCGCAGATGCGGGCGAAAGGCGAGGCGTGACTGCGCGGATTGCCGGCGAAATCGTCGTACAGATCAGGGTGCGCGTCGAAATGCAGGATATTGACCGGCCCGAAGCAAGTCGCAGCGGCCTCGACCAGCGGGAGGGTCACGGCATGATCGCCGCCAAGCGCGAGCGGCACCTCGCCGTCTTCGTGCAACATCGCAACATGGCGCCGGATCGCAGCATCGTCGCGCAATATGTCCTCGCTCAGCGGCAGGTCGCCGTCATCGGCAAAGGCAATATCGGTGCCGATCTCGGGACCGAGTTCGCTCGCCATATTGCCACGGTCGCTCCAGAGCGCGGCACGGATCGCGGCCGGGCCGGCGGCGGCACCGCGTTCGAAGCTGCTGTTGATGTCGGTGGGAAGGCCGAAGAGGCGGATCGCGGGCATGGCGCTTTGTACCCGCTGTGAAAGAGTAAGCAAGGATCAACGGCCGCAGCAAACAGACCCGTTCGCCTTGCGGAAACTGTCAAACTTGTCACCTGGACGGGCATAATAACAACAGCTTAAGCTCAAGCCGTTATCGGGCCGGCGTCAACGGCGGGCGGGCCCACCTGCAGGGGAGAGGGAATGCAGGTGCAAGGGGCTGGAGGCCCGCCGCCGTTAGCCGGCCGGTTCGCCAGAACGAACCGGCCGGATGGCTATCAATTGTCGTCGTCGCCCTCGTCGTCGGGGCCGGCCATCATTTCTTCGGCGACCGCTTCGGTGCGGCCGCGGATCGCGGTTTCAAGCCGCTCCATCAATTCAGGATTATCCTTGAGGAAGGTCTTCGAATTTTCGCGGCCCTGTCCGATGCGGATCGAGTCATAGCTGAACCAGGCACCCGATTTTTCGACGATGCCGGCCTTGACGCCCAGATCGAGAATCTCGCCGATCTTGGAAATGCCCTGCCCGTACATGATGTCGAATTCGACCTGCTTGAACGGCGGCGCGACCTTGTTCTTCACCACCTTCACGCGGGTGGTGTTGCCGACGATCTCGTCGCCATTCTTGATCTGGCCGGTGCGGCGGATGTCGAGGCGGACCGAGGCGTAGAATTTGAGCGCGTTGCCGCCGGTCGTGGTTTCGGGGTTGCCGTACATCACACCGATTTTCATGCGCAGCTGGTTGATGAAGATCACCATGCAGCGCGAACGGCTGATCGAGCCGGTGAGCTTGCGCAGCGACTGCGACATCAGACGCGCCTGCAGGCCGACGTGGC
>JALDYH010000060.1:0-20882 GCA_032154175.1 Sphingopyxis sp. | reverse complement strand
CGTCGTGACCGCACCGACCTATTTCACCGCGATCCCGATCTTCCGCAATTTCGGGGTCGAGTTCATCGAGATCGCACAGGACATGGCGGGCATCGATGTCGATGCCCTGGAACGGACGCTCGACCGCCGCGCTTCCGAGGGCAAGGCGGCGCCGAAACTGATCTATACCATCCCCGAGTTCCACAACCCGACCGGCGCGACGATGCCGTCAGCGCGGCGGTCGGCGCTGGTCGCGCTCGCCGAGGCCCGCGGCATCGCCATCGTCGAGGACAGCCCCTATCGCCGGGTACGCTTCGAAGGGGAAGATGAGCCGCTGTTGAAATCGCTCGATCGTTCGGGGTCGGTCTTTCATCTCGGCACATTTTCAAAACTGGTCGCGCCGGGCCTGCGTATCGGTTGGGTGGCGGCCGAGCCCGCCTGCATCGCCCGTATGGTCCAGCTGAAGTCGGAAGGCGGATCGTCGCCGCTGATTCAGCGGATCATCCACGGCTTTGCCTGCTCGCCGTCCTTCCCGGCCCATATCACGCGCGTGCAGGACGCCTATCGCGAGCGCCGTGACGCGATCATTGCCGCGACGGCGCGAGAACTGCCCGATGCGAAGATCGCAATTCCGGCTGGCGGATATTATGTCTGGCTGACGCTGCCGCCGCATATCGACGGCGACCTGCTCGCGGCGCGCGCCGCCGAGGCCGGCGTCCACCTGATTGCCGGCAGCCGCTTTTTCGCGGCTCGCGATGGCCGTGCGCCGCGCAATCATATGCGCCTGTCCTTCAGCTATACGACCCCGGCCCAGATCGACGAGGGGCTGCGGCGACTGGGCGCCGTCTATCGGGCGATGACCGGCCAATGACGGTCCCATCCCCACCCCTCGTCGAATTTCGCGGAGTCGAAAAACACTATCCCGGCGGCGGGCGCGCGGCGGTTTCGGACCTCGACCTCACTATCGAGCGCGGCGAATTCCTGACCCTGCTCGGCCCTTCGGGCTCGGGCAAGACGACAACCTTGATGATGCTGGCCGGGTTCGAAACGCCCGGCGCGGGCGACATCCTGCTCAACGGTCGTTCGCTAGCCGCCCTGCCCCCCTACAAGCGCAACATGGGTGTCGTATTCCAGAACTACGCGCTGTTCCCGCACATGAGCATCGCCGAAAATCTGGCCTTCCCGCTGGGCGTTCGCGGCATCAGGGGGAGCGAGGCCACAGCAAAAGTCGAACAGGCCCTGGCGCTGGTCAAGCTTGACGGGCTGGCTGCGCGGCGCCCCGACGCCCTGTCGGGGGGACAGAGGCAACGCGTCGCGCTCGCCCGCGCGCTCATCTTCGAGCCCGACCTGATCCTGATGGACGAACCGCTGGGCGCGCTCGACCGCCAGCTTCGCGAACATCTGCAGGCCGAGATCAAGCGCATCCAGCGCACGCTCGACCTGACGATCCTTTATGTCACCCACGACCAGAGCGAGGCGTTGACCCTGTCCGACCGCATCGCGGTTTTCGCCGATGGCAAAATCCAGCAAGTCGGCAGTCCCGAGCAGATATACGAGAGACCGGCGAACATCTTCGTCGCGGGCTTCGTCGGCGAGAACAATATGCTGACCGGCACGGTTCTGGCGAACGAGGGCGAGCAATGCGCGATCATATTGCGCGGCGGCCAGATCGTGCGCGCCATCGCGGCCGGGCCCGTCGCGCTCGGGAACGAGGTCGTCGTGACAATTCGTCCGGAGCATGTCGAGACCGGGCAGCACCCACCCGCCTGTTGCAATGCGTTCGAGGCGCGGATCGACGAGCTGATCTATCACGGCGACCATAACCGGGTCCGCGCGGAGCTACGCGGCGGCGACACGCTTTTCATCCGGACATCGAGCCACGACCCTCTGGCCGTGGCCGATCATTTGCCGATCGGCTGGTGCGCCGATCGCTGCATCGCGTTTCCGACCGGCGAGAACCGGCTGCAGGAGAAAGCGGCATGAAGATCCTGCGCAGTCTGACGGCATCGCTGGCGTTGCTCGCGGCGAGTTCATGCGGCACGGGATCCGAACTGCGACCGCTGACCATCGTCGGCTGGGGCGGATCGTCGCAAGACGCGCATCGCCAAGCCTATTGGAACAGCTTTACCAGAACGACGGGTATCGCGCTCCGCGAAGATACATGGCGCGGCGGGGTCGGGGTGATCCGGACCAAGGTCGTCGGCGGCGACGCCAGCTGGGACATCGTTCAGGTCGAAACCGAAGATCTGATCCTCGGCTGCGAAGAAGGGCTGTTCCAGCGGCTCGACTGGGCCTCGCTCGGCGGGCGCGACGCATTCCTGCCGGCCGCCGTCCATGACTGCGGCGTCGGCGCGATGCTGTGGTCCTATGTGATCGGTTACGATGGCGACCGCATCAAGGGAGCCGGCCCGCAAAGCTGGGCCGATTTCTGGGACGTCCAGCGTTTTCCGGGCAAGCGCGGGATGCGCAAGACCCCCAAATATTCGCTGGAGTTTGCGTTGATGGCCGACGGGGTGGCGCCCGATCAGGTCTATCCCATGTTGCGCACGCCAGCGGGGGTCGACCGCGCCTTTCGCAAACTCGACGAGATCAAGCCGAATGTCGTGTGGTGGTCGTCGATTTCGCAGGTTCCCGACCTTCTGGGATCGCGCGAAATCGTCATGTCGGTAACCAGTCCCGGCCGGCTGGTCGTCGCCAACCGCACCGAAGGCCGCAATTTCAAACTGAACTGGCACGGCAATATCTATGCGGTCGATTATTGGGTGATCCTCGCCAACAGCCCGCGCCGGGCCGAGGCGGCACAATTGCTTCGGTATATGACGCGGCCCGAAAACCAGATGCGGCTTGCGCGCTATATCCCGACCGGGCTCACCAATATCGAAGCGAACCGGACCGTCGATCCGGTGCTTCGTCAAGATACCCCCAGCGACCCGGCCAACATGACCGACGCGCTCGAGCTCGATGCCGATTTCTGGGTCGAATATGGCGACCAGCTTACCCAGCGGTTCAATGCCTGGGTCGCACGCTAGCTCGCCGATGCGCAGGCGTTGGTGGACCTTTGCGCTGGTGGCGCCGCTGCTGCTGTTCCTGATCGGCAGCTTCGTCGCACCCGTCCTGCTCATGCTTTCGCGCGCGGTCACCGATCGCGAACTGATGACGGTGTGGCCCGACAGCACCGCGGCGCTGCGGCAATGGCAAGACGGCGGCCTGCCCCCCGACGCGATCGCACGCACCGTTTCGCGCGAAATGCTGACCGCACGGCGCGGCGGCACCCTCAACCGTGTCGCCAACCGGTTGAACTATGACATGGTCGGATCGCGCAGCCTGCTTTATGCTACGGCGGACAGGCTGGAAGCCGGC
The DNA here is from genome assembly GCA_032154175.1 of Sphingopyxis sp. GTDB lineage: Bacteria > Pseudomonadota > Alphaproteobacteria > Sphingomonadales > Sphingomonadaceae > Sphingopyxis. Next base: position 17,543 of record JALDYH010000060.1, on the reverse strand, counting down.
GCGCCGGGCGACAGCGTCGCAGCGCTGACGCGGATCGATTCACGCTGGGGCCATCCCGAGATCTGGGCGGCGATGCGCCATGCCGATGGGCCGCTGACCAGCCACTATCTGCTCGCGGCGCTCGACCGCCGGATCGCCGCCGACGACAGCATCATACGCGTCCCGCCCGAACAGGCGGTGTTCAGTAACATCTTCCTGCGGACGTTCACGATCAGCGTGGTCGTCGCGCTGCTCTGCGTCGCGCTCGGCTATCCGGTCGCCTATCTGCTGGTATCGCTGCCGCAGCGGGTCGCGAACCCGCTCCTGATCCTCGTTCTGCTTCCATTCTGGACGTCGGCGCTGGTCCGGACAGCAGCATGGGCGGTACTGCTCCAGACCAATGGCGTGGTGAACAACGCATTGCAGAATATCGGGCTGATCGATGCGCCGCTCCAGCTTATCTACAATCGCCTGGGAGTCTATATCGCGATGACGCACGTGCTGCTGCCTTTCTTCATCCTGCCGCTGTACGGGGTGATGAAGGGCATCTCGCCGACCACGATGCGCGCGGCGAGTTCGCTCGGCGCGCCGCCGCTGCGCGCCTTCTGGAAGGTCTATTTGCCGCAGACATTGCCCGGCGTCGCCGCGGGGGCGATCATCGTGTTCACGCTGGCGCTCGGCTATTATGTCACCCCCGCGCTCGTGGGCGGCGGCGCCGACCAGATGATCAGCGCGTCGATTGCCTTCTACACCAACCAGTCGCTCAACTGGGGCATGGCGGCCGCGCTCAGCCTGCTGTTGCTTCTGCCGCTCGCGCTGATGCTGTTCGCCGGGCGGACGATGGTCCGCACGGTGCCGGCATGAGTGCGCAGCGTTCGCTATCGGACCGTATCGGACGCGCCGCACTGGTCGCTTTCTGCGCGCTGGTTTTCGCCTTTCTCGTGCTGCCGATCCTTGCGGTCGTTCCGCTGTCGCTCAACCCGGGGAGCTTTCTGGTATTTCCCGAAGGCGATCTGTCGTTGCGCTGGTACCGGACGCTCGCCGCATCGCCGCAATGGACGCATTCCTTTACGAACAGCCTCAAGATCGCCTTTGCGACCATGCTGATCGCAACCCCGCTCGGCACGCTCGCGGCGATCGGGCTGGCGCATATGCAATCGCGCGCCAAGCCCTTCATCGTCGCGATCATCTCGGCGCCGCTGGTCGTTCCGATCGTCGTCGTCGCGATCGCATTCTATTTCCTGTTCGCGCCGCTGGGACTGGTCAACGGCCCTGTCGGGCTGGTCATCGCGCATACCGCCCTCGCGCTGCCCTTTGTCGTGATCGTGGTCCATGCCTCGCTCCACGGGCTCGATGCCGAATTGCTGCGTGCGGCGTCGAGCCTTGGCGCACCGCCGCTGACCGTACTCGTCCGCGTGCTGGCGCCGTTGATTGCGCCGGGGATCGCGGCCGGCGCAGTGTTCGCCTTTATGACCTCGTTCGACGAAACCACGATCGCCCTGTTCATCGCCGGCCCCGAGCAGCGCACGCTGCCGATCCAGATGTTCGAGGGCGTACGCGAACAGGTCAGCCCCGCGATCGCGGCGGCCGCGACCTTGCTCGTCGTCGCATCGACCCTGCTGCTGGGGGCAGCCGAGCTTTTGCGTCGCCGCGGCGAGCGGATGCGGCCGGTCTCAGGCGCTCCAGACGTCGGCGCATAGCCGCGCGAAATTGGCACCGAGCAGCTTTTCGATCCGCCGCGCCGGCCAACCGCGCGCCGCGAGATCGTCGGCGAGCCGCAGGAAGCGCGCCGGTTCGTTATAATCGGGGACGAGGTTAAAGACGTCGGGCGCCTCGCCCGGCGCCGCGATCCCCGCCGCCTTGCGCTCTTCGTAGAAGCGCCGCTGCCCTTCGGCATATCCGGCATCGAGTTCGACCGCGCGAATGCCGCCGTCGGTGCCCAGCGCGACATGATCTTCGCCCGCCACCTTCACCGCATGTTCAATATGGCGGATAACATCGCCGGCGCGCGGCTGTCCGCTCGCGCGCAGGAAGGGCATGAAATAGATGCCCGCGACCCCGCCCTTGTCGGCCAGCGCACGGAGGTCGGCGTCGGTCGTGTTGCGCGGCACGTCGTTCAGGGCGCGGCAGCCGGTGTGGCTGATCGCGACGGGCGCCGTCGAGGCGGCGATCGCCTCGGCGATTGTGCGCTGGCCGGCATGGCTCGCATCGACGATCATTCGCCGCGCGTTCAGCCCGGCAACGACCTCGCGCCCAAATTGGCTGAGCCCGGCGTTTCCGGGTTCGAGGCAGCCATCGCCGACGAGGTTGCGCCGGTTATAGGTCAGCTGGACGATCCGGACGCCGAGCAGGTCGAAAAGATCGAGCCGGCCGGCTTCGGTCTCGAGCGGCACGCTGTCCTGGAAACCGAATATGACGCCAAGCCGGCCGCTGTCCTTCGCGGCACGGAGGTCGGCGGCGGTGCGGACGTGGAGCAGACGGTCGGGAAAGGCGGCGATAAAGCGCTGGTAGCGGACAATCCGGCGCAGCGTTTCTTCGAACCGGCCCGGCGTATTGCCCCCCGCCCCCACCGTCTGGTTGATCGCGGTCAGGCCCGAGGCACGAAAGCCGGCGAGCTGCGCGGCAATATCGGGCCCCTGCGGATCGAGCGAACCGAGCGACGACAGGCCGTCGATCACCATCGCACCGGCATAGCGCGCGCGGCCGAACTCCGCCGCACGCGCCGGGCCCGCGAAAGCCAGCGCCGCCGCGCCGCCGATCAGCGCGCGGCGCGAGACGATCATGTGTGCAGCGCCCGTTCGAAGTCCCGCGCCGCCGCCGCCCCGGCAATTCCGGTGAGCAGCCGCAGAAAGACCGGCGTCGTATGGACGGGCTCTTTCGCCATCGCGATCATCAGCCGGTCCATCGCCGGACGCCCGATGCGATGTTCAAGGTCGAGGAGCAGCAACGGTCCCTTGCCGTAGAGCTCGATCCGCCCGGGGCGCCCCTTGCCCATCACGGGCCCCGTCTTTGCGGTCGCATCGCGCTTGGAGGCGACGTTCTTTGCCAGCTCCTCCGGCCCGAAGGCGTGCTCGACGTACCGCATCGACATATATTCGGCCGCCGATTCGACGAGCCAGAAATCATCGGTCAGCGGGCTCGCGAGCATCCACCAGGCGTGGGCGATCTCGTGCCCGACATAGCGGCCGGGATTGACCTCCGTGATGTCGGGGGTGTTGCGGCCGCCTTCGGACAAGACCGTGTAGGCGGTACGCGCGTAGCCCATCGAACGCTCGCGCCAGACCTGTGCCATACGTACCTTGCGCGGCAGCGGTCCGAACATCGTCTCGAAATAGCGGGCCGCGCCCTCGGCATGTTTGACGTACCAGCCCGACAACTGGCTCGACAGGTCGCGCGAATAAAATTCGACTCCATGGGCCTCGGCGCGATCGAGCCCGCGCATCGCGACCATCGGCAGATCGATATCGAGGAAATCGCGCCTGATACGGACGCGGGTCGGCGTGCGCGTCACATCGCCCTGGGCAACGACGACAAGATCGGGGGCGAGACCGTCGATCGTCGCATCGACGGTGAAGCGCGTCTGGATATCGGCGCCGACCGGATACCACATGTGATCGAGGAACAGTTCATAACCTTCTGGCCGCAAAGGCTTGTTGCCGCTGTCATATTCGGTGACGATCGGGCCCGCGTAACGAAAGCGCAGCTTGACGGGACCAGCCGCCGGACCGGCGAGATGGAAGGCATATTTGTTGAGCCCCGGCATCGGCGCTTCCGCCGCCTCCACGGTCATCGTCACGCCCGACGGCAGGTCCATCGGTTGCAGCGTGAAGCGCCGCGACAGCAGGAACGCCTTTTCGGTCTCGCCCTCGCTGAGCGTGACCGTGACATCGGCATCGAGCTGTCCGGCGGGGTCGAAAAGCGCCGCGACGTCATAGTGCGGCGGCGCTGCGAAAGCCGTTCCGGTGCCGAGACAGGCGACCACAGCCAAAGCGAAAATCATCCTCATGCCGTTTGCCCTCCTCCGGCGATCCATGCGTCGACGCGTTCTTCGAGCAGCGGCAGCGGCAGGGGGCCGGCACCGAGCACAATGTCGTGGAAACCGCGCAGGTCGAAACGCTGGCCGAGCTTCCCGCGCGCCCGCGCGCGCAGTTCGACGATCTTTTGCATCCCGACATAATAGGAGGTCGCCTGACCCGGGATGACGATGTAGCGGTCGATCTCGCGCTGATTGTCATAATGGCTCGACGGCATATTTTCGTCGAGATAGGCCGTCGCCTGTTCGCGGGTCCATTTGAGCGAATGGATGCCGCTGTCGACGACAAGCCGACAGGCGCGCATCAGCGACAGCGACAGCCTGCCGAAATCCGAATAGGGATCGGCATAGAGCCCCATCTCCTTGGGCAGCAGTTCGGAATAGAGCCCCCAGCCCTCGCTGAACGCAGCATAGCTTGCGAAACGGCGGAACTTCGGCAGGCCCTCCATTTCGTGCGCGATGCAGGTTTCGGTGTGATGCCCCGGGATCGCCTCGTGATAGAGGGTCGCCGCCAGTTGGTAGCGCGGCTGCGCCTTCATGTCGGCCAGATTGATGTAAAAGATGCCGGGCGCCGACCCGTCTTGCGGCGGATTGCGGTAGTGCGCCTTGGGCGCCGATTTCTCTCGCCACGCCTCGATCGCACGAACCTCGACCGGCGCTTTGGGGAGCCGCCCGAACAACTCGCCCTCGCGCGCCCGAATCTCGTCGAGCAAGGCATTGGCCTCGGCCAGATACGCGGCGCGACCCGCATCGTCGTCGGAATGATAGAAGCGCGGGTCGGTGCGCATGAAGGCGAAAAAGGCCTGGAGGTTGCCGGAAAATCCCGTCCGTTCCATGATCGCGCGCATCGCATCGTGGATATTTGCAACCTCGCGCAACCCGAGTGCGTGGACGTCGGCTGCCTTTAACGGAAGCGTCGTGTAGCTTTCGAGCCGTGCGTCGTAACAGGCCTGCCCATCGGGCAGCTTCCACATCCCGTCGACCGTATCCGCCCTTTCTCCGGCGGCGCGAAGATGCGCGATGAGGGAGCGATAGCCGTTAGCGAAGCCGCCCGCGAGCGCCGCCGTTCCGCGAGACAGAAGCTCGGCGCGTTCGGCATCGGTGAACTTTGCTTTCGCCAGCTTTGCCCGGAAGTCGGCGAGGATCGGACTGTCGCCATCGCCGTCGAACGGCGCGCCTTTAAGCAGGTTGAGACAGGGTTCGAGCACCAGCGCATAGACGAAACGCGGCGGCCGGATGCCCTTTTCCTCCTGCGTCGTCAGCCGCGCGACCGCCTGGGCCATCAGCGGCGCAACGGCTTCGAGCCGCTTGATATAGGCTTCGGCATCGGCGCGGCTGGTGATCGGATGGCTGCTGGTCAGCGTGCTCGGCACACGGGTATGCATGCCGCCCATCTGGGTCATCACATAATCATGGTCGCGCCATTTGAAATTGCGCATCGCGAGCTGGGTCGAACGTTCGAACATCCGGTGGCTGAGTTGTGCCTGCGGCGACAGCGCGGTAACGTCGAACGTCTTGAGCGCGGCAAGGTCCCGCTCGTGCAGCCAATGATCTTCCTGCTCGCGCGCTTCGCTGATGTCGTCCCATTTGTCCTGATCGCGGCGAATGCCGAGCGCCGACTGACGGATCGGACTACGGTCGAGCGATCGTTGGAATATCCGTTCGAAGAAGGCGTCGAGCCCTGCATCCTCGCCGGTTTCCACAGCGAACACCGGCGGCACGGCGAACGCCGCCCCCGCGAGCGCCGCCGATCCGATGAAGTGGCGTCGAGCGAATATGGGGTGGGTCATTCGGTTCCTCCGTTGCCGATCCAGATATCGATATTGGCTTCGAGCATCGGGAGCGGCAGCGGCCCGCTGCCCAGCACGCGGTCGTTGAAACGGCGGAGGTCAAAACCGCCCGCGAGCCTGGCGCGGGCGCGGTCGCGCAGTTCGACCAGCTTGAGCTTGCCCATTTCATACGCACACGCCTGCCCCGGCGTGACGATATAGCGCTGGACCGCGGTCACATTGTCGGTGTGGTTGGCAGGGGTATTCTCGTCGAGCCACGCCACCGCCTTTTCGCGGCTCCAGCGCAGCGCATGGACGCCGGTGTCGGTGACGAGGCGGCCAGCGCGCATCAATTCCATCGAAAGGCGCCCGAACTCCTGCCACGGGTCGTCGTAGAGCCCCATTTCGAGCGGCAATTGCTCGGCGAAGAGCGCCCACCCTTCGCTGAACGCCGTATAGCCGCCGAAGGCACGGAATTTGGGAAGGTCGGTCAGCGCGCGCGTCACCGCTTTTTCAAGATGATGACCGGGAACGCCCTCATGATAGGACAGCGCCGAAAGCTCGAAAATCGGCAGATTGCGCATGTCGCGCGTGTTGACATAGAGGATGCCGGGGCGCGTTCCGTCGGCCGACGGCGCGAAATAGCCGGCGGTCCCCGCCGACGCTTCGAGCCAGGGTTCGACCGGCTTCACGAGGACCCCGGCGCCCGGGACATGGTTGGTGAGTTCGCCGAGCCGCGCGGTGACCGCATCGATCTTTGCGCGCATCGCATCGAGATAGGCGGCTTTTCCCTGCGCCGTGTCGGGATAATAGAAACGGTCGGCGGTCCGGACATATTCGAACAGCCCGGCGAGCGTTCCGGTGAAACCCGCGCGCTTCATCACCGCGCGCATCTCGCCATGCAGCCGCGCGGTTTCGGCCAGGCCGAGGTCGTGCACCTCGCGCGGCGAAACGCCCAGCGTCGTGTTCCAGCGCAGTTGGGCGGCATAATAGGCTTCGCCTTCGGGCAGACGCCAGACGCCGTCATTGCAACGATCCGCACAGGGGATGCCGCGCAGATGGGCGATGAGGTGACGAAAACCGGGGCCAAAGCCTTCGGTCAATCCGGCCTCGGCCGCTTTGACCAGCCGCGACCTGTCGGCGGCGGGCAGCGCGAGCTTGTCGACCTTGCCCCGAAAGTCGCCGAGGATCGGGCTGTCGGCCGTGCCGGGCTCAAAAGGCGCGCCGGCGATCAATCGCTCGCAATTGCCGATGACGAGCGGATTCGAGAACGCCGGCGGGACGACGCCATTTGCGGCCTGTCGTTCGAGCCCGGCGACGATCGCCGCGAGATAGGGCCCGACCGCGTGGAGCCGCGCGACATAGGATTCGGCATCGGCGGCGTTTGCGATCGCATGATTGTTGATCAGCGTTTGCGGAATATCGCGCTGCGGCCCACGCATCTGGCACACCGGATAATGATTGCCGCGCCAGCGGTGACGTTCGATCGCTTCCGCCGCGTCATAGGCGAAGAGATCATGGCTGAGCCGTGCGTCGGGAGGCAGCGCGGCACGGTCGAAGCCGCCAAGTTCGGCCAGATCGCTTCGGACGAGCGCGACATTTTCGGCGGCGCGCGCATCACCGACATCGGGCCAGCCGCGCTGGCCGCCTTTTGCCCCGATCGCCGATTGCGCCGCCGGATTGCGGGCGAGGTCGCGCTGGAACACGCGTTCGAAAAAGGCGGCGAGCCGTTCGGCCTCGGTCGACGTGGTCGCCCACGCAGGGGCGGCTGCCACGAGCGCCCCTGCGGCGATCAACTCGCGCCGGTTGAGCCGCACCCCGCTCACTGGCCGTTCGGGAAATCGCCCAGCGGCGAAACATCGGCCCTTGCGGTTCCGGTAGCCGGGGCGGTGCCCTTCACATGGCGATCGAGGAATTGCAGGATCGCGCGATAGCCGGTGATCTGGTTTGCCTTCTTGCGAAAGCCATGCCCCTCGTCGGGAAAGACGACATATTCGACCGGCACGCCGTTCGCCCTGACCTTTGCGACGATGTCTTCGGACTCAACCGGCAGCACGCGCGGATCGTTCGCGCCCTGGAGCACGAGCAGCGGCTTCCTGATATTCCGGGCGTGAAAGACCGGCGAAATCTTGCGCAGATAGGCAGCATCCTTTTCGGGGTCCCCGACCTCCGTGAACAACAGGCGGCGCAGATCCTCCCACCAGCTCGGCGTGTTGGCGAGCAGGCGCGGCCAGTTCGAAACGCCGTAGATATCGACCCCCGCCGCAAACGCATCGGGCCGGAAGGCGAGCCCCGCGAGCGTCATGTACCCGCCATAGCTTTGCCCCTGGATCACCACCTTGGCGGGGTCGACCATGGCGGTGCCCGCGAGCATCGCCTTGGCCGCAACGACATCGTCGAGATCGGCATCGCCATGCTTGCGGTCGTCGAGATGATAGAATGTGCGCCCCGACCCGCTGCTGCCGCGATTGTTGATTTCGAACACGACATAGCCGTTGTTGACGAGATATTGTTGCAGCGGGCGATAGCCGATCCGGCTTTCATCGCCGGGTCCGCCGTGGACGTGGATTACCGCGGGGAACGCGTCACCCTTTTTCGCGCCCTTCGGCATATACAGGATGCCGGGCACCATCACCCCGTCGTAGGATTTGAAACGGATCACCTTCCCCGGCACCAGATCCTCGGGCGCGACACCGGGGGCACGCGCGTTGAGGAGAGGCACGCGCGCGCCGGATTTCAGATCAAGGAGCAGAATCTCTCCCGGCGTCGCGCCGTTGGAAGCACTGATCAGCGCTTTCCGGCCATGGTTGGCGAGCAGCAACCCCGCGCTCGCTTCCGGCATCGGATTGTCGAACGCGATCGGCGCAAAGCTGTTCGCGTCGAACAGGTAAGGCCGCGACCGCGCGTCTTCGTTGACCGAGACGATCAGCGTTTCGCCGTCGCGCGACAGGGCTGCGCCCTGCACGTCCCAATCGGGCTTGAAGATGGTGGCGCGTTCACCCGTCGCCAGATCCTTGCGGACCAGAAAAGCGAACTCGCCGCCGTCGTCGGTGGTGTAGAACAGCTTTGCGCCCTCGTCGGCGAAGGCTTGCGGCTCGCACGCGACCGGCTTGCCCTCCTCGGTGAGCTGGATCAGCTTTGCCGCGGTGCGATCATATACATAACAATGTTTCGTCGCATTATCGACGATGCGGCTGAGCCCGACATAGCGCCGGTCGGGGCTGACGGCGCGCACTTGATACGCCTTGTCATTTTCGAACAGTCGCGTCTTTTCGTAGCCATCGGTGCGGATTTCATAGAGATCGAAGAAGCGCGGATCGCGCTCGTTGGTCTGGACGAAGAAGGATTTTCCATCGTGCGCCCAGTCGACGAAACGCGCGACATGCTTCGCACCCGGCGTCACGTCGCGCGTCGTCCCGTCGATCTCGCGGACATAGATATGCGCGAGTTCGTTGCCACCCTGATCGCCCGAATAGAGGATGCGTTCGTCGTGCGGGAAATAGCCGATCGCCTGGACGGTTTCCTTCGTCGACCGGGTGAGCGGCACTGCCTCCCCGCCCCCCGACGGCATGACGTAGATATTGGCGATGCCGGTGCGGTTGCTGGTGAAGATCAGCTTCTTGTCGTCGGGCGACCACGACAGGCCGCCGATCGAATCCGAATCCATCAACTGCTCGATCGTGTAGCGTCTGGGCGAACCCTCCTCGGCAAGCGCCGGCGCGGCGAGGCCAAGAAAACCGATAGCGAGCAGCAAGTCCTTGTGCATTTCAACCTCTCTCAGGGATAAGAGACGGCTTCGCGGGGCCTTGGCCGGGACTTTCGAATAGCCCCGGCCAAGTCACCCCGCCGCTGCCGCGCAATCGATGGCGGCGACGTCAGAAGTCGGCGGTCATCGTAAGCAGATAGCGCCTGCCCAGCAGGTCGTACCGGCCGTAGTTCTGGCTGTTGAGCTGCGCCTGGTTCGGCTTGCGATCGAACAGGTTGGTCACCGCCAACTGCACCCGGAACCGATCGTCGACCCGGACGCCGACCGTCGCATTGAACCGCCAATATGTTCCGATCAGATTGTCCGCATCGGGCACATCCTCGCTATCGAGGAGGAGGTTGTTTTTCGCCGGCCCGCTCCAGAGCGCCTGGAGCGAAAGATCGAGTTTGTCGGTCACATAGGCGGTGTTGAACTGGCCGGACCATTTCGGCGTCGCCGACGATCCGACCGAACTCACCGGAACCGCCGCCGCCGATGTCTTCACATCATACTGGCTGTTGTGAAACAGCTTGGCTCCGAACTGGAGCCTGCCGGAAGCGGGATCCTGCGACAGCGCGAAACCATATTCGGCGGACATGATAAGTCCGGCGAACTTGATCGAGGCGACATTGACATAGCCGCTGCTATACCCGTCCGCGATATCCCCCGCGATACGGATCGGATTGGCCGATCCCGGCCCGACCTCACTTGCGCTGAGGCGCCTGAAAGCATTGCAGGCGGGTTCGTTGGGGAAGCTGGCGCTGTCGTAACAGGCTTCGAGCAAGTTGCCGATGGCAAGCCGCTGAATGCCACCGGTCAGCTTGATCTCGCTCCAGTCAGCCGCAAGGCGGAGCCCGGGAATCACGGTCGGTTGATAGACGACACCGGCCGACCATGAACGCGCCTTTTCATTTTCCAGATCGGGATTGCCGGAGATCGTACCGGTCGGTGAAACCCCGGCGGTCGTCGAGACGAACGCGGCGGGCGTGGTCCCGAAGGCCTGGAGCGCCGCTGCGCAATTGGCAGCGCGGACGGTTGGGTTGTTGCCTTCCTGATAACGAATCCGGTCGCACGGATCGTTCAGGGCGCCGCGCGTCGGCGACGCACCGGAGAAGAGTTCGGTAATCGCCGGCGAGCGGATCGAACGCGTATAGACGCCGCGGAACTGGAGTCCGTCGCCGATGCCCGGCAGGCGCGGCGAGAACCTTCCCCCCGCCGACCAGGTCAGATCGCCGCCCGCAAGCGAATGATCGACATAGCGCGCAGCCCCCTCGACGCTCAGGCTCTTGATGACCGGCCAATTCTGGTCCGGCGAGACGAGCGGTACCGAAAGCTCGCCGTAAACTTCCTTGGTGTGGAAGCTGCCCCGCGCACCGGTATAGGGGGCGACAAAGGTGAAACCCAGCAGCGACGAAGGCTGGCTGAGAATGTCATCGGGCGTGAAGGCGCCCTTTTCCTTGCGATACTCGGCGCCGATATTGAAATCGATCGGTTCGCTGGCGATCCGGAAAGGAAGCGATCCGTTGAAGTTGGCGTTGATCACCAACTGCTCGTTGCGGCTGACCGCGCTCCCTTCGTCGATTACATAGGCGGCCGCCTCGTCGCTGAATGCGTTCTCGCCGAACAGGTTGAGCGGGGCGCAGTCGCCGCCCGAACGGCAAACGATATTGCCGCTGTTATCCCGGACCGCATCGACGGCGAGGAGGAAGCGGCTGTTGTTGATATATTTGGTCGTCGCCTTTGAAGTGCTGCGTCCGTAGTTTAACGCGATGTCCCAGTTTGCGGCTTCGCCGAAAAGGCGCGTCTCGCCTTTGAGCCCCACGACACCCCGCCACAGTTCCACGCGGTTCCGGTACAACCCGCCATCACGGTCGACGATATCGCTGAGGTTGCGCGCAAAGAAGAAGGAGTTGGTCACGCCATTTGCCGCCAGCGTATTGCGCGCGCTGTCCGACAGGAACGGATTGCTCAGCGGAACGGGAAGGACCGTATTGAAGACCGGCGAAACCGCGACGGACAATTCGCTAAGCTCGCGTCCGGTGCTGCGCGCATAGGACCCTTCGGCGAAGAGAGTCACCGACGACGAAATGTCAAAATGTCCAAGACCGCTGACGATGATCCGTTCGGTCGGCGAAAGCAGGCTCTGATGATCCGCAAAGCGGAACCCGTCTCCGCCATCGAAGATCGGGCCGGATATCTGGGTACCCTGGACATAGGGCACCAGCTCACCATTGCTGAACTGGAGGGGGGTGCCCTGCGCGTTGACGATCCTGCCGAGCGACGTCGTGAAGGGAAGCCCGCCATCGGTCATATAATCGTAGACCAGGTCGCGAATATAGAGGTTCGTCGCCGGGCTGCCGTCGGGATCGGGAAACATGAAAGCTCGCCCGGTGCGGGCCGATTTCAGCAGCCCGTCCTGGCGATTATATTCGGCGCCGAGAGCGAAGTTGCCGCGATCGTCCGCAAAATTGATGCCCGCCAGACCCCGGAGCGTGTAGCTGGGCGCGTCGCCCTTTTCGGTGAGCCCCGTTTGCGCGGTGAGCTGCACGCCTTCGAAATCATCGCGCAGGATGATATTGACCGTGCCGGATATGGCGTCGGCCCCGTAGATGGGAGCGCCGCCGATCGCGACGGTTTCGACCCGCTCGATCAATCCTGCCGGGATGAGGTTGAGGTCCACCTGGCCGCCGGGCGTCGAGCCGCCGGCTCCCGAAATGGTGTTCGACGACACGAACCGCCGCCCGTTGACCAGTGTCAGCGTCCGCTGCGAGCCCAGCCCGAAGAAGTCGGCGAAATTCTGGCCCGCGGTCAAACTCCGCTGATCCGACCCGATGGTGTTGACATCGGAAGGAACAAAACCCGGCGTGTCGTTCAGCGCATCGATGACATTGGTGTATCCCCGGCGACGAAAGTCTTCCGCGTCCGAGACGATTGTCGCTTCGAGCGTATCGTAGCCCGGGCGCCGGATGCGCGACCCGGTCACGACGATTTCCTCGCCAACCGTTTCGGCCGCGGCTTCGGCCGCCCTGCCGCTGCGGCGAATGACCACGACGTCGCCCTTCTGGACGACATCGAGTCCCTTGCCTGCCAGCATACGGCGGAGCGCCTCGACCGGGGTAAAGCTGCCACTGACGCGGTTGGTGGTGATGCCCGACAGATCGGCGTCGGGGACCATGACCTGGACACCCGACTGGATTGCCAGCCGCTGGACCGCCGTGGCGGCATCGCCGGCCGGGATCACATAGCGCTGGCGCTCTTGCGCGGCGACGGGCGCCGCCCAGAGGATAGCCGCGGCAACGCCCGTCATCAGCGCCATCCGCGAATTCAAACGGTTCGCTCGCTCCCACCTCATCATAGTCCTCCCTCATGCCCCGAAGCAGCCCGGTGCTTCCATAAGCAAAGGAGCGACCGCGCGCGGAAATCCGCTATCAGTGTGAGGGAGAATTCTGCTGGCGCACCAAAACCAGCTCGTTACCGCGCAGAACGACATCGCCGTTGAACGCGGCGGCGGCCGCGTTTGCAAAAGCGCGCGCGTCGCCGAGCTTGAACACGCCCATGAATTCGGCCCGCGCCAGCGTCGGATCCTCGATCACGACGCGCAGCTCCGAATAGCGATTGACCTCGGCCGCAGCGGCCGCGAGCTGTTGGCCGTTAAACACCAGCAGGCCCTTGCGCCACGCGATCCGCCGTTCGACATCCGCTGGGTCCAGCACGGCCTTGCGCGGCCCCGTCGCAGCGGCGACAAATTGTTCGTTCCGGCGCAGATAGCGCGGCTTGACCGAACCGCTCGCCTGGCCGCCCACAGCAACGACGCCCTCCTCGACCGTTACCTCGATGCCGCCTTCCTCGATCCCGACCACGAACTCGGTACCGACGGCGCGCACCTCCAACCCTTCGGCGCTCACGATGAAGGGGCGTTTCGGATTGTGGGCGACATCGAACGACGCTTCGCCGCGACGCATGATCACGCGCCGGACGTCCTCGTCATAGCGTATCTGAACGACGGCATCGCCGTTGAGCATCATGACCGAACCATCGTCGAGCGCGATCCGGCGCACCTCGCCGCGTTCGGTTGCAATGCGGCCCGCGAGGTGGTCGTACGCCATGGCACCGCCGAAAATCGCGAGGGCAAGCGAAGCCGCCATCGCGTAGGGAGCCCAGCGTCGCGTCCGGACCGGCACCGGCTCTTCGCGCTGCGTACCGCTGTCGAGCGCCGCAACCCGGTCAAGGTCGAGCCATATGGCCTGGGCACGGACATAGGCGCCAAGGTGCCGGCTGTCCGCCGCCAGCCAGGCGTCGAGTTCCCGCTGCTCGAGACTATCCAGCGAGCGCTCGGCCGACCGCACCGCCCAAGCCGAGGCCGTGGCTTCTATGTCAGCCCCATTTCCAGAACTTGCGCTCACGCGATCTTCCATCCTCAGCGCCGGGCGGCGCCTGTTTCATAGCCTCGGAAACCAGCCGGAGCGCCTTGGCGAGATGTTTCTCGACCGTGCTTTCCGCGATCCCCATATGTTCGGCAATCCGGCGCTGGGAAAAGTCCTGGAACTTCTTCAGCTCGAATGCCTGTCGGCACTTCGGGGGCAGCGTCTGCAGTATTTCGTGCAAACGCGCCAGTTCTTCCTGCCCGCTGAGGCGCCGATGGACGCTCAGCTCATCATCGACGATGTTCAGCGACTCCAAATCCGCCACCAGATCGATCGCGACAATGCGCGACCGGCGGATATGCTCGCCGACGATATGTCGTGCAGTTACATAGAGATAGGCCCGCGAGCTGCGGATCGCATCGGCGTCGGCGGTCCATAGCCGGGCATAAGCCTCCTGCACCACTTCATCGACATCGCACGACGCGAGGCCGCGAATGCGCCCGCCGAGCCATTTGCGCAGGTCGGATTCATGAGGCAATACCTCACGCGCAAACCAGCGAAGTCGAGCCTGATGATCCATCGCCGACATGCCAACAGCAATCGTGGCCACCGTCAAGAAAAAATGACATTTTTATGAATATTTTTCATATAATTCAATTACTTGATGCCACGCACGACAAGCGCCCGGAAAAGCATCTCCGGGCGCCATCGCGGATCGGACGGACTATTGGACGATCCGCTTCACCACCTTCCCCGCCGTGTCGAGAAACTCGATACTCGGCGTCCCGTCGGAGCCTACCTTGAGCAACAGGCGTGGTTTGCCGTCCTTGTCGGCCAGCCGCACGATCGCCTCTTCGGATGCCTTGCCCGCAAAGAAACGTTCGGCACCACCGCCGCCGTTCGCCATCGCATAGGCGCGCATTTCTTCGCGGATGCGATTCCGGCCGGCATCGTCTGGTGCCGCTGCGGCGCGAGCGCTCATTTCCATCAGCGGCTTGATCGACCAGTCGGGGCGGTCCCAGACACGAAGCCCCGCGGCGCGCCGTCCGTTCGCCTCGCTATACTGGATGCCGACGGTCTGATCCTGCTTATATTGATCAAACATCAACGAGCCGCTCGCGCGGCGATTGTCGCCGACGGTCTTGCTGCCAAAAGTCAGCCCGCCGACTTCATCGCCTTCGTCATTGAAGAACAGCATCCCGCCACCATCGCGGCTGTGGTGCTTATATTCCTTGCCTTCCATGAACAGCCCCGGAAAGCGTTCCGCGTTCGAGAGGACCAACCGATATTTGCCGTCGGGTTCGACGATGTTGAGACGTTTGACGCTGATTTCATCGAATTGGCTTTTGGACGGGCCATTGTCGGCCATCACCATCGCGGCCGGCACCGATGCCCCGGCGGCGAAGCCCGCGGCGATCAGCATCAACTGGGTCAAGCGTTTGCCGGACATCGCCCTTCTCCCTTCAGTAATTCCACTGATCGACGGGCGCGCCCGCGGGAGCGGTCTTGCGGACATGCGCCGCAACTTCGCGCACGACGCCCGCCCAGTCGGTGTGGTGCCAGTTGTGCCCCATGCGCGGACGGCCATATTCAAAGCGAGCCGGATACTTCGCGCCGCCTTTTTCGCGGATCATTTCTTCGAAGCGGTAAACCGCCAGATTAAGGTAGAAATCGTCCATGTCGCCGGTGAAGATGTTGATCTTTCCGCGCAATTTCGGTGCGAGCATCGCCCAATTGTCGCGCAGATAGCCGGAGAGATCATAGCCCTTCTCGCGCATATATTTGACGACCTCCTTGTTGATCGCCCCGGTCTTCTTGTCGAAGAGCAGTACCGGATAACCATCGGCGCCGACCGGACCGTGCGTCGCCTGCCAGATGTCGAGCTGGTAATAGGAACGGCCCTTCGAGCCCAGCACCGCTTCGAGCGCCGCCAGCGTGCGCAGGTCCATCAGCGGATGCCCTTCGCGGCTGCGGCGAAACTTTTTTTCCTGCGTCACCCAGTCGTTGATCTTCAGGGTGAACATATTGTCCTCCTGATAGATGTCGGTGAGCTGGTAGCGTGAGAAGTCGATCGGATCGGGGTTGAACACCCAGGCACCGCCGAACAGGTCGGGATAGTGAAGCTGGAGCGCGAGCGCTTCCCAGCCGCCGGTCGATGCCCCTTCGACAATCCGGCCGTAAGGCCGATCGATCAGCCGGAAATTCTTTTCGAGCCAGGGCATCAATTCCTTGGTGATCGCATCGCCCCACGGGCCATTGTTCGCCGAATTGAGCGCGTAGGATTCGATGAAATAGGGCCCGGGCGTGTCGAGCGTGATCGCAACCATGCGCGGGAAGTTGTCGCCGTTCCACTCCCGCGAAAATTGATAGCCTGTTTTCACATTGGCGGAGGCGGCGGAGCGCCGCGCGCCGTCGGTATCGCTCGCGGGATCGGGATCGAAATTGAACGGGGCGCCGAAATGACCATAGGTATAGATGGCGGGATAGCGTGCATCGGGATGCTCGGCGAAGCCCTTGGGAAGCAGAACTTCCGCGCCGATGGACATCGGCACGCCCCAGAAATCCGACAATATCTTGCTCTCGATGCGAACACGCTTGATCCACGGCGTATCGGCCGCCCGCTCGACCGGGCCGATCTTTTCGGTCAGCGTCAGCGCGACCGGCGCCTTGGCGGCGGGGTCGAGCCGGACATCGGCCGGCTTGCTATAGGGATTGCCGGGAAACATCGGCGCGATGACGCGCTGGTCGCTGAGCGGGACCCATATGGTATGGCCGTCGGCGCGCTTTACCCTGGTATAGCGAATGAGGACCGCCTGAACGCTGTAGTCGCCGGCGGGAAGCCGGTCGAGCGCGAAGGGAAAGCCGTCCGATTTCGCGTCGACGGTGACCGTCGCGCCGGGGCGCAAATTTTCGATGTCGACCCCGAAAGCGGGAGGGCCGTTCATCCCGATCATCAACCGCGGTTCGGTTGTAGAGGGTGACGCACCTTCGCGGCGATTCGCAACGACGATCAATCGCCCCGTCACGGGTTCTTCGGTTGCCGCATCGGGCAACGTGACCGAGAAACGTATTTGCGCCGCCGCCGGCGACGCACTCGCAAGACCGGCGAGCGCCAGAAATACCGGAATCGAAAATCCGTAACGACCGAGGAATCCCATATTCGCCCCCATTTTTTGTAACCGCTCAGGGGGTAAGATGTCCGAGATCGGGGAATCCGCCACTGGACTCCTCGACCGAACCGGGCGGGCGGATGGGCCGGCCTCCGGCAGAACACAGGCCTGCCAAACCAGCCGCCGTTTTCTGCGATCGTTTCAAGAACACCAACCCAATCCCGAAGATCATTACCCGGTGGCGCGAGCGCGACCGGAACAGCGAATTTTTCGGTAGCCGGCGCCGGCCATGTCGCGGACCGGGACAATCCCCAAACGTTCAACACTGCAATACCGGCATTTCTGCGAAAGCATTCCCGCCTGCCAAGGTCGGCTTGGAACCGTCCCGCCGACGACTGCGGCCATACTGCGCCACAGGCTGCACAGGATGCCAAACAATTGCCCAGACGGCGCTTGTCATCACCCGGTCGCACTGTTAGAGGCGCCGACGTTGCCGCTTTAGCTCAGTTGGTAGAGCACATCATTCGTAATGATGGGGTCACA
>JALDYH010000005.1:0-75185 GCA_032154175.1 Sphingopyxis sp. | reverse complement strand
CGTTGACAACTCATTCTGGCACATCCGATGCCGTCGGGGGTCGTCCACATCATCACGTATGGAGGCTCACAATGCCGCGAGCTGCAGTCGAAGATAACAAGCGCATGAGTCTACGGATTCGACCGGAGCAAAAGGCTTTGCTCGCCCGAGCGGCCGCGCTCAGGCTTACCGACCTGACGACATTTGTCACACGGTCGGCGCTCCGCGAAGCCGAAAGCGTGATCGAAGAGGCGGAGCGGACGAAGTTAAGCGAGAGAGACAGCCTGCTTGTCCTCGACCTGCTCGGAAACCCGCCCCCGGCGAATGCGAAATTGCGCGCTGCAATCGCTGCGATGCCAAAGCCGGCATGACGCTTCCCTTGTGGCACGAGGAAGCGATCTCAAAAGCGCATGATCGGGCCTC
The DNA here is from genome assembly GCA_032154175.1 of Sphingopyxis sp. GTDB lineage: Bacteria > Pseudomonadota > Alphaproteobacteria > Sphingomonadales > Sphingomonadaceae > Sphingopyxis. The sequence goes on along the minus strand of JALDYH010000005.1, from coordinate 74,783 downwards.
CTTCAACTGTGGCGATGATGATCTCAACATCTTTTTGCAGCGCTAGGCGCGGCAAAGCCATGAGCAGGGCGGGGCCAAGACCTTCCTCGCGATCGACGACGCCGATAACAAGACCGTGCTTGGCTTCTACAGCATCGCGCCCGGCAGCATGGATTATGCCGACACGCCCGAACTGGTGAGGCGAGGACTCGCCAGGCATGAGGTGCCCGGCTTCCGGCTCGCGCGGCTGGCGACGGATATTCGAGTGCAGGGGAATGGGCTCGGCGGCCAGCTCCTGGGCGCGATCGGGCGCAGATGCCTTCGGGTCGCTGCGGAAGTCGGCGGCGTCATGCTGATCATCGACGCAAAAAGCGAGCGCGCTGCTACCTGGTATGCCAGCTACGGCGCCATCCCGCTGCAAGATTAGCCGCTGACGCTCATGTTGCCCTTTTCGACACTCGAACGCGAATTGAGAGCGGCAGGCCAATTATAGCTGCCTGGCGCAGGTACACCGTGCCGCCCCGTATACTGAGTCCCTCCACCGATGAAACGATCGGCCAGTTGATGAGCGCTCACGAGTTGGCGCCGTTGGTCGGCGGCATCGCGAGCGAAGCTGCGACGGCTCTGTTGGCGCGAGGGGGCTATTCCTAGGCGGAGGCCGCTATCCTGCCGATCGCGACCAATCCGCACGGAGGAAATGTGGCGCATGCGTCGGCGCTGCTGACGAATATCCGCCAAGCTGCGGTGCGCTAACCGCCATGCGGGCGGGGGTTGCCCAACCGCAGTTCCATAGCCGGGCTGAGCTCGGCGAGCGCAGTCCGCGCGCGGCGGTCCGAGAATGATACGTCATCAATGGGCTGCTAAGCCCCGTCCGCTCCGCCCCTCCGGGCTTCGCTTATGGCTGCCATCTTCATAGCGGAAAGACAGAGGCGTCATCTGACGCCCGCACCTACGCACATGCTTGATGTCACGAGTTGCCAATGTCGTGAACGATCATAAACCATCCCACTCCGGCAGAACATCCATTCTGGAGGGATCTCTTCCGGTTTGGAAGACGACCCCCGGCGCACACTCCGGGACTGAGGACTTGCATCCGCCGGCTATGTTCAGCGAAGATGCGTTTATGGATATCGACACTGACTGCCTCGATGAAGCCGTGCTTGCGATTTTGTGGCTCAATCTCAAGACGACGGGCATGGCGTGGAAGGGCCTGGACTGGGACGCGATGGGGCGGTTGCACAAACGCGGTCTGATCTCCGACCCTATAAGCAAGCGCAAATCCGTACTCCTCACCGAAGACGGGTTGATCTGCGGCGAACGCCTCTCCCAGAAGCTCTTTACGCGGCGAGATGAGACTGATGCGAGTAGCGCTTAGACGCGTCTGACGCGCTATGCGTCTTGCGTTTTCGTCACATCGCGGCAGCGCCTCGATCCCGACGATGCCCATGAGCCGACAACTCCTGGTGCCAGCGATCCGAAAGCGCCGGCATATGCAGCATCATATCCCGGCCGACAAATGCGTGGGAGCTCGCGCTGCAGATGCCCCCCAGAGGGTCGAACGTCAGCTCCGCTCCAGCATTGCGATCGTCGTGCCTGCATAGCGTTCGTCTGTGGGGTTAAAGGAAGGGAAGGGCTTGAAGGACTCCATGGTCATCGCGATCCCCTTCAGGCCGGACAGACGAAACGATGCCAGCTTTACTTCAGTAGGGGCTGTTCCATTTCGTTCCAAAACCACGCCATCGAGAAACGGCGCATCGTGGCGTGTGTACAGAATATGCGGCGCCAACCGTATGAGCCCGCGATTGTAGGTTGCCCTGACACAAAGATGCTCACGCATCGCGTGCCTGAGCAATTCTTCCGCGGGCGGCTGTCCCGTTTCCTGCGGAAGTTTCAGTCGCAGCTTCGGCCTGGGGCGCTCCATGAAATTCCTGATACTAAGTCCGGACTTGACGGACAATCGGACATCGCCGCCTTTGCGATGCCGCAATGATCGAGCTGCCATGGGCGATCACCAACGCCCATGGCAGCTCGTACTCAGCTTGCTTCTGGCGCGGGTTGCCCCGGCGCTTTTCGGCCACGGCGCGATTTAGGTTTCTCCGCTGGCGCTGGCGCATTGGCCGCATCCTTGGCGCGACGCGCCCGCGCTGGCTTCGGTGATGCATCGCTTGCCCCGGTCGGTGCATTGCCCGCCTTCTTCCTCGCCATCCTGGCTGACTTTACCGCCGGTACATCGGCCGTTGGCGTAGCGTCGGGATCCGCGGCCACCACAGGGCTCTCGGCTGGCGAATTCCCGTGAACCTCGGTTTCTATCGGCGGTGCCTCTGCTTCCGCGCTTGCAGGCGCGGTCGCAGGCTTCCGCCCAAGACCCAATCGTTGTGCGACCGCGCGTCGGTGCTCCGAGTAACCTGGCGCAACCATGGGATAGTCATTGGGTAGCTTGTAGCGGTCCCGATATTCCGCAGGCGTGAGGCCGTGGCTCGAAAGATGGCGCTTCAGGGTCTTGTATGGCTTGCCGTCGATCATGCTGACGATGTGATCAGGAGATGCAAGGCTCTTGCGTACCGTTGTCGCCGGCACATGCTCTGCCGGCGTTGGCTCAACAACCGCCGGGTCGCCCGCCAACGCCGCCTTCGTCGAATGGATCAGCCCCGCAAGCTCATTGCTTGGCACCGTATTGTTCGAAACATAGGCGCTCAGAAGCTGAACGGCCAGAGACGTAAGATCGGGCTTTTCTGCCTCGGTCATGACAAGACTCCTGGAAAGTGTGAACAGATGACGAGCGGTTCGATAGTCGAACCTGTTTTCGAACGGGTAAACGTACTGCCGTGCCCCGGCGACGATGTCAAAAATGCAGCTATACCCAATCATCCCATGTGCCGAGGACCGGGCTCGCCCCGAACGAAGCGGCCAAGCAGGCGAGTAGATCGCTCTAACTTGTCTGAAAGCAAACGATTAGCTCGTTCAAGCATCATTAAGACGAGAAATCCCAGTATTCACCAGCTGGAGACTTAAGGCGGCAACCCCTCCAACACATATGTGCCTGTTCGACGACCTTGAGAGGTTAAGTTCGATCAGCCGGCGCGCTTCATCATTTTGGGATTTCCCTTTCGATGTGTGCCGTGATTCCTCCTCTTCCCAGGACAGCCCGTCAGTCTGTTCTACCGCTGCTGACCCACTCGAATATAGAGGAGGGGGAGGGGCCGGTCGTAACTTCAGACCGGATTGATCCTCATGACCCAGGTGATTGAACTCGAGACGGCGGGCCGCCGGATCGTCGAGGCTCTCAAGGGGCATTGGCGCAAGAGCGGTGGCATGTGCCGCTGCCCCGCCCATGCCGATCACGATCCGAGTCTTTCCGTTCGCGTCGGGCGGAGGACCTTGCTTTTTACCTGCTTTGCCGGTTGCGACCGCGTCGACATTCTCCGTGCGATCCGTGACGCGCGTATACTGGATACTGACTATGTTCCGACCACCGGCGAGGACATAGTCGATCATAGGACCGACAGCGCGGCACAATGGCGGCGTCAGCGTGCAGTTGAAATTTGGGATCGAGCTCGCCCGCTTCCTGGTACGCCGGCGCAGCGCTATCTCCAGGAGCGAGGTCTGCCCGGCTACAATCCCGAGCTTCGCTATCTGGCCCGCACACCCATCGGGACTGACCGGGGACTATGCTACAGGCCCGCACTGATCGCCGCCATTCGAGAGGACCGTGCTCTGGTCGCCATCCAGCGCAACTTCCTCGACATCACTGCCTCGACGAAAGCGCTCGATCTCGAAAATCCGAAGATGGCGCTGGGGACACCCGATCGCGGCGCCGTCCGGCTTATGCCGGCGCACGAGATCCTTGGCATTGCCGAAGGCATCGAGACAAGCTGGTCGGCATCCTTGCTTCTTGGCATTCCTGTGTGGGCGACGCTCGGCAGCGAGCGGTTCGGGCATCTCGCGATCCCCGACCATGTCACCCAACTCATCCTGCTCCCCGACCCGGGAAAGGCCGGGAGGCGCGCCGAGGGGCTTGCGCTCGAAGCGCACGCACGACCGGGCCGTACCATCGACACTCTCTGGCCTCCCGGGGGGCGTGACGACTGGAATGACGTGTGGCTGCGTCACCTCCTGCAGCAGGGATTATGATCCCACCTATCGGGCAGAGTGTCGATCATCGGGTTTTCGCCACCATGGCTACCATCGACGAGGCCCATCGCTCCGCTCTGAGCAGATGACGCAATGCGTCCTCCGTTACGCGGAACTGCGTCTAATGAGCACCATCATGATTCATGTCTCCGATCGGAGCCTTACCGTTGCCACCGCTATGGGCCATAAGGTCGAGTGCGACCGCGGATGACGAATAGCCAAAACCGCATTCGTCACACCGCCAGATGGGCTGCCCCACTCGACATTCTAGAATGCCGGTCACTGCCCTCCTGCCTCCTGCCCGCGACCCATGTTCCATCATCGGCTCATGTCGAGCAGGTCGATCTTGCGATCGCTATCCCGCACCAGGGTCAACGGATCCGGGTGAATGACGGCCTGTTTTCTACTGGAGACTTTTCGCGGCCAGGTGAATGCCCGCAAAGCGGGGATTGCTGGAGAATGGCTGACCCAGACGGCGTCAATTTTCGACGATCCAGGCCAATCCGTTAGATTTTGTCGTTCAATTGCATTACATCGCGCCGTCCAAGGAGACTGACATGGTAGCCACCACATTGGTACAAACCCGCGTCGATTCGGACGTGAAGGAGCGCGCCGCCGCTGTTCTGGGCGATCTCGGTCTTACCGTGTCCGATGTGGTTCGGATCCTTCTCACGCGGACTGCGCGCGAGGGGGCACTCCCGTTCGAACTGCTTACTGATTCCAAGGCACACGATGTCTGGTGGCGCCGGAAGGTTCAGGAAGCGCTTGACGATGACACGCCGGCCACACCGCATGACGAGGTCGAAGCCCGTTTTGCCGAACGCCGCAGGGCCACGCTCGACAAGCTTGGCTGAATCTCCCGGTGAGGCTGGAATGGTACAGGTTGGCAGTCGACGACCGCGAGCGGATCTTCTCCTATATCGAGGGCAATAATCCGAGGGCGGCCGTCGAGATCGATGATCGTCTGGAACGCGGCGTGCAGCGTCTTCGTGACAATCCAAACAACGGCCGCCCTGTTCGCGTCGAAGGTGCGCGCGAACTTATCGTAGCTGGAACGCCTTATATCATTCCCTATCTCGTATTAGACGATCGATTGAGGCTTTTGCGTGTGCTGCACGGCGCGCAACTTTGGCCGGAGCAGTTTCTATGAACCAAATCACCAAAAAGGAACCCGGCCCCACTTCCTGGGCCCAGCGTCGCGCCTATATCTGCGAGCGCGCACGTCATCTTGCGCGGTCAGGCCGCTACCGAAGCTGGGAGACTGTAGCCCTGCATCTTGTCGCCGACGGCTACAACGACGCTCGCGACATACTCGACGATCCTGTCTTGATTGAGGAACTCGATAGCTACTGCAAGCGCGCATAGCCCTTTGAGCTCGATGGCTAGCTGCCGACCGGCGGATGAGACGAGCTACGCGGCAAGCGGGACTTCAACGAACCAGGCCCGCCGGAGACATCTGAGGCGAGGAGATGAGGGGGAAGCGATGGGTGATCTTGCAGGAGACTCCCGATGCACCAACAACTCCGACCAGCCGCAGACCTCCGCTCACTCCTCGACCGCAATCCCGTCATAGGCGATGCCAGACGGGGTCCGCGCCGCTTCTGGACCACCCGCGAGGAGAAAATCCTCCGCGAGTATTATCCGGCAGGCGGTGTCGAAACCTGCCTGTCTGAACTGCCCGGACGCAGCGCTACAGCCATTTACAACCATGCCGCGTTACTGGGGCTGAAGGCTCCGAGCACGCAGAAACATGATTTTCGCCGTCAGCGTTGGACCAGCTCCGATCATATCGATGCCGCGATCCGCCGTGCTTACCAGCGGACGCCGGCCAAAGGAGATATCGACGCGCTCGCGGCGGCTGTCAGCCGTCCTCGCTGGTGGGTGACCAAGCGTGCGAGCAAGCTCGGGCTTGTCACGCCGCGGTTCAAGGAGCCCGACTGGACCGAAACCGAACGTGATATCGTCCACGATAATTTCCATCGTTCCGCGAAAACCATTCAACGCATGCTCAAGCGTGCCGGATTTGTGCGCACTGAAACCGCGATCACCGTCATGGGCAAACGCCTGGGCGCGACCCGCGAGGATCCCCATCACGTCACAGCTCTTGGCCTCGCCGCGCTGATGGGCGTCGATGCAAAAACCGTTGCGGGCTGGATCACACGTGAGCTGCTAAAGGCCCGCCGCCGCGGCACCGAACGCACCATCGCCCAGGGCGGCGATCAGCACTGGATACATCTGCGCGACGTCCGCAGCTTCATCATCGACAACGCGGCGGCCGTCGATATCCGCAAGGTCGACAAATTCTGGTTCATCGACCTCCTCGCCCACAGTCATAATTGATGGCTCGAGGTCCGGGGGCCGGACATCAATTCCGGTGACGACGCGTGCAAAACAGTCCGACAATCGAGATTCCCGGACTTCACGAACACACAGGGGCCAAAGGTCGCCTTCTGCAATCGCGGGAGATACTCCATGCGCATTCACTACAGCATCCACGGCAGCTTTTCCGTACCCGATGACTCCGCCTTTCTTCCAGATTCCGCGAACCTGATCCGCCTGCCTGGCGGACAGATCATTTCGATCCATCCGATCATCGAGATGGCCAGCGGCACCGACAGCGACGACCACCGCAACCTCGACTATGAAGAGGCTGCGGCATTGGATGTCCTGCTCGAGGATTATGGTCGCTCCTCTGTGCCATGGTGACGGCATTCCGCCGCGCGTCGCGTTCTCATCCAAAGGAAAACAAATGCAAAGCACGAGCCGGTCGCCGGGCATCTCGTGTCCGAGACCGCTCCGGGCATTATGCTGGCCAAGAGGGGAGTGGGGGAAGGAGGATCGCAAGTCCTCCGGAGAAATCCTCATGCTCCATCTGACATTTTCCTCCCGTGCGTTCGGTCACGCGCATCTCAGAACCGGTCCCTGCGCCAACGACATTGCGACGATGAACATTGGCAGGGTCGCCGCTCGCTTGGCGCTTGGGCAATGAGCGACCGATCGAGCCGGGCCGACGTTCGAAATCCCGCGCTCCGCCTGCCGGCCTTGCGAGGCTATATGCGCTTGATCCAGCGACGCGCGAGATTCTGTGAAAAATACTCCTCCTTCTGCGTGCCGACGCGAAAGCCCGCGCCGAGACAAGCTGGCGCCAGCATAAGCCGCCGATGGCCCTCTACTGGGCTGCGATTTCCGCATATTCGGGGCATTTCGCGCGCGCCACTTGCAAGGATCAAGCATTCGAAACAAGGAGACATGAGGGTCAGGTCATGGAAAATACTCCCTCTATCTACGGCCCCTGGGGTGAGCATCCCGGCCATCCCGTGGAGGACTGGAAATTTGAAGTTCTAAACGGGGATACCCGTCTAGGTTATTGGGAATGGGTAGCTGTTCGAGGCGAGGCTCAGAAGCTGCATAGCGACCCGCCACTGCGGCATTGAGCAACATCCACATCATTCCCGGATGCACGCACTCCACGACACGGCAAAGGCCCGGCCGTCGCCGGGTCTTCTTTTCTGGAGGGCTGAGTTATGCCCCCATCTTCCTATTCCGATTCCCAAAGAGCCGCCTTGGTCCGACATGCCGAAACCGGGGAAGCGCACTGTCTCATCACCCATCCATGCTCGAAGGCTATCCTGGTCATTCCCGAAGCAAGGGCCGTCGCGGCCGGCATTTCGGTGATCGACGCCATCCTTTGGAGCACGGCGACCGCTGCCGAGGACGGTCTCGACCCGGCGCTACTTGCTTGAGCCTTCTCTCTCGATGGCGGTGGATTATTCACCGGGGTCGCCGCTGTGCGGCGCAGGCTCGTCCCCATACATCTCTGCGCTGCGCGCTAAACCGAGCCAATCTTTGAAGCACCGCGACGTGCAATCGTGTCGCAACGCATCTTCGTCGCACGATGCCAGCCATGCTCGATGTTCAGGAAGAGGGCGACGAAGCGCTCAAGCGTGGCGCATCCGCTGCTCGTGCCACCAGGAGAGGAGAATGGAAGGTGCGATGAACATCTGATATGCGCGGCAGACAGCATGTCGGAGGCGCCCACGATTTTGCTTGGCGGATCCTGCAGCGTGAGACGACTTCACCTAGTGGCCGTTGACGGCAAGCCCGGATTATGGCGCTCGAATACCAGATCCTGATCAGAGACGCCGACGGTGTCGACAGCGTGGCGCAATGCCGCCTCCCCGACGCGGGCTACCGGCATGTCACCATCTTCTGCTCCGCCGGCCAACCTCGCAACTATCACGGCCCATGGGCGATACATCGCGTCCATGCACCGTTCTGCGCCCGCGACTAGCCGCGCCCGGGGATGGTCTCGGTCTTACCCTTGTGACGCGAAATCCTTCTGAAGGCCTCCGGGCGAAGAGAAGGAGGGGGGAAGGGGAAGGTGAGCAAAGGGCTCAAACATGCTGCCCCAATGGCAAGCATGCCACATCTACGAGGAGATCAGCCTTGACTACGCCACAGTCGATCGGCGCCCGCACGCTGTCGCTCTCCAAAATCGTCCGCGGGGACAACCCTCGCCGCTACTTCGACCGGAAGAAGCATGACGATCTCGTAGCCTCGATCCGGCTGCGCGGCATACTCCAGCCGATACTGCTTCGTCCCAAGGGCGACGTCTGCGCCATCGTGGCCGGCGAGCGTCGATATAGAGCCGCCATGGAAGCGTTCGGTCCCGATGGCGACGTGCCTGTCGTTATCCGCGAGATGACCGATCAGGAGGCCCTCGAAGCCGCGATCGACGAAAACGACAATCGCGACGATGCTTCCGAGACGGAACAGGCGGATGGCGCCGTCCGTGTTCTCGCAGCATGCCAGAACGATCGCGCCGAGGCCGCGCGGCGACTTGGCTGGTCCCGGGCCAAGCTCGATCGCCGCTTGGCGCTCGCCGAACTCTCCGAGGCGGTCAAGCTCGCGCTTGACGAACGCCGGATCAAGGTCGGCCATGCCGAGTTGCTCGCAGCCGTGCCACGCGACAAGCAGGACAAGGCCCTCGAAACGATCCTGAACGCCGGTCTCGACGTGAACAAGACCCGCGAAATCCTCATGCGCGTCACGCAGGACCTCGCGGGCGCCTGTTTCGACAAGTCCGAGTGCACGACATGCCCGTTCAATTCGGGTACGCAGCGCGCGCTTTTCGAAACGCATGTCGACGACGGCCACTGTACCAACGCCGTGTGCTTCCAGCTCAAAACTGAGGCGGCCGAAGTGATCCGCTTCGAAGCCGAGGAACGCGCCGCGAAGGCAGCAAGGGCCGCGGTTCCTCCCGCGCCCGATGATGCCGATGCTGATGAGCGGGAAGATCTCGCCGACGCACCTTCGCCTTCGCCTGGCAGCGAGACTCGGTCGGACGATGACGACACCTTGTCGGACAGCGCCGCGACGCGCTCACCGACGCCCGCAGTCCCGGTCAAGTCCGTGGCCGGCCAAGATGCCGCGCGCAAACCAGCGGTCACGGCCAGATCGATCGCGACCCGCACGACCGACCTTCGCGAGACGGTGTGGCGAACCGCGCTTGCCCGGGCGCTTGCGGGCAATGTCGACCACGCTCGCACGACCATCCTTGTCGCGGCGATGTCCGGCACGCTCTCGCAGATCAAGGCCAATACGTTGACCTCGCGCGCCGGCCTGCTGGTCGGTGCGTCGTTCCCCGACCTCGAATTTGGCGCCAAGATCGCGGCGATCCGCGCATTACCCCTGCCGCAAGCCGCGATCGTGCTGTCCGTTATCGGCGCCGCCTACGCCAAGGATGCGCTCAGCTTCGCCCATGTCGCGGAACTTGCGCGGGTCTTCGCGGTCGACCTGCGCGACAGCTGGCAAGTCGATGAGGGGTTTTTGGAGCGCTACACCAAGGACGAGCTCAAGTTCATCGCCCAGGAATGCGGCCTCATCGCGCATATAGGCGAGAAGCGGTTCGCCAAGATGCTCGCATCGAAGAAGGCCGAGCTCATCGCGGGCATGCTCAATCGACCTGGCTTCGACTGGGCCGGGCGCCTGCCCAGCGCAATGACGCTCGATGGAAAATATGCCGCGCCCCCGGACCGCGTTGCCCCGCAAGCTCCAGCAGCAATCCCGGAACTCGCCGACTGACCTGCTTCCCCGAATATTCAGAGAAGGATCGACATCATGTTGATTACCAGCCTGCTCCCGCTGCTCGCCCGCTATTCACTCGGCTTTGACCTCGTGGCCGGACCCGACGAAACCGTCACCCTGACCATCATTCCGCGCAAGGCCGACCCAAAGTCTCCTGCGCTCGACACCAGCGAGACCCGGCCGATCTCGATCACGGCCAGCGCCGCGGAGATCGATGCGGAGCTCGGCAGAGGGGCCGAGGGCGCGCTGGGCCAACTCATCGCCACGCGCAAGACGTTGGCCGACCAGATCGCAGAGCAGCGGCAGGCTGACGAGGACGCCAAGGCGCTCGCGGCGGAGGCCGCGAAGGCAAAAGCCGCAAAGACCGCAGCCGCCAAGCCGCCTGCGCCCACCACCCCTCCGAAGATCCAGATGCCGATCACCCCGCCCGCTGATGCGAGGCCCGAAGAACCCGCCACCCTGTTCTGAGCAACGCCGCTCGTATCGCCCCATCATCAACCCGGAGGTCTCGTATGCAGATCAATCATCTCACGCGCACGTATCGCTATGACGGCATCGACCTTCCGGTGCCGCCGCATCTCGCGAACGAGCCCGAAGCCCTGCGTGCCTACCATGCCACGCTCTACCCGGCGATCCTCAATGCCGAGATGGTCGATGCCGGCGTGACGGGCGGCGCGCATGTCAACGAATATCGCCGCGCGGTCGGCACCAAGGGCTGACCCATGCTGCGCCGCAAGGCTCCGGCCATACCGCCCGCACCGCGAATGTCCCTCCTCCAATGGATCGAGCACGACGATGGCGACACAACCAGCTTCGCTCCGCCCGCCTGCAGCAAGCAGGCCCAGGCCCTCCATACGCGAATCCTCTGCCAGTCCGGTGACGCCAATCGCGAAACCGGTGAACGACTTGCATCCCCTCCTGGCCTGCTTCTCCCGCCGCTCGGCTGATCTCGCGGGGAGCACCGTCTCGCTATCGGTCGACATTCCGACCCTCTTCGACGCGCCGCTGGCGCCCCACCATAAGCTCATCGGACGCTGGGCCGCATTACGGGAAAAATCAGCGAGGGCGTACACGCGCGCGCAGGCCCGGCGGCAAATCGAACGGGTCTTCGACACCGCGGTGCTCGAAATCCTGGCCCCCTTCGAACTCGCCGATTTCCGCGTCGCGGTCCTCAACACCGAGGAAGACGGACCGCCCGCGATCGCCATCATCTGCGAAAGCCTGGGCCAAATAGACCTCGGATGGATCGAGACGGGCGACGCACCCATTCCCTGGCGCGCCGCCGCCTACAAGGCGCTCGAGGAGACGCTGGGCCGAGCCCTGCCGATCTTCGGCTACCAGGACCTCTTCAACGAAATCTCGATGTACTATTGGGACGGCGAGATCGACGACGAAGCCGCCCGCCAGAGCCTGATAGACTATCATGGCGCGGAACCCGACGAGCTTGACGATTACACCCTGCCGTCCACTATGAACGACCGCCGCCCCGGATGGATGGTTGCGGCGAACGCGTCGCCCAGGGCGCGGCTTCCCAAATGCGTTCGCGAGAAGCTGGACAGGCTGCAGGCTGCCTACAAGGCCCTTGGGCGCTTCCCGGCCGACCGCAACGCCTGGCACTTCGATTTCCAGATCATCTCCGATTACATTCCCGGCATCGAGGAATGCTCCTCCCTGCCGCCGCTTACGCTCGTTCCCTTCGAGCAATTCGCGCGCGAACTCGACGATGTCGCGCGCAGCGGCATGGAAATGGGCTTCATGGATGTCGCCGGGCTCTGCCCGCTGCCGGACGCCACCCTTGTCGACGACTGGTTCGCATCCCTCAGGCTCGGCGCGCAATTCCTCCTGGCCGCCCAGGACCTGATCCGGCTCGACCCCCCCAGATTATGAGGTTCTCATGCCCGACCACAGCACTCATTTCGAAGCCACCGGCGGCGGCCTGGCCCTGACCGGCGCTATCCTGCTCTACCGCAGCGAAGGGACACGCAATCCCTACAGTTCCCACCATGGAGACGGGGCGGCGTTCGCTAGCATGCACGCCGTCGAGCATGACGAGGAGGGCCGGCCGACGATCGCTGCGGGTGTCCCGCTGTCGCGCGCGCATCTGCGGCAATGGACCGAGGCACTCGGGCGCACCGTCGTCCCCGAGATCCTGCCCGAAAACGTGCTGGTCGCCCACCCCGATCTGCTCGTCTGGTGGGTGCCGGAACAGGTGCGCACCGCCTATTTCGCGCTGTCGTCGCCTCCCGCCGGCCTGCACCGTCTGTCGGGGCGGACTACCGTGACGGTCCCGTACCCTGCGCATCTGTTCATCGCCACCCGATCGGGGCTCGGCGTGTATGCGCTTGCCGCGAACGAACGCCCCATGGCCGATACCGGTGTGCTGCACTCGCCGGTCCTCAACGTCTTCGTCAGCGGGTCGCTCTGCTGGGGCAATATCCCGAGGCCTCGCGCGCTCACCATCGCTTCCATCCCCGAGTTCGAGCGCGCAGTATTCGACAGCTGGTCGACCCATCCCAATCCGGGCCAGGAACTGACCGTCACGGGCAAGGGCGGCCTCGTCCGGCTCTGGGACGATCTTGCCGCGCGCGGGGCCAAGCGCTTCCCGGTCAGCCGTCTCAAGCCCTTCGGTGCGGACTGGCGTCGGCAATCACGCCGAACATCCGCGGCTGCGGATGCGAACCCGATAACCGTTGGCAAGCTTATTTCAGGGAGGGCGCGGTGACGGACCTTCTCGCCGATGATGCGACTGCAGCCGCGCTGCTTGCCGCCGTGCCCTGCTATCCTGTCCCGCCTCAGGGAGGATCGCCCGCACTCGATGCGCTTCGTATCGCCCGCGCAGGACACGGCCTTGCCGTCGGGAAGGACGGGGTGATGCTGATCCTGCGGCGGCCATGGCTCGTGCTCGATGTGCCGGTTACGCCGCCTATCGCTGCGCACCTTCCCTACGGCGAGACCGGCGGCCCCAGGGCCGAGTTGCGGTGCGGGCTCGTCCCGCGCGAACACCTCGATCATATCCTCCAGCATCTACGCGCCGCGCTTCCAAATGAAGCCGCTGCCTTCGTCCTTTGGAACGAGGCCACGCGGGAGTTCGCTGTGGACTTTCCCGTCATCGACGAGGCTACGCCATCGCGCCTCATTTACCGCAGGCCAGCGCTGGCTCCCGACTGGCACATGGTCTGCGATATCCATAGCCACGGGACCGGACCTGCCTTCTTCAGCGCCACCGACGACGTCGACGACGCGCACGCGACAAAGATATCGATCGTCTTCGGCCGGTTAGACCAGCCTGACGGCCCGACGAGGGCGTCCCGCCTCTGCGCTGGAGGCATGTTCCTTCCCCTGCCGCGCAGTCCGTTCGTCGGAGGCCATCATGACACCTGAAATCAGCAACCGTCACTATCTTCCCGCCGCCTTCGATGATCGCGCACTCAAGGTTCTGCTCGTCGGCTGCGGCGGCAACGGCGCTCAGATGCTGATGGGGCTCGCCTCGCTCGACACAGCGCTACGGGCGATCTCCTCGCGATCGCTCGATGTCACCGTGGTCGATGACGATATCGTCACCGAGGCGAATCTCGGCCGCCAGCCCTTCTATCGCTGCGACCTAGGCAACTCGAAGGCGCGGACGCTGACCGAACGGATCAATCTTGCGCATGGCGTTGCCTGGAACGCGGTCCACGGTCGCGCGCCAGGCGCGGTCGGCCTGGATGGCACCGACCTTCTAATAACCTGCGTCGATACAGCCTCCGCACGCCGCGCGATCGGAGCGGGGCTCGCCGATGGGCGAAACATCCCCGCATATTGGATGGATCTCGGCAATCGCGCGAGCGACGGACAATTTCTGATCGGCTGCCCGGAACGAGACGCCGCCAAGGAGCGCGCACGCCTTCCGACCGTGCTCGAGTATTTTCCGGAACTTGCCGACGAGAGCGCGGCCGATGACGATGCTCCGTCCTGCTCGGTCGCCGAGGCGCTCGAACGTCAATCCTTGTTCGTCAACCGCGTGATGTCGAGCCACGCGCTCGCGCTGCTATTCGACCTGCTCGGACGCGGTTCCATCGGCCATGCAGGCGGCTTCATCAATCTCGCCAGCGGTCAGGCCGTTCCGATCCCGTTGCCACGGGGCGACTGACGCGGGCGCACTTGCCCGCCGCTTCCATGACTTCCTGAAAGGACATGCGCATGACATGCGTCACCGACCGCCAATGGACGCTTCATTACACCATTGGCTGCTTACTCGCGGCCAAGGTCAAGTCAGGCGACCTGGTCCATATGCCCGGCGAACGAGAGGATCTGGTCGTGCTTGGCGGACGAGCGCCCGTTCGCGCAAATGATTGCGGCGGCGTGATCGTCCGCACACACGTTGCTGATGTCGCCGATGGATACGAGGTGCGTCCCGGCGCAGTCGGCATGGTGTGGATCAGCGCCGCAGGTGGCTGGTCGGAGCTACCGGCATCTCCTGCCCGTTACAACGCTGATGCCGTGCAACAGCAGATCGAACGCGATCGCCGCCGTCATCGGATTTCCAGGAAAGAAGAGCGTCTGATTCATGCCCTGCTGAAAGGGCGTGGAGAGTGACCCCAACGTGTCCCGCATTGATCCTCTCGTAAATTTGCCATATACATGGCATATACAAAGGAGACCGTCTGATGCCGCAACCGTCCTCCTCAACCGGCACCAAGGAAGCGCGGCTGTTTCGCAACAACCGCAGCCAGGCGGTTCGCATCCCAGTTGAGTTCGAACTCCCTGGGGAGAAAGTGCTGATTCATCGCGAAGGCAACCGACTCGTCATCGAACCGGTGCCAGGGAAGAGCCTGATCGATATCCTTCGCGGGCTCGAACCGCTCGGCGCGGAAGATGCCTTCCCGGACGATATCGACGCGGGCCTGCTCCCGTCGAAGGATATCGATCTGTGACCACGCCCCGTTATATGCTCCACACCAACATCGTCTCGGACCTGATCCGCAATCCGCAGGGGGCCGTCTTCGACAAGGTCGCCGAGGTCGGAAGCGGGGCTCTGTGCATCAGCATAATTACTGCCGCCGAACTGCGTTACGGCTGTGCCAAACGTGGCTCGGCAAAACTCCTCCGCCAGGTCGAAGCGATCATGGAAGGTCTCGACATTCTGCCGCTCGACGTGCCGGCCGACGCCGAGTATGGCGGCGTCCGCGCCGAACTTGAAGCCGCTGGCAAACCAATCGGCCCGAACGATCTGCTGATCGCGGCGCACGCTTATGCCGTAGGTGCTGTCCTGGTCACCGCGAACGTCGCCGAATTCAGCAGGATCCGCGGCCTCAAGCTCGAAAACTGGCTCGCCTGAACGTCTGATCGAATGCCCTCGGGCGGGCTATTCCGGCAATAGAATTGGTCTGGAGCGCTTCGGCCAGCGGCCTCGCCCGCGAGCTTCCCGTCCTACCTGCATCGCTCCACACTTCAGCATGGCGTAACGCCCCCGCAATGCGTGACCTGCGGCCACTCCCGGTCCGCAACCAATGGACTTCCCTCTCGGCCGGCCGGATCGTGAGAAGAGGAGGAGTGGGGAAGGGGCACGGTGATCCGAGGGAGATCACCTTCCTGGCCACTGACGGATTCTCGATATGACGGATATTTTCGATCCCGCCGATGCGGGATGCTGGATGGCGCGCGGCCGTCCGGCTCACCACGCCAACGCGCTCGCAGACGCCTGGCGACGCTTCCCCGATCTGCCGAACGACGCACCGTTGGACGCCCGTATGGCGCGGAGCCGTGAACGCGTCCAAATGCTTCGCCCACTCAACGACGCGATGCGCCTGGAAACCGAGCAGCAGCGGGTTTCCGCGAACTTCGCGTTCGTCGAGCACCAGATCGCGCACGGTAGCACGGACAGCCGTCACCCCTCGATCCTCCGCGCCCGCGAGCTTCACGGCTATGATTGGGACGCCGCCGTAGCCTATGCGGACGGCTATTATGCAGCGCGAGCGGGTTGGATAGCGCGCCCACCATCGGCATCTCGTACGGCTCGGCCGGATGTCCGCGGACCCGCTTACCACCAAGGGTTTCTGGATGGTGGCGGCCAGCCTGACGATATTTTCGACGTTGCCCGACGGTCCTTCGCCGCCACTCCGTCCGAACCCATTCGCACCGATAGTCCGCGACCAGCACGCCCGCTCCCCAGCCAATGGCCGAGCCCCACCGATGCTCCGCCACCCGCCTCATGGCATCGGCGTCTGCTCCTGATCGGTGAATCTGAAACCGCGTCAGGCGCGATCGGGATTCTCGCCATGCTGCACCAGCGGCCTGGTTATGAAGCGATGGCGCTTGTTGGGGTCAATGCCGAATCCGGTCTGCGCCTGTTATCGAAATCGGAAGGCCGGAAGCCTGGCGATGGGGCCGCGCTTCGCCAGTTACTTCACGACGCCGACTATACCGATATTCTTCTCGTTGCCGACGACAAGGAGGTCGGCCGCGTCGACGTCGAGTCCGATATCCTCCCGCTCGCACGAACGATGGAACGGACCCGCAATTCAGTTCTCCAGCAGCGCGCCCAGTTCCGACATTGGCTCGCGCGCGGCCGCGCGCCCGGTGACCAATTCGCGGCCGGGCACATTCGATGGAGCAAGATGGCGGCCGGGCTCTCGGGACGCCTAGGCGATTTCACTGCCCGCTATGCTGGGCCGGCTGCGCCCCGCGGTCACCGCATCCTCGTCGAGGACGCTAGCGGCCGATTGGCATTGGGCTATCGCACCGGGCTCGGCCGGGACCTCCAGCCCGAGATCGTCATCAGCAACAGGAGCCATGCCCGAACCGCTATGGCCGACCTGCTTCGCCAATATGCCGCCGCGCTTCGCCTCGAATGATCCGATCGACCCCGGCCGCCCAGCCAGTCCCCAGCGCCTGACATGTCCGAAACCGCAACCCGATCCAGTCCTGTCCGCGGCGAGCGGACGTACATCTATGGAGGTTTTTCGTGGCTAATCGTGTGTCCGCGTCCATCCGATTGGGTGGAACGCTCTCCGCAGCCGCCTATGACGAACTGGCCGACATCATTATCGCCGAACGGCTGTCGATCGACTGGGACGGCGAACCGTTCGACCCGTCGCATCACACGCCCGGCCAGCCGCTCGCTCTTCATGCCCATGAGGTGGTGAGCGGGCAATTCGAAGAACTCGAAGAGCGATGCGTCGCGCTCAAGCTGCCCTTCGTTCGCCTGTGCGACGGCTATCCAGGCGAGTGGAGCCCCGAGCGCGTGGTGTTCACGGGGGAGGGGGAACCGACTTCCTATCCCGCCGATGAAGGTGGCTTCGTGGTCATGGGCCGGGGAACCGCCGAAAAGCTCGGCTCGCTCGAAGCGATCATCGCCTGGTTCGATGCCGCCGATTTTCCCGTGCCGCCGCTGATCGTCGAAGCCGATCCCGTCCACGCATCACCTTTCGAAGGGAAAGCGTCATGACAATTCAACGAAAGGTGCTGGTCGCCATGCGATCGAGCCATCTCCACACCGAACTGGTCGAGGTCACTGCGACGGTGAACGTCATCGGCGATGCCATGAAGCCCAAGGTCGAAGCCGACCTCGCCAGAATCGAAACCCAGGCCCGCGAGGTCCTGCGACGCCACGAGCCGCGCCCCGGAGAGACTGAGCCAGGCTTCGGCCCCTGGCGCGATCGCGAAGCCGCCTTCGAGGTCGATTTCATGCTCTGTGCGCCCATCGATGCCGCCATGAACCGCGGCAGGATAGTGCAAGTCAAACAGGTCGCGACCGAGACCGTCCAGCGCTGGGCAACAGAACGGGGACAAAAGATGGCCAGATATCAGGTCGATCCGGAGGCCCGGACATTATGACCCGCTGGCAGGAGGAGGCTCTGATTGCCCGCATCCGCGAGATCAGGGCAAAGATCGCCGACGAAGCGACCAGACCCGGGCATCGTGGTTACAACGGTACGGCCGGAGGGAGAGAGGAAGGGGGAAGGCGCTCCGCTTGATGGAGCAGACAGGAGCGCTTCCCATGAAGATCGAACTAAGGCGCATCTCCCATAGTGCCGCGCTATCCCAAGAAACGGCGGCCTTCGCGGCCGAAGTCTGGATAGATGGCGAACTGGCATTCCATGCACGCAACCAGGGCACCGGCGGGGCGGACTTCTATCATCAGGTCGGCCGGTGGACCCAGACGCAAGTCGATACCTGGCTCAAGGCTAACCGACCGCCGCGCTGTCTCGGCGACTTCACCTGCGATCATGATCTCGAAGTGGAGGTCAGCGATCTTCTTATTCGCGAAGTCGAGGGACGCCGCCTGAAGCGCCTGCTCCGCACCAATCTGATTACGATCGAAAACGATCAGATCCTCCAATATCCGCTGCGCAAGCGACCACTCGCGATCGTCGTACGCGCCGTGCGCGCGACCAATCCCGCTGCTGTCATCGTCAATGACGCTGGCGACGAGCTGTTCGGGCGCGCCATGGATGTGCTTCTCGCCAGCCGCTGAGCCGACACGTCAGAGACGGTGAGGATCCCCAGGTTCGAACATGCCGATACGGGACGCTGAATAGCGCGCGCGCCGCGGAGGTCCTCGACCGCGCCTTGAACACCCAACCGGGACGCCCTGCGGCGCGCCCGAGACCGCCAAAAGGAACCCGCTCATGCGAAACAGTGCATCCGCGCTGGCTCTCCAGCTGCGCCTCGACTTCCAACAGCCGCTCGCGCCCGTCGAGAGCCGCTCGTCTCCCGATACTCTGGAATTGCCGCTTCTTTCGCCGAGACCGAGCGTCGCCGCTGCGCCGCCGACCGTCGATCTGATCGATTTCTCCTTTGCCGCAGGGCGAACACTGGCGCACACATGGAAGGCGCGTGCCCAAGACAATGTCGCAGCGATCCGACTGCTGAACCTGCTCGATTGCGAGGGACGGCCAGCGACCGAGGGCGAGCAGGAGGCGATCTCCAGGTTCATCGGCTTCGGCGCGTCGGAACTTGCCAACACCATGTTCGCCCGTCGCGGCGATGCGTTCCGCGAGGGCTGGGACGAGCTGGGGCAAGCCCTGGTCGCAGAGACGACCGATGCCGAACTCCAGTCGCTCAAGCGCGCCACGCAGTATGCCCATTACACCCCGGAATATATCATCCGCGCCATGTGGGCCGCCGCCCGCATCCTCGGCTTCGCCGGCGGGCAGGTTCTGGAACCCGGATGCGGCAGCGGCCTCTTCATGGGACTGCGGCCGGAAGGGCTATCCCAGGACACGCTGTTCGTCGGCATCGAGAACGATCCCGTCACGGCGCGGGTCGCTAGCGCGCTCTACCCCAATCAGGTCATCCGCTGCATCGACTTCGACAAGGCCTCGCTGCCGGGCAACTTCGACCTCGCTATCGGCAATCCGCCCTTCTCTAACCTCACCATCCAGAACAAGACCGAGATCGGCCGGCTGGGCCTGTCGCTGCACGATTTCTTCATCGCCAAATCTCTGGAGCATCTTCGGCCGGGCGGCATCGCCCTATTCGTGACCTCTCGCTATTCGCTCGACAAGAGCGATCACAAGGCCCGTCGTCATATCGACGGCATCGCCGATTTCCTTGGCGCCGTGCGCCTTCCCGGCAAGGCCATGCGGGAGGAGGCCGGCACCGATGTCGTCGTCGACATCCTGCTCTTTCAGAAGCACGGCTCCGATACGCCATACCGCCCGTCGAACTGGATCGATCTCGGCGAGGTTCCCGACAGCGACGAAGGTGACGGACCGCTGCGGATCAACGGCTATTTCCTCGACCATCCCGAGCATGTGCTGGGGCGGCACGAATGGCGAAGCGGTCCGTTCGGCATGAACTATCATTGCGCGGCCGAGGCCGGCGTCGATCTCAAGGCTGCCCTCGCATCCACCTTGTCGGCGCTTGCGTCGAAGCATGAAGGCATCTTTAGACCGATCGCGCGCACGACATCGCTGCGCGATACGCTGGGCGTCGCGCTCGACGTGGAAATCGGCACCGCCGCCGACGAAGCCGAGTTCAAGGAGGGCAGCTATCTCGTCTCGGGCGGCGTGCTGCACCAGATCGTCGATGGCATCCCGACCGTCGTCGGCGTCAAATCCGGACGCGGTGGCGCCGGTCTGTTTCCCAAGCACGCCGCTATCATCAAGGCTCTGATCCCGATCCGCGAAACGGTTCGCGCGATCCTGCGCGCCCAGCTCAATGATCGGCCCTATGCCGACCTCCAGGAAAAACTGCTCAGCCATTACCGGCAGTTCGCGAAGAAATACGGACCGATCAACCGGACCATCACCAGCATCCGCGTCGATCCGGACACCGGCGCCGAAAAGGAATATCAGCGCCGCCCGAACCTTCAGCCCTTCCTCGACGACCCCGACGTCTGGTTGGTTGCCTCGATCGAGACCTATGACGAGGCGAGTGACACCGGGACACCCGGTCCGATCTTCACCGAACGCGTGGTCAAACCGCCGGTTGTTCAGGACGTCCGCTCCGCCCAGGACGCACTGGCGGTCTCGCTCCACGAGCGCGGCCGTGTCGATGTCCCGCTGATCGCGGGCATGCTCGGCGTCACCGAGACGCAAGCACTCGCCGATCTTGCGGGTGACATCTATCTCGACCCCGTCCGCAGCACGCCGCATTTCGATCACTGGGTCACCGCCGATGAAGCCCTTTCCGGGCCGGTCCGCACCAAGCTTGCCCTCGCACGCGAGAAGGTCGAAGCCGATCCCCGATTGCAGGCGACCGCTACCGCTCTCGAGGCAGTCCAGCCGCTCGACCTCAAGCCGAGCGAGATCACCACCCGCCTCGGCGCTCCCTGGATCCCGGTGGATGTCATCGAGGCATTCATTTTGGAGATCATGGAGGTCGAGACCCGGATTCGCCATACTGTCGAGCTTGCCAGCTGGACCATCGACAAGGCCCCGTTCCTCGGTCACGTCAGTTCAACTTCGACTTGGGGAACCGCCCGGCGCGGCGCCGCCGACCTGCTCGAGGACGCGCTCAACTCCCATATTCCCAAGATCTACGACACGTATCGGGACGAGAACGGCTCGGAGCGGCGCGAACTCAACGTCACCGACACCGAAGCCGCGAAAGAGAAGCTCGCAGGCATCAAGTCGACCTTCGAGACCTGGGTCTGGCAGGACAGCGAACGCGCCGACCGGCTGGTCCGCATCTACAACGATGCCTATAACAACCTCGTCCCCCGGAGCTTCAACGGCCAGCACCTGAAGCTGCCCGGCGCATCGACCACGATCCGCATGCGCGATCACCAGAAGCGCGTCGTCTGGCGGATCATCGCCTCGGGCTCGACCTATGTCGCCCACTCGGTCGGTGCGGGCAAAACCTTCAGCCTGTGCGCCGCGGTGATGGAGCAGCGCCGCCTCGGCCTTGCCAACAAACCGATGATCGCGGTGCCCAATCACTGCCTGGCGCAGATCGCGCGCGAGTTCCTGATGCTCTATCCCACCGCGCGTATCCTCGTCGCCGACGATACCAACTTCGTGAAGGAAAAACGCCAGCGGTTCCTGGCGCGCGCGACCACCGGCAACTGGGACGCGATCATCATCACGCACGATGCGTTCAAGTTCGTGCCCACGCCGTCGGCGTTCGAGAAGCAGCTGATCGAGGACCAGCTCGACAGCTACGAGGTGCTCATCACCGGTATCGACAGCGAGGACCGCGTTTCGCGCAAGCGCGTCGAACGGCTGAAGGAAGGGCTCAAGCAGCGGCTGGAAAACCTTCAGGCACGCAAGGACGACCTTGTCCATATCGGCGAGATCGGCATCGACCAGATCCTCGTCGACGAGGCCCAGCAATTCCGCAAGCTGACCTTCGCGACCAATCTCGGCGATCTCAAGGGCGTCGACCCGATGGGTTCGCAGCGCGCCTGGGACCTGTATGTAAAGAGCCGATACCTCGCCGGCATCAATCCCGGGCGCGAGCTTATCCTGTCGTCCGGCACGCCTATCACCAACACGCTGGGCGAGATGTACACGCTGCAGCGCTTCATGCAGCCCGATGAGCTATACGCCAAGGGCCTGCACGAGTTTGACGCCTGGGCGGCGGCCTTCGGGGACACCCGCACCGAACTCGAGCTTCAGCCGAGCGGCAGCTACAAGCCCGTCACCCGCTTCTGCGAGTTCGTCAACGTCGCCGACCTGATGGCGATGTATCGGTCCGTGGCGGACGTGGTGCTGAAGGAAGACCTGCGCCAGTACGTCAAGCTCCCGACCATCAGGGGCGGCAAGCGGCAGATCGTCGTCGCGAAATCCGGCGCGCCGTTCAAGGCCTATCAGCGCGTGCTGGCCCAGCGCATCAAGGCGATCGAGAACCGCAGCGGGCGCCCGGAGAAAGGCGACGACATTCTCCTCTCGGTCATTACCGATGGCCGCCATTCCGCGATCGATCTCCGCTTTGTCGATACCGACGTCGGCAACGAGGAGGGTAACAAGCTCAATCTCCTGATCGAGAACGCTTTCCGTATCTGGCAGGAGACCGCCGACCATCGCTACATCGACCCGGAAACCGGGAAACCCTATCCGCTCCCGGGCGCAGTGCAGATGATCTTCTCCGATCTCGGCACCGAGGCGGCGCTCGAAACGCGCGGCTTTTCCGCCTATGTCTGGATCCGCGATCGGCTTGTCGCGAAGGGCGTGCCGCCCGAGCAGATCGCCTTCATGCAGCATTTCAAGAAGAACAGCGCCAAGCAGCGCCTGTTCAACGACCTCAACCAGGGCCGCAAGCGGATCGTTCTGGGGTCCACGGCCACCATGGGCACCGGGGTCAATGCGCAGCAACGGTTGAAGGCTCTCCACCATCTCGACGTTCCCTGGCTGCCGTCTGATATCGAGCAGCGGGAAGGGCGCATCGAGCGCCAGGGCAACCAGAATGACGAAATCGAGCTCTATGGCTACGCCACCAGCGGATCGATGGATGCGACCAACTGGCAAATGCTCGAGCGCAAGGCCCGCTTCATCGCCATGGCCATGTCGGGCGATCGTTCCATCCGGCGGATCGAGGATGTCGGCTCCAACGTCAACCAGTTCGCCCTCGCGAAGGCGCTGGCATCCGGTGATGACCGACTGATGAAAAAGGCCGGGCTCGACGCCGAGGTCGCGAGGCTCCTGCGCCTGCGCGATGCCCATACCGACGATCAGTATAATATCCGCAGAACCATCAGGCGAACGACCGATACCATCGAGGACTGTCGCAGGAAGATCGCCAGGCTGGAGGCCGATGTCGAGCGACGGGTTCTGACCAACGGCGATGAGGTTCTTTTCGATTGCGACGGCACGATGATCACCGATCGCAAAGCCGCCGGCGAACGTCTCCTCGCCTACGCGCACCGGATGCGGGTGGACGACAAGGAGGCGCGCTGGATGCTGGGCACCTTCAACGGGATCGAGCTGGAAATCTCGAGTTATGAGGCCCTCAACACTGATGGGCGGCCCTATCTCTGCACCGTGATCGCCATGCAGCATTACGGCGAGAATCGCAGGTTCGAAGTCACTGAGAAAACGCGACCGAGTACCGCCGTAGGCCGGCTCGAGTCCTCCATTCGTAACCTCGACACCGACCTTGCTGACGTCAGGGCCAGTCTCGAAGCCTGCGAGCGGCGCCTGCCTGCCTTTGAGGCTCGCTTGGGCCAGGAATTCACCGATGCGGAGATCCTTGAGGACAAGCTGCGCGAGCTCGCCGAACTCGAGGCCGCGTTGGCGAATACGAAGGGCGAATTCGAACCGGGGACCGATGTCGAAAGATCCCTGGTTGAGAGCGAAAGCAGTGATGGCGAGCCGTTTCCGCGGGCAGCTTGACCGGTCTCTGGGATCACCGTGTGGAACGTGCATGGGCGACGCCGACGGAGCGCTTATGAGTCGATACATTTGTTGACACATGCATGGGCGGATTGTATCGTGGATGTCGATACATGGAGGTGATGATGCGTGTGCAGGTCAAGAAATGGGGCAACAGTGCGTCGGTCCGAATTCCGGCATCGATCATGGCTGCGGCCGCCCTCCATGTCGATCAGGAGGTTGACGTACGAGAAGAAGCGGGACGAATTGTAATCGAGCCTGTCTTGCCGCCAGTCTATGACTTGGACACACTTCTCGCGGAGATGACACCGGACACATTCCCTGAACCAGTCGAATTCGGGCCGCCCGTCGGCAATGAGTTCTGGTAATGGCCGCCTATGTGCCGGACATCGGAGACATCGTTTGGCTGGAGTTTGATCCACAGGCTGGCCACGAACAAGCGGGACATCGTCCGGCTCTTGTTCTGTCACCTGCGAGATACAACCGCTTGCGCGGGATGATGATTTGCTGTCCGATGACGACGAGGATCAAAGGCTATCCCTTCGAGGTTGTCGAAAGCCGATCTCCACCCAGCGTCGTTCTTGCCGATCAGGTCAAAAGCCTGGATTGGCGGGCACGACGAGCATCGAGCAAAGGCAAAGTATCTGCGGCTACTCTGGCCGAGGTCCAAGCAAAAATTCGCGCCCTGTTGATGCTGTGAGGGGCGGCTGCTTTCCACATTGGAAATCAGAATAGCTTGAAAATCAGGGTCGAACGGAGCGCCAATCCGATCGGCCCGGCGCGACTGTGCGTCCCGAACTAGGGAACGACGCCCGCACCCGGCGTCTACATTCCAATCGCCGGGGGCAAGCCTCGCGACAATGGCGCCCATCCATTCCTCAGCGGTTGGAGGGAAGGGGGAGGAGGGTGGACGGCTGGATGGTGCGGATGGGCACTGACCGGTCGATCTGAAACCTGACATTTGCGGAGAAATCCCATGGCATCCCTTGCTCCCGCGCCCGCGCATTCCCCGCGCGTTGCTTCCAGCGCCTATCGCGTCGACGTCTCGCGCGGCACGTCCAACAGTCGCGTGTCCTCCGAGTGGTTTTCCCGGCCGGACGACGAACGCTTCCTCTCGCTGGGCGATCTTTTCGACAGCGTCCGGGACCGGGCGGAGCGTTCACATACGCGCATCATCGAGAGCCGCGCGATCCGGGTCGAGGCTCGCCGTGACGAGCCCGAGCGTCTCGCGCTGATCCTGCCCGATGACGACATGCCGGTCGCGCCCACCAACTGGTCGTTCGGTCAGCTGTGCAGCCTGGTCGGCGCGCCCGCCTCCTATATGCGCGATCTGCCCGCGCCGCTCGCCGGCATCAATCTCCAATATGGCCTGCAGAATCATCGGGGCGAACTTGTAAAGCTCCTGCAGTCTGACATCGGACGGACGGAATTGCGCTCCGTTACCAGCGAGTCCTACGGTCGTATCTGGGATCACCAGCTCGTCGAGGCGATCATGCGCTTCGCCGGCAACGGCACCGGCGACACCCGCTGGAAAGTACCGGGCGTGCTCGACTGGCGGACGATGCACTATAACCCTCACGTCGATGTCACCAAGGACACGACGACATTCTATGCGTCGGATCGCGACGTCTTCGTATTTCTGGTCGACGACACCCACCCGATCGAGGCGGGTAAATTGCCGAACGGCGAGCCGGATCTGTTCTTCCGCGGTTTCTATGCGTGGAACAGCGAGGTCGGCGCCAAAACGCTCGGCATCGCGACCTTCTACTTGCGTGCCGTCTGCGCCAACAGGATATTGTGGGGCGTCGAGAATTTCGAAGAGATCAAGATCCGGCATTCCAAATTTGCCGCCGGACGTTTCGCCCATCAGGCCGAACCGGCGCTTGCGCATTATGCCGATGCTTCTCCGCGAGCCTTCATCGACGGGATCAGGACCGCCCGTGAACGGATCGTCGCACGCAAGGACGAGGACCGCACGGAGTTCCTGCGAAGGCGCGGCTTCTCCAAGGCGGACACCTCCAAGGTGATCGACGCGGTGCTGGCCGAGGAAGGGAAGCCGCCGGAGAGCGTCTTCGACTTCGTGAATGGCATCACCGCGCTTGCACGGGCCAGGCCGCACCAGGATGCGCGTCTCGATCTCGAAGGCAAGGCCCGCCAGCTGCTCGAACAGGTCCGCTGATCGCGGCGCGGCCGGCCGGCCATCACATCCATTCCCGCTCTCAAAGGGGAACTCCGATGGAACAACCATCTCCTAGTCCAAGCATTTGCCAACTGCCCGTCATGACCAGCGCGGACGCCGCGAGCATTGGCTCTGCGATCTTCAACCATGTGCCGACGCTGCCGATCGACATTCCGGACGGCGGCTTCACGGTCAGCGCAAAAACGAGCGAGGGGCTCCGCGTCACCCTGTATTTCGGGCCGTACCAAACCTGCGGACCGCCGCGATTCATCGACATCCAATATCATGATGCGGGCATGACCGTGCCGGATGGCGGCGGTTCGCCAACGCCGGTGTTCGACATGCTCACGATCGCCGAAAAAGGCCATCATCCCTATGACAGCCGCAAGGCCGAGGTCTCCGAGAAACCCTCGATCGCTGTGCTGCTGCTCGACAGAACCACCGACACGGCCTGACGCGCGGTTCCGCCCCTAATCGTCATCCTTGAGGCCCGGCCGTCGCGCCGGGTTTCGTGCGTTCGGGAGGATCACTCCATGCATTCCTACGACAGCGAGCCAAGCGCTCCGGCGCTTCTCTACAGCCAGGTCGAATTCGACGACCGCGGCAATTTCCACTACAAGGGCGATCTACACAATCCGGGCGAAAACCTGGCCACGGTCGCCGGGCGTATCGAGCGGCACTTGCGCAACCGCTTCCCGGAAATGCGCTTCACCATAATCACCCAGAAATTCACCGGCGGGCGCAAGATCATCGCCGAGCTTCTCGATACGCCCGAGGATCTCACCGGCAGGGACGCGCAGCAGGCGTTCACCGTCAAGGTGAAGGATCAGATCGAGCGGTTCGGCTTCACGCGCTCGAATATCTATCAGGACTATCATAGCTGCGCCTTCTTCTGCGAGGTCCGCATCGGGCCGCCCTATTGGACGGCGCTGGCCGCGCGGCGCGGCTCGGGCGCCACTGTCGACACCCTGGTTCCGCTTGCCGCGTTCAAGAAACGGATCAAGCCAGGCGACCGGCTGAAACTGATCAGCGCCCCTGGCTGGCATCGTGCGATCGGAACGATCCGGACGGTGCAGGCCGTTCGCTCCAAGGATATCATCCTTGAGGGACCAAGCTATCTCACGCTCCCGCGCGCCGCGCAATTCGCCTGCGACGGCGAGCTGGTGCGCTTCGCGATCGGCACCGAACACGAACCCGGCGCCCATCTCCTTTATCAGTGGCTACCTCGCGAGGCGGCCTGAAGTCCACGTTCGCATGGCTTCCCGCGCGACTGGTCGACCGCGCCGGATTGCGAAGCTCGCATCGCGAGCCGTTTCCCGACCGACTTCCTCCACAATCAGGAGCATTTGCATGACTTCCAATATCGATGCCGCAAACCCGGAGCAGCTCGCGCCGATCCTCTATGCCGCCGTACAGCGCCTCGGTCAGCTGGGCCGCGAAGGAGCGGTCGCGCTCGCCCCACTGGTCGCCGACGAAGATGCCGACTTCGACGAGGGTGCCTCGTGGATCGAAGACATAGCCGCCGGAGGTCTCCGCGACTGATCGCCTCTCACCTGTTTCGTCACCTCACGAAGCCCGGCCGCCGCGCCGGGCTTCGTGCATTTCGAGGACATATGCCATGTACACCGCCCGTCACATCTACGAGAATGCACCTCTAGGTTCCCGCATCGCGTACAGCAGCGCAGAGCCGCGCCCACCGGCAAGGTTCACGAAAAAGCTGGCCAGGTGGGAGAGCGAAAACGGCTCCGGCCGCCTGGTCGAGCGTCACTTGGGATCGGGCAGTTATCCGGCGACCTTCACCCTGCATCTCGGCGATTTCGGGAGCGAGGGCACCATCGTCATGGTGGTTCGCCGGCTGTTCAGTGCCGAGAGCAGCAAGCCGTTCGAAATCCTCGAGGTGCCGACGCCGGGCATGGTCCGCGTGCTGACCGGCCGCGGCGATCGCGAGGAGCTGCGTTTCCTTGCCACAGATATGGCGAGCGCCGAACGTTGGATGGCGGACAATCACTACTCCGGCATGCGCACGGAGGTCGTGACCGATCCGGATTTGGTGGTGCTACCCGAATCCAAGGCGGCGTAACTGTGAGCGCTCTCGATGAGCAGGCATCCGACGTCGTGGCGGACGGCGCGACCCGCCGTCACTTCGTCCATGTCTATGCCGTCATCCGCGTCAAGGTTGCGGTCGATGCCCGGAACCATCATTCGGCGATGAACGCGGCGGACGACCTTCTGTTCGCAAACGGGCTCGCCGTTCGCCTCGTGCCCGCGGCGCAGGCCATTCTCGATGCTGAATATGCGGAGGAGCTCACCGGCTATCTGGTCGACGAAGCCGGCGACGACGCGTTCGCTCGATCCCGCGCATACGGCCCCGACCATGAACTGGAAGGAGACAGGTCATGACCGCCCACAACCTCCGGATCATCCAGGTGTTTCGCGTCGAACGCGCCGTCATTCTCCCGGTCGAAGCTCCCGACGAGCAGTCGGCGATCGACCGCCAGAGCGAGGGCGATGCACCCGCCTTCGATGATTCCCGCTGGCAAACGACCTGGATCCTCAAAAACGAACAGGTCGAGCCTGCCCCCAACGACTGACGATCCTGTCGCCAGAGAGGAAGAGGGATAGGGAAGCGCGCCAATTTGGTGGAGCAATCAGCGGCTTTCCAACGCCCAATCCCACCACCGGCGCGAGGTCTCGCCCGAAGGAAAGCCAGCATGGAAATCATCGTAACCCGTTCCCGCATCGCGGGAACGCTGCCCCTTTATGAATATCGTGCTCTTGTCTCCGCCGATGCCGTCGATGAAGCGCGGCGCGGTCAAGCTTGCCTCGTCAAGGCGCCCAGGGTTGCCGGCAGCGTTCGATGCCTGCGTACCGGCCCCGTCATCGCGCCGGACCGCTATTTCGAATTGGCGCCAGCTGCGCGCGAAATCCTCGGTTCGCGCATCGCCGCGCTGGCACGGCACATCGACACGCTGATCGTGCAGCTAATCTTCCCCGAAATCTCCGGTGAAAAGCTTCGCCCCGTCATCACCCTCGATCATGATCCCGGCGATGTCTGCGTCAGAACCGACATCGATGATCTGACCGGCGCCTACGACCGCCTCGCGTCCCGCCACGATATCCTCACTGCCAGCGATATTGGCCTCGGCGAGGATTGTGCGCGCCGCGCCGCGTGACACCTCCCGACAGATGAAAGGACCCTGCAATGCGCGATTCCTCCTCCGCGCTCGAAACTGCCGCCTGCCTTTGGGAAGCAGTGCTGAGCCTGCGCGATCGCCCCGTCTCCCATCCTGAGAATATCCAGCTTGCCCTGCAGATACGCTCCTCCTTCGAGGCTATCGGCACGTCCGCCCTGCGCATGACCGTCATTGGTTGGTCAGATGCAGTCGAGCAAGCCTGGGCCAAGGTCGGCGAAGACTACCCGCTGAGCTTCGACTGGGACTTCGTGCCTGCCTGGATCGACGCACACATTGATTGGTCGGAGCCCGCTAATCCCGTTGTCAGGCTCCAGGCACGTCAGGATCCGGGCGCCCATGGAGGGGAGGAGGCGAACGGTGGGGGCGACGATGATGTCGCCATAATGCCGGAGGCGCATATGCCCTTTCCCACGATGGTCCACACCTCGGTCAGTCCATCCCTGATCACCAGAATCGGACGCTTCCATAATGGCGGCTCCCTCGACGTGCTCAGCGAGATCCTGCAAAATGGACGCCGAGCTGGTGCGACGCGGATCGATATCGGTCTGCTCGAGACGGATCGGGGGCCTGTGCTTCAGATCTGCGACGACGGGTGCGGCATTTCCGATCCGGCCAAGTTTCTGGCGCTCGGCGACTCCGGGTGGGATGAGCATATCGCCCGGGCGGAAGATCCCGCCGGAATGGGCGTGTTCAGCCTCGCCGGTCGCCACGTGACCGTGCGCTCCCGCTCTGCGGAGATCGACGCCGCCTGGCAGGTGACCATCACGGCGGACGCCTGGGAAAGCGGCAAACTGCTCACCGTCATACCGTCTACTCTCGAGAAGGGTACCGAACTCGAGATCGACCTGCCCGAGGCATGGGCGCCGCAACTCGAGCAAGCGGTGAAGACGGCTGCGCGCTTCTGCCCGGTGCCGATCTGGTTTGGCGGAAAAAGGGTGCTTCAGGAAAGCTTCCTCCGCGACGCTATACGCATCGAGGAATGGAACGGCTGCCGAATAGGCATCTTCGCAGACACATCGCATCTCCCGCATGCGCTTGTCCGCATCAACTTTCACGGTCTTACCGTGCCGTGCAATCTGCCGCACATCCATGACGCCGATGGCGGCCGCGGCTGGTATGCCAAGGTGGACATAGATAATTTCCCTGACCTGAAGCTGGTGTTGCCTGCGCGCAAGGAGGTCGTGCTGAGCACCGCGCTCGAGGCGCTCCGGGAAGCCTGCGAGGCGGCGATCTTTCGCACCGTCGCCCGCGAGGGCCACCATCGGCTTTCCTATGCTCAGTGGCTTCGGGCGAAGGAACTTGGCATTTTCCTGCCAGAAGCCGCGCCCTGGCTCTCGGCATGGACGCCGCGTACCGCCGAGACGGACAGCGTTCTTATCGGCGATCGGGTGGCGGGCGAGCCGATGATCCTTATGCCATCGGATGATCCCCATATCGAGCAATGTGCCGGCCGTGCTATTGCCTGCGCACGGCCGCTTGGCGCAACGCCCGTTGATCCGGTGAAGGACTTCGCGGGATATGCATGGTACGATTGCCTACCGCGCGTCCTCGGATGGTCTTTCCGGGTCGAACGAGGCGAGGACGACACGTTCGACTATGCATCGGGCGCGCAGTTGCCCCCAGGACTTGTCTCTGGACGGGTCAACGCGATCACCCTCGAACTCGCCGTGCGGCCGACACATGGCTCCGACGACCCGGCCGAAATCCTTGCTGTTCCCGCCGACCTGCTGATCGTCCCCGGCGATTGCTGGACCGATCTCGATGAGGTCGCCATCCTGCTAACCAACGGCTCCGTCATCGAACCCGGCGAGCTTGCTTCGATGCTGGAAGCGGCATGCTTCTTTGTCAGCGATGATAGCGAAGCGGACAGCTACCATACCCAGCACGCGACGTTCGATATGCAGGCACGTTTCGCCGCCAACATGCTCCTCCTCGGCGAAGACGCCGCAATCATCGAGCGGGTCCGTGAGGCGGTGCGCGAACATGTCGCGTGGCTAGTACCGAAGGACCGGGCGATCACAGTGCACGCCATCGACTATCAGGTCGACGTCAGATTTGCGGACAACGACCCCGCCTCTCTCAGCGCCGCCGAATAGCTCTAATCCTCTCCGGTGCGCGCCGGCGGCCGCCTGACGCCATGTTCACAAGGAACCATCCCATGACTGAGGATCCATCCTTCGGGAAAATCTTCGATGGCATTGCGACACGCAAGCAGATGTTCGAACTGCTCAATCGCATACCGGACGCTCCGGCTGAAGACATCGCATCGGGCAAGGCCTATGCGAACCAATGGTTTGAGATTCGCAAGAGCGAGTTCGAATTGATGTTCGATCGCCTCCCGCCGCTGTTCTCGCGGGCCGGGATGTTCGCCATGTCCGAACTCAAGGCCGGTACCATCGGCTCGGTTTTCTTCGACATCATGATCAACGGACGCCGCCGCTGGTTCGCCGGATATTGCGACCTCGCCAATCGCGGCAGCCCCGACGCGATGCGAACCGCAATAATCGAACATGAGAAAGCCGCCGTCGCGAACTTGTCGCGCAGCGACGCTCTCGACCTAATCTGGGAACGCGCGCACGATGATTTCCGCGGTCTGGCCGGTCAATTCAATCCCGACGCATGGCCGGCCGAGCATCACGGCAAGCGGACCTTCCTCGCCTATTAGCCAAGCGTCGGCACGGTCCTGAAGCTACTCGAAAATCTTACCGAGGACGAGATCGCGGAGTGGCTGCAGCGCGGACCGACGATATAGCTCCCCGCCGCGCGGCTTTCCATTTTCGAAGGCTCGACGAGCCCGCTGCGCTGAGCCCATCGGCGATCCGACTTGCTTCGGCCGAGCCTCCCGTCAATCCCATCAAGGAGCCGAGAGATGGCCAATTTCCTGCAAACCGCATTCGCGATTCCCATATCGCCCTACGAAGCGACGCTGCTCGAAGAATGCTTCATTGTGGCTGCGAAACTGTCGAGCGATTTCGCCGAGCTTCCGATCGACGGCATGCAGACAGTGAAAGCCTACTACGCATCGCGCAGCGAGCCGTTCAGGATAGCCTTTCCGCAAAGCCGGACGAGGAAGACCCGTTCGCCGGCTTCTTCGATCTGTGGTCCGATCCTGGCTTTTTCGGGTTGGGCGCCGACCTCACTATCCGCGGCGATCCGGAGGGTAGGGCACAGTTCGCATTCATCAGCGGTGATGATGTCGATGTTCACTCGATCGCCTGCCTGATCCAGAAGGTCTGCAAATCCGCGCTGCCGTTCGGTTTTCAATGGGCTGAAAGTTATGAGGACGATGACTACTCCACCGCCTTTGGTGGTGGGTACTATGTCATTTCCGACGCCGAGATATTCGGCGGCCCGACCCGGTTGCTCATGAATGAGACGCTGCAAACCTTGCGGGCGGCTGCGATATGAAACCGTTGCTCAAGCGGCCGTGCAGCGAATGCCCCTGGCGCCGCAATCATCCGGCCGGTTGGCTCGGCGGTTATCGTCCGGAGGACTTTACCAGTCAGGTCCAGTTCGACGGACCACCGCTCCCGTGCCACAAGACCATTCCCGGTGACGGTACCGATGCCCGGGCGATGTGCGCAGGCGCGCTCATTTTCATGCGCAACAGCTGCAAAGGCGCGAACCCTCCCGACTTCGGCGACGCGCTCGACGCGATCGAGCCGGACATCGAGACGGTGTTCCAATGGTCCCAGGAATTCCTCGACCACCACAACAACCCGGAAAAATGGATCGAGCAGGTTCGGGCAAGAATGGCCCGGCGGGCATAACCGATCCTGATCTCAACGTCATGGAGCATATCATGGCCCAACTGTCCTCACTTCGGGGCGTTATGGCTGGCTTCGACCATTCGTACCGCCTTGCAATTTGCAGACGCGAAACAACCGGGCGTCATCAGTTCGTCCTGCGCACGCGCGATCCAATCCAGCCGTTTCGCGTGACCGAGGCGCCACCGGCAAAGACCGAAGATCTGGTTCTGCACGTCGCCTGATCACATCTCCGTCTTCATGGAAGCAAGCCAATGAGCGCTACCGATCAATATCCAATCGAGCCTGGCATGTGGATCAGGACAGAGGAAGATGAAAAGCTCCTCTTCCTCCGATACTCTTCAACCGGCCACTGGGGCTTCTTTTCGGAAAGCGCCCACCACAAAGCGCGAGAATACAAGCTGCCACTCGCAGGCCTCAAGCCCTGGCATAAGAAAGGCCGGATATGAAAACGCATGCGATGGCGAGCAACGTCACATGGGCCTGACTGACGCGTGGAAAGAGGGGGGAGGGCGAAGGGAGCCGGGTTGGTGAGCATGATCGCCATCCCGTCCAACCTCTCTCAGGAGATCCTCATGGCCCGTTCCGTCATCAACGCGCACAAAGCCCAGTTCAGACCATCGAACGTCGATGTCGCGCTTAGCAGCATAGAGCTGTCGATACTGACGCTGGTGGCCTTTGATCCGGAAGCCGAGCCCGCCGTGCGGCGCGGGGCGTGGGTCAATGTCGTCGATGGGGACGATAGCGGCACGCTCCGGCATGTCGTGCCGCTCGGCGGCTATGCCGACGCCGCATGGCGCGCGGTGGCCTCGACCGCGAGCGACTTGAGGGCTGTTGCCGGCCATCTGCCGCTGGAGCAGATCTACGCTGCGCGGATCGTGCCGTCCACCGAACCGCCGGCGCGCTTCTTCCGCCTTGACCCGCTCGAGCTGGCCGCCGGCCTGAAGACGCAGCATCCGGGCGCATTTCGCGATCGGAACGCCATCGCCGCGCGCATCCACACGCTCGAATCCCTCAAGGGCTGCCATAACCTCTGGTTTTTCGTGGAGCCGGATCACTTCTCCCAGCCGGCACTCCTGTCCGTTGCCCAGGAGATGATCCGTCCGGGTGAAAGCCACTGGGGCCCGGATATGCTGCTGCAGCGCCGCGTCGTTCTCGACGAGTCCAAGAACGAACGCGCATGGTCGGGGATCGCCGAACTGCACGCCGCTCTATGGGTCACCCACGAGGCCCCGTTTGACGCTGGGCTCGATTTCACCACCTATCGAAACGATATCGCGGCACGTCTGCGCGTCGACCCCGTCGCCACGCGATTGCTGTCCGAAACGTCCGATCCCGAATTGGATATCGTTCGCGAGGCGCTCGTATCCGTCGACCTCGCGGCAGCCTTCCCATAGTCCGTCAACCGTCGGCGTCGTGACTGATTGTTCTCCGCCAAATCCGAACACGCGTAACCGGTGAAACGAAAGCTGGCCGACGCCACTCCAGACCGTGGCCGCCGCCGGAGCTGGTGTCCGTCTGTCGGCGATGGCTGTGGAAACCACCGATGAACACCGCCGATCAATATTCCAGAGCGCCCGACATGTGGATCATGACCCGGGAGGGCAAGCGCCTTCTCTTTCCATGATTATCGACCTTCGGCCACCGGGGCTTTTCTTCCGAAACGAGGCACCACAAGGCCCGCGAATACGCGCTTCCGCCGGCGGGCCTCAAACCATGGCATCAGGAGCACCGCTTATGAAAACACACGCGATGACCAGCGGGCTGCGAGCAACGCTGACCAAGACCGAGCTACAGGCCCTGATCGCCCTTGCCCGCCATGGCCTCGATCGGCTTGCCGCTGATCCGCGTTCCTATGTCCTGTCCAGGCGGGAGGAGACCGTGGCGCCCGACGTCATCCACGGGCTCGAATCCGGACTGCGAGCGGTCCGAGGCAAGCAGGCAGAGGCCAAGGATCGGCGCGAACAGCCCAAACGCGATGCGGAGCGCCGGGCGGCCCGCGAGCATCATGCCATGATCGACGGCTTCACCGTCTGGGGCGTGCTGGGAGATTGGGCCGATCTCTCCGACGATCCTGACCGCCGCCAATGGGCGGATATGTTCCACCCCGACACCGAGCCCCGCCCGCAGGGCGAGATACGACGGAACGTCTGGCGCATATTCCTCAGCAAGGGCAGCGCCGCCCTGGACGATCTGGTTGTCCTGCCCGGCGATTGCACGACGACGGACGATCGACACGAAATCGAGCAGCTCGCACGCCGGATCATCGCCGCCCATCAACGATGACAATCCCGATGTTCCCATAGGCCCGCCCCGCCATGCGGAACCATGACCGGTTTGGCGCGCAGCACTCGGCCTCGCGTCGCGCGCCGCCGTTGCGTCGATCCACCGACTCGCCTATATCTGACTAGCTAGTCAGAAGGAGCATGTTCATGACGACGTCCAAGGATGTCGATCCCCCCCGTGTCCGCAAGGCCGCCTCCCGGCTTCCCCCGGCAGCACGGGGATGGAAGCTGGAGGACGCCAAGGCACGCTTCAGCGAGGTCGTTCGCCTTGCTCGCAGCGAAGGGCCGCAGCGCGTGACTGTCCGCGGCAAAGACGCCGTCGTCGTCATCAGCGCCGATGAACTCGAGCGATTGCTGCCGCCCGAGCGCAAGAAGCCGTTGGTCGCCTTTCTTGAGGGGCTTCATCTCGACGACCTCGATCTCACGCGCGAGCAGGATATCGGCCGGGACATCAGCCTGTGATCGGCTGGCTTCTCGACACCAACGTCATTGCCACCCTGATCAATCCCAACGGGGCACCCAGCGTGAAGGCATGGGCTTCGGATCAGGCCGAAGAACGCTTCTTCCTCAGTGTCCTCACCCTCGGAGAATATGACAAGGGTATCCATGGCATACCCGTCGAGCACCCCGAGCGGTCCCGCTATATGGGCGCACGAGACGCGCTCGAAGCGCGCTTCAGAGGCCGTATCCTCTCGCTCGACGACGCCATCATCCGGCGCTGGGGCGAAATCTCGGGTGACGTCAAGCTGCGCACCGGCCACACCCCGAGCGTCGTTGACACGATGCTGGCGGCTACCGCGATCGAGCATCGGCTCTATCTCGTAACCCGTAATGTCAAAGACGTGCGTCACAGCGGTGCGGCGATATTCAATCCATGGGACGACGATCCCGCCACGCTATCCCTGTCCTGAGGGAAACGATGAATAGTACCTCGGTCGCGCCGCCCCCCAACGGCCAATCGCAGATGCCATTGAGCGGGCTCGACCTTTCCGCTTGACGTCTCCGAGCAGGACGAAGGACTGAGGGGCCGCCTATGACGGTGATTTCATCTGGCGCTCATGGCCATCCGCATCACTCCTCCTCCTCGAGCCATTTCGACGGGCACCAGGACGCCCGGAGCACGCATCGTGAAGACCGAACCGCGACAGGATCCGCCCGGCCTGAGGAGGGGAGAGGGGCTGGCTTGGGGGTGGTGCCCGGTATTATACTCGCGATGAGCTTTGATCGCACGCCGAGCGCCGCTTAGTCAGGAGCTTCGCCATGCGCCTTTCAGATGAACTTGCCGCCAAGCGGCGTCTTTATGCCGCGCCTCTGATCACCGCGCCTGCGGTTGTGGTGATCGACATCCCTGCTCATCTGGCGGGCTCGAGGCTCGCGCTCGACCGCTATTATATCGTCATGATCGAAACCGACGAGGAACTGGCCGAGTTCGAGGCCTTTCTCGCCGAAGACCGTGCGTTCGCACGGCCGCCCGATCTTCTCGATCGAAGGCCCAGTTGCCGCGAAGCCGGGGCAATCAGCTTCTTCGAGTTCGCGCCTCCGGCAGCGGACTGGCCATGGATCCTGCTTTGCCATTGGCCACGGCGCTTTGCGCACATGTTCGTCGCCGACCCCGACGCTCTGGCGCGTAGCGCCTATTCGATGGAGGCTTTCCATAGCCGGGATGATCTGCAAGCGACGCTGAAGTCGCATATTACCCTCTTTGGCGACATGGCGAGCGTTCGGACCATTCCCCCGCTACCGGGTATCGCCGGAAACGCATAACGTCTCGTTCCTTCGTCGAACAGGCCTTCCGGAAAGGACCGATCGCATGTGGAGACTGCGGTACATCGCGAGGGCCACCCACCTGCTTCTGCAGGGTAAGATCCGATGGCCTGTCTATCGCAAGGCTTTGCGCGAATGGCCGATAGCCGTCGCCGGCAAGGGCGGGTCCTATCAACTCGATCCCGATTTCCCGGATGGCCCCCGATTTTCCAGATGACAGATGATAGCGCCCCAACCACGCACCGGCAGCAGATCTTCCTGTCGCTTCGCCCATGCGCGAAACGATAGACGCTACCGCCGGCGAACGGATCGCGTTCGGCAGCTTCGTCATCGTCGATGATGGCGTCGCATGGCATGATCCGAGCGGAGAAGGAGAAGGCGGCCTTGCCCTGCGTCGCGCCAACGCCGGCATCATGACAACCTACGAGCCGGGCGAGACGATGACCATATTGCGTACAGGCGGCGCGCTGGGGTGGTTCGGTGGCAGCACGCGCTGGGCCGAAATCCGCAAGGGCCGGTTACTGCCGCCCGGCATCGACAGACAAGGGTGATGGCCGCTGTCGAGCTGGCGCCGCAAACTGGATCAAGCATGAGGAAACCCGCCTTGGGTGTCGCCGCGATGACTCCGGCACTCCGAATTGGGCGATTGCCGCGAGGGGCGGGTCACCTCCAACGGTCCTCAATGGCAATCGGTTCACCCGGGGATGGCGGTCACGTCCCCATCAGGCGACCGCATCAAATGGGCCTCCCGGCGTTGGTCGGGAGACCCATTTTTTATGCCACCAAGGTCAGCACCCGAAGGGGCGGCAACCGATCGGTCCGATCGAGCCATGGCCATCGGCGCCATCGACACCGGGCAGCTTGGGCACCTTCGCGCCCGCCTCGTGGAGCGTCCGCACCATCCGTGCGCGGCCATGAAGGAGATCGGTCAGCCATTCGAGATCCCGAATTGCGTCGGTCACCGGCCGCTCCGACAGGATATAGTAGAGACGACGCTGATAGTCGTCACCTTCCCCGTCGAGGATATGCCGTACCCGGGCCTCGCCTTCGCTGGGTGTGTGGGGCGGCAGCTTCTCCTCCATCTCCGCGTCCAGTGCCTGAAACGCCTCCAGCAGTTCCATCGCACTATAGAGCGCATCGTTCAGCTCCTGTCGGAACGCCACCGCCGCGAGCGCGCGTCGGTCAGGCGACAGCGTCGGATCATCCAGCGCATCGCGCAGCGGCAGGTTGATGTCGTAGGGCTCCAGCAGAGCCTTCATGCTCATGTCCGTCATATTTCCATCCGATCCAGTTCTCGTGGGGCCAACAAGATCACGGCGGGAGGTATCGCGCACGCGATCTGCCCTCTCGAATTGGGGGGATGGAAGGCGCCCAAGTCGGCTCGACAGATGGGAAGGCCGGCAAGGATATAGCGCGGATGGGAAAGGATCGGCGCGTCGGGCGAGGCGGAGAAGCGGGCGGAGGCAGGAAGAAAAGGGGAGGGCGGATCCCGGCACGCCGGGACCGGGCTCTATCTCCGCGAGCTGCGCTCGCTCCGACGGGGCCCGCGTGCCGCGGTCCCCGCCTTCGGTAACGATCCCTTCCGCGGCGCGCGGCGAGGGCGTTCGTTCTCCTGACGTCACCCCTGCGGCGAGGGCACCGCATGGCAGGCTTCGCCTAAGGAATCGCGCTGGCGCGCGATAGGGTCTTTGTAGCCCTCGATCCCATCGCACCCTTCGCCGCCTCCCAGTGTCCCGGGCGTGCCACACGGATTTTCGTCGCCAAGAATTGCGTCGGGGGGAAGCTCCGCTAGGCAAAATGGGGCCGGCGGCGTTTTATTTGTTTCAAGAGCAGCGCCGGCCCCATTTTGCCAAGCTGCGCTAACATCCCCCCTCCCGTGCTTCTTGACGACAAGAAATCCGCGCGGCCCTTGGGACCCTGCGAGGACGGCTCCGGGTGCGATGGGATCAAGGGCGCGCTTCGCTCCACGACGGGATTGATCTGAAGAATTGCCCGCTGGCGCGGCCAATGCGTCCTTGTCTCTATTCCGCTTCGCGGAAGTATTTTGCTCGGACTCACCAGGTACGATGAGATTCTGTCAAGAAATCAATCAACTACAATGACAAGAGGGGAGGGAGTATAAGGAAGATGTCGGAGGGAATGGTTCCCGACGACAGGGTATCGACCCGGCATCTTGGAGTAATTGTCATGCAGATCGGTCATTTCAAGCCCAATAACGGCTCGCTGTTCGGTTCCATTTCGACCGCCAATCTTCACCTTCCGCGCCTTGGCCTCAAACCCGTTCAGAGCAACCATGAGCGCGCGCCCGCCTATGAGGTTATGGCGCTCAATCCCGCGCGGCGCTGGGTCCAGATCGGCGCACTGTGGGAGGCGACCGCCAATTCCACCGGCGAAATCTTCTACCAAGGACAGGTTGACGATCCGAGCTTCACCGCCCCCTTGTCGATCGCGCTTTTCGGGGACGGCGAAGACGGCTTCAACGTCGCTTGGAACCGTCGCCGCAAGCGTCAAGAAGACAACTTCAACGACGCGGACGGCGGCCCGGAGGAAAGCGGAGACGATCCGTTCGGCCCGGAACCCGGCAACGATCCGGCCCCCCGCCGCACACGCCGCAGCCGCAAGGCGGACAGCTTCGAGGGGAACGCCGACGATAGCGGCAATCTCACCGAACGGCTGAACGACGAAGTCCCGTTGTAAGCCAGTCCCGACGGGCGGGGGAAGCGTTAGCCGCGCTCCCCCCGACCCTAAGCCGAAACCCTCCCGATAGGTGATGATACCATGAGCAAGGAAACGACCTCCCGCCGCTATAGCAATTTTGCCGATTTGGGCGAAGCCTTGAAGACATCCGAGCCGACCGCGACCGATGGCACGGCCCGCGAAGGCGATCCGCTGGACGACATTCAACCCGACGACGCCGACAAGACCCGGCAGCGTATGGGGCATTTCAGCGACGTTGCCGAAGTCTACGCCGAGGAAACCGCCATCCCCGAAATCGAAGCCGCGTTCGGCGACGTCCAGCCGCTCGCTATCATCGAAGGCGCGCGTGACCCGCAGGAACTCGACATGCCGCACCCGATGCAGGCGCAGCAGGAATGCGGGGCGATCATCGCAACCCTCTTCGATCTTTTCCGGGATACGAGGATGGAGGCGACCGCGCAGCCGCTCGCATGGGGGTTCGTCAACAGCTTCCACCACGAGGCGCTGAAACTGGCGGGCATCGAGGATAGCCTAGCCTTCAAGTTGGGCGAGATGGTCCGCGATCCCGAAGCGGGCGAAGTCTGGAACAGCAATGTCGAGGAATTGCAGGCCCGTTGCCGGACCGTGGCGGAACAGCGCGCCGCCATAGAGGTGATGCGCGATTATGCCGCTGCCGTCTATCGGGCGGAAACCGGCTTTCCGTGGAGCGCCGCGCGCGGTTCCAGAGCGTCCAGCGTCACCACCGCAAGCCAGATCGCAGCCGCCGATTTCTTGCGCGAACGTGCCCTTGAAGCCCGCGAACGCTACAAGCCGCAAGGCCCCATCGTCGTCTTTTCGGGCGGGCAGGAATGGCACGACTGGCGCATGATCTGGGACAAGCTGGACCAGATCAGGACGCGCGTTCCCCACCTGACCCTTGTGACCACGGCACAGCGCAAGGGAGCCGATGCCATCGCCGCCGCTTGGGCCGCAGAGGCAGGCGTTCCGCTTGTCGCCTTCACCCCCGAAAGCCGCCTTGGCCGCCGCGCCGGGTTCGTCCGCAACGAGCGCCTTGTCGGCCTTCGCCCCGTCGAGGCGCTGATATGCCAAGGCTCCGGAATACAGGCGAACCTGCTCGACCTGCTCAAGGATGCGGGCATCCCGACCCACGCTTTCCGTGTCGATAGCCAGCGGCCCGATACCGAGGGGATCGACGCGATCCGCGCCGCCAAGCGGGAGCGTCAAAGGCGCGTTGCAGCCTGACCCTTTGGCCCGCCCTTCGGGGCGGGCCTTATCTTCGGAGGCTCCTATGGTGAGAGTTTACGGCGGCTGTATCGAACCGGGCGGAATGGAACTCGACAATGAGCGTTTCAAGGCTCCATGCCCGGCTTGCGGCAAACCGGCCCGTCACCACTATTTCCAGCAACTCGATGGCGGTTGCATCAATCCCTGTCACACCATCGATTGCGACCATTGCGGGCATAGCAGCGGCTATAATTTTCTAGGCCCACCCTAGACGATTGCTCAGCCCATTGCTTCCGGCAGGACCGGCGCGATCATCCCCGCGCCGGGCTTTTGCCGTGCCGTCGCGCTAAGTGGGGGAAACCCGATCGGTTTCCCCCCCGCCGCTCCTTTTGACGGGCCTGCCGGCCCGCCAACGTCGCTCCCCTTTCCGCTGCGGTTGAAGCTGATATGGGACTTTCAATCAGCGTTGGGCAGGGGCTTGAGCGCGGCGAAGGCGGCGGTACCTCCGACCCGGATCACCTGTCCCAGCACATCGCGAAACTCACGCTCGCTCAATCCCTCCACGGGTAGCTCACCAACGATCCGGGCATAGCGATCGCGGAGCTTTTGCCGCGTCGCCTCTATCTCCGTATCCATCCGCTTCTGACGCTCGACCAGATCGGCGAGCTTTTCGCGTTCCGACATTTTCGGCATGACCATATTCCTTCCGAAATGGTCTGCCCGCCACATCGTCATTCTTCCCGGTAAGTCGGCGCGATGCAATCCCCACCAGCAGCAGAAAAGTGGCCCCGCCCGTTCCCGGACGTGGCTTCGCAGCGACGCTGTCGCTGCGCAAGGGAGGACGCACGCCCGAGGCGTTTGTAATGCACCCCACGCACGGGTGCTGCGGTAATATTCCCGTTCTATTTCAATTACGTAGCTTCGTGTGACAAGTCGGACGTGGTGCCGGGCGGTTGTCCGACATGTCACCCCGGGCCGGTTCGATGCCGCTTATCCTGTCGTATTAGTTCAGCTTTTCCTGTCCCCCATGTCTGACAAGGCCTGTCGCACTGGTTAATCGGGTGCGAATTGGGCGAGGTCGCCTCGCGCCCAGGCGAGATCGAACTCCCTATATTTTCTCTCAAGTCCCTGTCGCGGCTCTTCGCCCTCGTCCGCACGAACGGCGAGTTCCATGAGAATGAGCCAGTTCACCATCGGACCGCGCTCGCTCGTATCCGCCCAATTGGGTTCGGGCATCACCGAATGGGCGTGATGGCAGGCCAGATCGAGACGTTCGGTCACCTCCTCGACCATGGCGCGCGGCAGCCGCCCGTTCACTGTAGCGGTCGCGAGACCGGCAAGGAGATCGGCGATCTGCAGGCCCGGATTCGCCTTGGAATCGGCAAAAACAATCGGCCGCGCCAGATCATATTCGGAAATGTCAGGATTGTTCAGGAGCGTCCTTGCCCGGCGTATGCCGAGGTCCTCGGGGCCGCCCGAGAGGCGCGCCGCGACAGCGCGGGTGAGGTCGCTATTGTCGCAGGTAACGGCGAGCGCTCGTCCCTGTTCGCCGAACTTTGTGAGAATGCTCCAGAGGCCCGACGCCCCCAGGTCCAGGGCAGGATCCTTCTTTGGATCGGCCTTCAGATCATCAAGAATGAGATCCTTATAGCCCCGTGCGAAGCGCGTGATGGCAGCGAAAGGGCTCTCGTCGTTGAGCGCGGCATCGGTGAAGAGCAGCGGCGCATCATCAACGCTGCGCGATCGCATGAACGCCTGGAACTGACCAAGCACGGCGGTCGTGAACGGGTCGCCGGCCGCGCGCGCCATGAAGCCGTACATGGTGACGAACCGATGCAGCTTCCTGTCGTAGAGAAGCTTTGTGCCATCCAGGAATACGGGCTCGTACAGATACTCGAAGACCTTGGCGCACAGCCCTAGCGCCTTATGAAATACGACGAAGACGAACCGGCCCTCGACCGCCTTGAGAACATCG
Source organism: Sphingopyxis sp. (assembly GCA_032154175.1). Classification (GTDB taxonomy): domain Bacteria; phylum Pseudomonadota; class Alphaproteobacteria; order Sphingomonadales; family Sphingomonadaceae; genus Sphingopyxis. The sequence continues at coordinate 31,744 of JALDYH010000005.1, read as the reverse complement.
AGCAATGCTCTGCGGCCCGGCTCCGAGGTGAGCAGGTCCGTGGCTTTTAATTCGGGATCGGCTATCAGATGATCATGGCGGATCCGGGCGATGATATCCCGGGCCTCTCCAGGCGATAGCGCCACGCCCGCATACGCAAAGTGCGGCTGACGATCGTGCAGGAGGTCCGGGCCGGTATAACCCGACTCGTCGCAAAAGATTTCGAGTATGTCGTCCATGCGCCCCTGTTAGCGGTGGCCCGTGGTCATGAGAATGGCGCGCGGGATTCGCCGATTGAAACCGAACGGGGCGGTGCGGATGTTTAGCCGACAAGGATCAGGGATTTGGCGCGCCGTCACGGTGGTCCGTTCGATACGGCACTTCGTCCTGAGCCTTACCATGTTGGTCGTTGCGGTGCTCTCGTTCGCTGGAACCGCCTCGGCCGATCCAATTCTCACGGTCCTGCCAGGCGAAGTCGCCCTGACGCCGGGCGTGCCCGAAAAGATCGTCGTAACCCTGGCCGGAACCCCGGCCGAACTACGCGGCGCCCACCTCCAGATTCTTCCCCCGACCGGTCTTCGGACCAATGCCTGCACACCCGCGCCGGTCGCCAAGGGAACGAAGGGCTGGATCGTCACGCTCCAGGCTGACAGCTCTCTGATCGCTTCCTCGGCCGCGCTCATCGTCCGGACCCCACCGCGGCTCTTGACGGGGAGCTTCAAGGTATCGCCGGCGGCCGCGCCGGCGGCGACTGCAGAGTTCACGGCGGAGCTCATCTATGACGGCGAGAACCTTTTCGATGGTGGCGAGGGAACGGCGCATCTGCGTTTGATCAATCTGGGCGAATCAACCTTGTCGCTGCGCCCCACCCTCATGCTCCCGGCCTTTTTGCAGAGACTGTGCGGCAAGGATGGGAAGCCGTGCCCGTCCGGCGAAACGGTGACGCTTGCACCCCGTGCGAGTATGGTCATCGACTATCGCATCGCGGTCGCAGCGACGGACGAGCACCCCCTGACGAGCGGTAAATATCAGATCTCGGCCAGGGTCGAGGCCGCCCGCGCCAACGCCGCCAGGCCCTGGCAGGGAAGCCAGATTGTCACCCGCGAGGTAACCGTCGGCATCCCGGGTCTTGGTGACATCCAGGCGATCATCCAGGTCCCATCCTTCCTTCTGCTTCCGGGTTTCCTGATCTGTGTCGTCGCCATGATGACCTGGCGCTTGTGGAACCCTCCCGCGCCCGAGGCAGGCAAACCCGCCGCATGGCTAGCGGTCGCAATGTCGCCCGCGCTCTGGGTGCTAGCCATCTCTCTGTCGATGCTCGTCGTCTGGGCCTATCCCGCTGTCAGCCACCTGTTCGGACATGGGCGGCGTAATCTTCTGCAGGGCTTTGACCTATCCGACGTGCTCACCGTATGGGTGTCATCGATCCTGGTCGGCTTTATTGCCGGCAATGCCGCTGTCGGATTTGTCGCCCTGCAAAGATGGTGGGACGCCCGCAGCATATTCTCCACTCGGGACACCGCCGACCAGGCGCTGCGCAAGATGAAGCGCCTGAACCTTTCCCTCGAACGGTTGATGGTGGATACGCCGGCAGCTGGCCGTCTCTTCCACGTCGCAGACGCGGATGAGGCGGGGAAGGTCTGGGCGATCCCTTCCATCCGCTACGAGACGCTGACGGGTTTCGATGCCGTCGCCTTTGTCGCGGCACTGACCGCCGACGACATTGAAAAGACGGTCGCGATGGTCGACCGAGGATTGAACCGGCTGACCCTCAAACTGGACTGGGCAGCGGCCGCTGGCGCCAAAGGGCCGCGGATCGTCGACGGCTCGATATTCGACAAACCCGATCAGAGGGAGCTTGTTCTCGATCCGATCTAGGGAGGGTGGGCGGGTCCTGTGACCCGCCCTTAAGCTGCCACTTTCCACGACCTTGACGGCCGAGGGCCACGGTCTTGCTCTCAGTCAAGGTCAGCACTAGCGAACTCGCGACGGAACCGCAATAACCCCATCATGGTAACGGTCAACGACAGCAAGATATCCTTTGTCTGGGGCAGCTGCTTTGCAGATCATCTGTGGGGCGACAATCAGTCCGCGCCGATGCTCTGGCGCAAGCCGCCCTATGTTCTGGAGTTCAATCAGCAGCGTGCGGGCAGCGGTTCGGGTGCGCTGGATTTTGCGTGGTATCGCGGTCAGAAGAGCGCTTTCTGGCGACATTATCTGGGCGGACAGGCGCTTGGCGAAGTGCGTGGATCGGACGCCTGGGAGGCGCTCGTCCCCTTCAGGCTGTTGACCTACATTCCCGACGTCGAGACCGACCAGGGTGAGCGCATCGTCATCGACACTTATGGCTATGAACTGGGAGTCGTCGTCGTTCTTACGGTCAATGCGTTCAAGCGCGCCAGCGCGACGCTCGATCAATGGGTCGACCGGCTGAGCGCGCTGCGACGCGATCCTGTCTATCTGTTGGACGCAGGGGCCGGCGCCAGGACGGCTGACATCGTCCAGGTCATGGATGCGATCGCAAAATCGTTGCGCGACCAGGCCTATGGAGGCGGTGGCGCAAGTGTGAGTTCCAATGACCCGATCTCGATCGCGAACATCGTTCAGGCGACTGGTGGCATACCGGGCGTACCGGTCGATGCGATCCTCCAGAGATATCTTCATGCGGTCACCGCATGGCCCGGTAACTGGAAAACTGCGGTGTTGCCGACGCTTGGCGCATCCCCGCCCTTCTTGCCCCAGCGGGCGACGAACCAATTGCCCAATGACGCGCTTTATGCGGTCGGTCGCAGTCTCGCGGTATGGCGGCCCGGCCTGTTCGCGCCACCCGCGCCGGGCGCGGGTAAGCGCCGGCGACATACGCTCAGTTGCTTTGGTCATAACCTGTCCGCCGCTGCCGCCCAGGCCGAATATCTCCGCCTCATAGCGGTCGCCTATGCCGCCCAATCCAAATTGCGGGATCGCCTCGATTCAGGCCGCGTCCGCGCCGTCGGCGCGCGCATCGATGCGCTCCTTCGCGGAGCCGGGACGACCTATAGAAGCGATAGCGTCAAGCAGATCTTGACGGACAAGAACAGCAAGGAGCAAGTGAACGCTCTACTTGCCCTCGCGGGCGCCGATCCGATTTCCTAAGGCATTCCAGACTGCATAAAGACCGTTCGGCTGGCGCCGGGTTATGCCAACACTCTGGACGCGACGTTCAGGCAATTTTGTCGCCCGCGAGTTCGACTGCGATTGCTCGCATCCGTTCTCTCGCAAAGCTGAGATGCCGTTTGGCGTGCGCCCGTGTCGGCGCGAACTGAACCTCGGTCAGCAGCCGAACGGCCTGCACGGTGACCTCCTCCCGGGTAAAGTCGTCGAGACCGATCGGCGGTGTCGCGTCCGCAACAAGCTGTTGGACTGCTGCGGCCAGAACGACATCAACAGCCCAGCGCGGATCTGAGCCGCTACGCTGAAAAAGCACCGCCGAACCATTTGCGATGTGGGAGAATGTGTGTGGATCGAAGCGGACCGGCTGTGGAGGATTGCCGGTCTCGATCTCACCCACGCCGAAGGATATGTGCGCAATGCCAGGTTCAAGTGCCATCAGTTGCTCGCTCCGTTGGCGGTGACTTCAACCAGCTTCTCAGCCACGGCATCGGCCCCGACGAACAGAGTGAGCGGGACCGTGCGGGAGACAGGTAACCCTGCCGTCTGTGCGGCGGTAAAACGGACCGTCACTGTCTTACCGTCCGCGGCAGCGGTCACAGCGCCACCCTGGCCGTTCAATGTCGCCGCGCTGACCTTGTCCAGCTTGGACCCCTTGACGGTAAACGTCATGTCAGCAGGCGCCCGGAATTGGAGCGGCGATAACTGTGCAATGCTGGGACCCTCAGGTTTGGCAGCGGCGGCGGTCGGACAGCCGGCCGTGGGCTTCCGGACATAGTCGATATCGGCGTTGGCGGGCCCATAAGGCGTGAGGATTATCAGCGGGAGTTGGCCGGCCGATACGTCGCCAATGAGTGTGTCGAGCGCGGGAACGTCCACGATCAAGCCCGACATGTCCGGGGCGACCGCGAGGGCAGCACCGTCGATCTTCCGACCATCCAGAATGAGCGCCGTGGCACGCCACAGATTTTCGCCACGCAACAGAATCGTTGTCGGACGGCAGGCATTGACGGAGATCCCGTCGGTCGTGTCCAGTCGGACTTCACGCCGCAAATTTGTGTCGCCTCTCGCGACCAGACCACTGATCGCAGCATAGTCGGCGCTGTTTGGCGCCATATCGACCTTGATGGGTACGCTCGTGCCAGTGACCGTTCCGGCAACGAGATCGGACCGAGACGGGGCCCACGCGGTCGTCGTCTGCAACGTGAAATAGGGCCACCATCCAGGGACGGAAAGGTCGACCGAGAGATCATATGGCCGAAGCGCATGCGCGATCTCAATCTTGCCTTTGGGATTGACCGTCGCCTTCGGGCCGATGACCCATCCATAGGTTGGCGACGCCTGGCTGGCATAGCCTACAACCGAGGGGAGGCGCTCCAGCGTCGCCGCACGCGCCATGGCCTGCCGCGAATAGCTTGCCGCCGCATTTGCCGCAATCCCCGATGAGGGGTCGGAAGCAGCAATCGAGGCCGCCAGCGCGACGCTGTTCGCGGCCCGAGCGACGGTAGACATTTGCTGGACCTGCTCCCTGGGTCCCACCTCATAGACCCGTACTCCGGGATCGCTCGCGCGGAGCGCGGCAATGAAACCGGCGGGAACGAGGCGCTTGGGGCCATTGCGGTCGAAACTATCGCCCAGGGCAGCACATCGCGCATCGCCAAACGCTATCTGCCGATAAGTCGCAACGAGCAGCTTTGCTCTGAGCGCGCGCGTCCTGATCGTCGCGAGCGTGTCGTTTGTCGGCACCGCGACGTTGCGCTGTTGAAGGAGGGATTCTGCTGTCCTCACGGCGCGCTGCAGTGCTTCGGCAGAAGCCACGCGAATGCGAGCGACACCCATATCGTGCTGAAGGTCGGCAAAATCCTTCTCAAACCCTTGCGGTATGATAGCTGGTACCCCGCAACTGCTTTGCAGCGTTCCGCGAAGCTTGAGCATCAGATTATGCGTGGCAATGCTCTCCGCCTGGTCGGCGGCGTCGTCGTTGCTCAGATGGTAGAAATATAAATAGTCCCACAATGTCTGGAACGCCCCATCTCCGGGCGTCGTGCCCGCGAACCAGGGGATCGCAAATTGAAGGACGTGGCACTCGGCAGGGCGCGCCCCCGCCGCGCCGAGAACTGGTCCGGGGCAAACGCCCGCGGCGGCGCCCGGCTTTGGGTATAGATATTGCAGCGTTTCGAAATTATCCGCCGCGGCGGAGTTCAGGAGGCGCCAGTCGGCTTTCCATCCATCACCGGCCCTCTGGTTGAGATTGGCGTTCAGATAGTCGAGCCAGCCGGTGTAGACACCCTCCAGAGCCGTGCCATCGATAGCAGGGGGCTCGACCTTCATCTGGAGAACGCCAGGCGACCGCGCATATTGCGGATCGGGCAGGACGGTCGCCTCGAAATTGAGGCGGATGAGTGTCGCGCCGTCGATATCATGGAGTTCATCGAGACTCGCAGCGTTCTCGGCGCTGCGTATCACGCCCCTCAACGTGGATCTGTCACGGAAGCTGTCGAGGGGATTGGTGAAGGCATTGGCCGTCGCAGCAGGTTTGCCTTCGGCATCGAGGCGGCTCTTCAACGAGGTATCCAATCGCTCGATCGCTGCCTTGAGCTGATCCAGACCGGCAGAAGTATCTGACGCCGCGGCCGCTCCACCAGCCGCGGGGGGAGTTATCGCGCCGGTTTCGAATGCTCCTGAAGCCTCCTCGGCGGCCAGCCGGCGCTTTAGCTGGTTCAACTCGATCTGCAGGTTCATGGCGTTTATCTGCTGCTGCAGTTCGCCGGTCTCCTGGTTCCGCCGATTCGTGATACCGGCCGCTGGATTGATCGAAAGTCCGAACGCGGCCGTCAGCGAGGTGATTGTTTCGACCTCCCGAACCAGCTCTGGCTTGAAATCGGCCTTGTCGCTGTCCTTCAGCTGCTGGTCGAGCCAGGCCAGTTCCTCGCGCCGCTCATTGATGAGCGCCTCGCGGCGATAGACCTTCGGCTTCGACACCGCGATCGTACCGGTGCCGTTCCGCGCGCTCCAATCCATCCTGGTGCTGTCCGCAAAGGGCGTGGTGCACCCCGAAATCGCGAGCAGGCCAATCAGCGCGCTCTTTGCTCGCCAGTCCGTATCCATATGCCCCCCGTTCAAACCCGAACCGGATTGAAATGCCAGATTCGAAAAGCCCGCTTGACTAAGGATACTGATGCGAAGCGGCTGTCAGTCAAGCGGCACGCGTAACTAAATCAACGGCACTTCCGCTCACCAACGATATCCGTTTGAACGATGCCCGGACTATTCATGGTCTTGAGCCATGATACAGATTCGGCGCTGGCGTAATCTGTCATTCAAAACGTATCATTCTGCTCCTCAAGGGCGGCCAGTCGGGTTTGTCCAAGCCGCTTGTCTCAACTGGGAACATCATTTGGGACAATCTTACCGACGTTCGTTCTACCTCCTGGTGCCGACGGGCTTATTGCAAATTCGCCTATGTCGCGGTAATATTGGCACGCTTCAGGACAAACCGGTCGAGCTCCATCTTGTGGAGCGTCGATATGATTCGCTTAAGCGTGCGCCTCGATCAGGGCCTGCACGACCGGCTGCAAAGACGTGCCGTCGGCGCTGAACTACCCTTCTCGACCTTCATCCGCTCCGTCCTTGAACAGGCGGCCGATCCTGGCGGGCGCTATATATATTCGTCGCAAGACGAGATCCTGGCGACCTGCATCCAGATCCTCTCGATCGTCGCCACGGCCACCGGGCAGCAATCGCCAAAGGCCCTCGAACAGGCGAAAGCGGATGCCCGCGATATGCTCCTCCAGCGGGGCCTCCTCGGCCAGGACGGTGTCCGGTGAGCATCTTCCGCAACGACACGCTCGGCTCCTGGACGCGGGGCGGTCAGGCGATCGTCCACAATGTCCGGATGACCACCCAGGTCTTTTTCCAGACCATGGTCGCGGGTCTGGTGATCTGGGTGATGGGCATCATCTGGTACGCGCTCGAGAAGTCGACCGAGTTTGAGCGGTTCGTGCTGATGAAGCTCGTGGAGGCGAGCTTCAAGGTCGACGCCGCGGCCGGCACCAACGACCCTGTTCTCTTCAAGACGCCGGCGGGCAAACAATATTGGACGTCCGCCGACTGGCTGATGGAATCCGCCCTCGCCAAGAAGACTCTGCACAGCTTCGAACTCTATCTGATCCATGGTGCCCTGGTCTCTGGGGTGTTCGCGCTCGGCGCGCTCGCCTGGGCCTGGTTCTACTTCACCCGGACGGGCAAGGGCCTGGGCTCCAACCAGTATCTGCGCGGGGCGCGCTTCGGCACGTTCCGGCAGGTCAAGCGGGCGCTACGCTGGCAGAAAAAGGGGGTGCTGACGATCGGCGGCGTCACCGTTCCCGAGGCGTTCGAGCCCGAGCATATTCTTCTCTGCGGCGCCCCCGGCACGGGCAAGACCAACCTCATCATCAAGATGCTGGACGGCATCCGCAAATCCGGAAAGCGCGCGATCGTCTACGATACGGCCGGCACCTTCGTGGAGAAATTCTACCGCCCGGACGTCGACACGTTGCTCAATCCGCTCGATCAAAGGACCGCACCCTGGTCCCCCTGGGTCGATGTCCCGCGCGACTATCATTACGACCAGATCGCCGAGTCGACGATCCCCGACAAGACCGGCGATCCCTTCTGGGCGAAGGCCGCCCGCGGCACGCTGGTCGCGGTGATGCGCAAGCTCGCGAAGCAGAAGCATACCTTCGTCTCGGTGCTTCTCGACCGCCTGCTCCGCTCCAAACTGAAGGATCTCGCTGCCTTCGTTGCGGGTACCGATGCCGCCGCATTCATCTCCACCGAGGGCGAGCGTACCTCGGCCGGCATCCAGGCCGAACTTGCCTCGGTGATGCGCAGCTTCGCCTATCTCGACGATACCGAAGACGGCTTCTCGATTCGGCGCTGGGTCGAGACCGGAGCCGACGGCAGCTGGCTGTTCATCACCGTCAAGGCGGATCAACTTCCCTCGCTGCGGCCGCTTATCACGGTCTGGCTCGACATCGCCATCTCGGCGATCATGAGCCTCGTGCCCGATCGCGATCGGCGGCTCTATTGCGTGATCGACGAGCTTCCGACTCTCCAGAAACTTCCATCGCTTTCCGACTTCCTCGCCCGCGCCCGCAAATATGGCGGCTGTGGGATATTGGGGTTCCAGAGCTATCCGCAGCTCGAGGCAACCTACGGCATCCAGGATGCCGCGGCGATCACCGGCTACTGCTCGACCTGGGTAGCGCTGCGCGCCAACGACTCCCCCACCGCCAAGCATGTCAGTGAGAATTTGGGGCAGGTCGAGCAGGTCGAGGCGAACGAGGGCATGTCCTACGGCGTCAACGATATGCGGGACGGCGTAAACCTCTCGCGCATGCAAGTGACCCGGCCGCTGGTCATGAACACCGAGGTCACCAACCTTCCGAATCTTTCCGGCTTCCTGCGGTTCGGCCGCAACCTTCCGGTGGTCCGGTTTGCCGATCGCTATAACGATGTCGCTTCGCTGGCCGAAGCCTTCGTCGAGCGCACGACGCCGCCGGTGCGCCTGTCCCAGGCCAACAAGCTCATCCGGCTGGCGCAGGCGGAGGCGCGGGTCCGCGACCAGATGGAGCGCGAACAGAAACTGGGGAACGCGCCGCCGGCGGATAAGCCGCAGCCGGAGAAGAAAGCCGCTGATCCCGCCGACAACCAGCCCGACCTGTTCGCGCCCGGCCTAGCCCCCGATGCCGAAGATCAGGTCGAAGCCATCCTGTCGGCGGGAGAGGGCGAGATGCCCGTGCCCGTAAGCGTCGCCTGGGATATCCTTGCCGCCCGGCAGGGCGACATCAAATCGGATCTTGTCCAGCACGGCCAAGCGAACGGCCCGCGTGAACCGGCGAGGCCGGCATGATCAATCCCGCTCGTCTCAAGGGGAAGCCCGGCAATATCGCGCGCTATTATACGGTGGGCGATTACTACACCAAGGGCGCGGACGAGCATTCCGAATGGGGAGGCCAGATCGCCGCCGAACTCGGGCTGGAAGGGAAGGTCGATCCCAAGGTCTTCAAGGAGCTGCTTGCCGGAAAGGTCGGCGATCAGCAGCTGGGGCGGCATCGCCAGAATGGCGAGATCGAGCATCACCCAGGCTGGGATTTCGCGGTCAACGCCCCGAAATCGGTATCGATCATGGCGCTCGTTGCCGGCGATGAACGCATCATCGCCGCGCATGAGCGCGCCGTCACCGTGGCGCTCGGCTATCTCGAGGAACATGCGACGCTGCGCCGGCGCAACGAGGGCGAGATCATCCACGAGACCACTGGCCGGCTGATCTTCGCGCGGTTTACCGAGCACGCGTCGCGCGAACTCGATCCCCATCTTCATACCCATGTCGTCGTTATGAACATGACCAACCGCGAGGACGGGGCGCCGATGGCGAGCCTCGAAACCCGCGCCATGTTCGCCGAGCAGATGACCGCCGGACAAGTCTACCGGAATGAGCTGGCGCATGGCCTGCGCGAGCAGGGTTACCAGATCGAGTATGATCCTCGCTCCGGCCTTTTCGAGATGAGGGGCGTCCCCGAAGGACTGATCCGCGACTTCTCTCAACGCGCCGAACAGATCGATGCCCATGCCAAAGAGCACGGCCTCACTGGCCAGGCCGAGCGCGAGCGATCCTTCTATGCCACCCGCCCGGCCAAGGTGAAGGTCGGCCTGGACACGCTTCACGAGCAATGGGCCGAACGCGCGCAAGCACAGCTGAAAGGCCTCGACGCAATCAAGGCTGACAGCGAGCGTGATGCTGTGCGGGAACTCGACGTCGACCCGGCGAGCGCTGGACGCGCGGCTCTGTTCGGCATCCGGCAGGCGGAGACCCGCGAGGCGGTCAACAATCGCGGCAGGATATTGAGGCTGGGCCTTGCGAGCCTCGTCGGTGAGGTCCGTCTTGGCGACGTGCTGCCCCGCCTCGTGGTCCATGAGGAGCGCCGTAAGCTCCTCGCTACTCATGTCCCGACTGGCGATCACACGTTGACCCGGGGCCGCACGACCCGCCGTACCGCGCGGCTGGAACAGGCGCTGACCCAGCATCTCGCGCTCTCCCTCGACGATGCCAGGCCAATCGCGTCTTCGGATCGTCTCCTGATCGCGCTCGAGAATGCCGGACTGACTTCGGATCAGGAACAGGCGATCGCTGGCCTCGCCACCTCCCGCGATCGTGCGATCGGCCTCCATGGGGTTGCCGGTTCCGGCAAGTCTACGCTGATCCGAACGCTCCGCGAAGCGGCCGAGCCGGGCACGATATTGTTGGCGCTCGCGCCGACATCGTCCGCCGCGGCCGATCTGGGACGTAAGGCTAATATCGAGTCGCGCACCGTCGCCAGCCTTCTTGCGGGCGGCGGACATGGCATTACCGATCGGCACGTGCTCGTCCTCGACGAGGCAGGTCAGCTCGGCAATCGCCAGGCTCTTCGCGTTCTCGAGATCAGTCGCGCGACAGGGGCCCGGGTGCTCCTGCTTGGGGACAATAAGCAGACCGGCGCGATCGAGCAGGGAAAGGCCTTCTGGCTTCTTCAGCAACTGGGGCTGCCCACCGCTCAACTGACCGAAGCGATCCGGCAAGAAACGAAAGTGATGAAGGCCGCCGTCGCTCAGGCGCGCGCCGGTGACTATGCGGGATCGCTGGCCAGTCTGGACAAGGTCGTGAGCGGGGAGAGCGCCGACAATCTCGCAAAAGGGCTGGTGGCGGAATGGACACGCCTGAAACCCGAAAACCGGGCGAATACCAATATCCTCGTTCTCGACAACGCGACGCGGCTGATCGTCAACACCCAGATCCGCGAAACACTCAAACGGGAAGGGGTGGTCGCCGCCGAGGACACCCGACTTTCTGTCCTGACGCCGTCCGGAATGACCGACGAGGAGAAGCACAATGCTCGCTTCTATTCCGGCGGCCAGGTGGTTACCTTCGGGCGGGACATCGGCGGGGCAGGCATTGCGCGCGATACGGAATATCGCGTCGTCGGGCTCGGCCGCGATGCGAACGGCCGTCAGATCGTCCGGCTGGTCGATGAGAATGGTCGCACAATCCGCTGGGATCCCCGTCTCGGTTCGGCCCGGCAGGTCAATGTGTTCAACCGGGAGGAGCGCGATCTCGCCCAGGGCGACCGCATCCAGTGGCGGCTCGCAAACAAGGGCCTGCAGCTGAAGAACGCCGAGCGCGGAACAGTCGAGTCGCTGGAAGGCCGCACCGCCACCATCCGCTGGGATCGTGACGGCAGGATACAGGCTGTCGACCTGTCGAGCCACAAGACCTGGGATCATGGCTATGCGGAAACCGTCTATTCCGCGCAGTCGAAGACCTACGACCGCGTCTATGTGCTGGCCCCGGTCAACTCGGGCCTCGTCAACGGCCAGAACTACTATACCGCCATCACGCGCGCGCAGTATGGCGTGAAGCTCTGGACCGAGGATGCGAAGCAGCTGGCCCAGCGGCTCGCGCAACGCTCGGGCGAAAAGACATCCGCTCTCGAAGGGCTCGGGCGACTCGATCGCGACAAGAACTCCGCCTTTGCCGAACGGCACCCGGATCGGCTCCGCGAAGGGCGCGACGAGCAGGAGAGAGTCCGGCAGGAGCGCCGTGACGCGGCGCTCGAGCGCCAGCTGGACCGGCGCGACCGTTCAAATAGCGGTCTGGGTGAACGCCTGGCTGGCGGCGCTCGCAGCATTGCCGAGGTGCTGGATCGTTTTCTCCAATCGGTGCTCGATCGGGGCGCCCCAGCCGATCCCAGGGACACGCGCGAGGGTCCGATCCGCGAAGACCATTCCGCGCCGGCTCCCAGCCACCAGCCCGAACCTTCCCATGGCCCTGAACACTGAAGGGTATATCGACCATGTTGCTTGCCATACTGACCCTGTTGCTGATCGCAGCCGCGCTCATCGCGCGCGCAGCACATATTCCCCTTCGTCATCATTGGCGGCGGCGCCAAGCGAGGATCATGTGTGCCGCGTTCCACAGCTCCGATCGATCGCAGCCGCCGGGGCGCATATATGCGCGGTTGCGCGCTATGGATGCTCTCGCGTTCGAGGAACTGCTTCTCGAGAGTTTTGCGATGCGAGGCCACAAGGTGGTGCGCAACCATCGCTATAGGGGCGACGGCGGTGTCGATGGACAGGTGGCGATTGGCGGTCAGACCTGGCTCATCCAGGCCAAGCGCTATGCCAGCGCTATCAGGCCTGAGCATGTGGAAGCGTTTGCCTTGCTCTGCAGACGCCGCGGGATGCCCGGGCTCTTCATCCACACCGGGCGAACCGGTGGGCTGAGCCGCCGCCTCATCGATCGCCATCATCATGTCGAACTCATCTCGGGCGAACGGCTGCTTGCTCTCCTCACCGGCGGACAACTCGTGCTCAAGGGAGTTGGCATATGAGCGGCTCGAAGCAATCCGCCCGGAAATCCGTTCGGCGTTGTCGCCATGCGGCTATCCTCTTCCCCGTTATCACACTGTGCGACGTCTCGACGGCATTTGCCCATCGGCCCGCCGTTTCGCCGAGCGAGCGTGAAGTGGCGAGGTGCATCCGCGCGGCCGCTGAAGGCAGACCATGGCTTGAGAAGACGCTCTGGGGTCTGCGGGACCAGGAGGGAGGATGGGTCGGTGCTCAAATACGGAACACCAACGGCTCGCACGATCTTGGTCCGTTGCAGGTGAACACCTGGTGGGTCTCGAAGATCGCCACCGCCACGGGCCGGCCGACCACGCAGGTACGATGGTGGCTCACCTACGACGCCTGCTTCAACGTTAGTGCTGCCCGCTGGATTTTTCTGTCCGGTTTGGGAGTGACACGGGACTATTGGAGCGCAGTGGGCGTCTATCACAGCCCGACGGGATGGCGGCAAAGGCGATACGCGGCGGAAGTTGCTATCAAGCTCAGGCACCGGTTTGGGTCAGCTATCTTCTCGCAATGACCATTAAATGGGGTACGGTCAGGTGGTATCAACCGAAACTGAAGATCTACCCCTTTCCGCAGTTTCTTACTCTGTCTGACATCTTATACAGTTCAAGACTGCGACCCCGCCTCCGTCCACGCGCACTCGCTGGAGCACGTCCAGCTCGCGTCGCTTTTTCGCCAGGATGGCACAGGGTCCATCCGAGGACGAAATTGCCAGTACTGCGCTCGGCGAGTGGGGCCGCCTCCTCGAGCTAAGGTCACTCGGGCGGCCCGACGTCAATCACCCAGCCTAAGTCTCGCCGCCCCGTTGCTTCACGACCCTTTCCCTCGAACGTTGACCCTGTATGGAAGAGGATGCGGCTCTCACTGGAGCGGCATGTTCGAGACGAGGATTATCGATTGAGCAGCTTCCTGAACGCGCGGACCCAGATCAAGGCGGAGTCTTTGCGTGGACCACGCATCTATTCGACCGACCTCTTCCCATCGCACTTTGATGCCAGCGATCCGGAGGGCAGTGTCGAGGTCACCGCCCGCGCGCTCAAGGTCAAGATCCTCACCAGAGGCCTAGTCTCGCTCAACAGCGCTTATCTCGTGTCGCCGCTTGCCGTGCTGCTTTTCGACCGGCATCCCGACTTGCTCGCAGGGCCGGCGATCCTGCCGGCCTTTCGTGAGGACAAAGAAAGCCTCACCGATCTCATTTCATCGAACGAAGATGCCTTAGCCTATGGCATAGACCAGCAGCGCATGGACGATCACATCGCGCGGCTCAACGGCGCGATCATGCAGGTCATGCCTTGGGCGCTAGCCGACGTTGGCGAGCGGCTGCGGACCCTGCTGATCGGTGGCCTGGCTAATCCGCAAGCGCTCATCGTCCGGACGCTGACCGCCAACGGCCTAGACAGCGCGGCGATTGCAACCATTGTCACTGACCTCGAGCGCCTTCCGCTCGACGACAGCATCATACTCAGAAACTACACCGCCGGCCTGCCGGCAGAGGCGCAGGCGCCATTCAACCATTTCGCGGCAGCGTCCTACCATATGGTCGGCACCGGCGTCGTGCGCTGCGAGGCGGGTACCGACCTCAGCCCGCTCTCGGCATTTCGGGCGGCGGACGTGCTCCTTGCCGGTGACAGCCGGCCGGAAATGCTCTCCGAAGAGGCAATTTTCACGGAAGCCTTTATGGCCTTTGCGCTCGACAGCATCCAGGCTGCCGCTCTTCCTAGCCAGATCCTCGACTCGCTCGATTTCACTACCGTCCACAAGATCAGCGCAGCTCTGCGCGAGCAGGGCTTTCAGGACAAATATGACGGCGTCGTGCGCCAATATCTGACCACGGCCGCCCTGCCTGACGGCACCGAAGCGCTCGCCAGCATCGACCCCGACATGATCGCGCACGTCGCCACCGAACTCGCGACCCGCTTTCAGACAAGCGTTCTTGCTGAGCTGCCCCACTATACCACCCAGGTACAGGTCGAGGCACGCGAACAGCTTGTCCAGACCCGTGCCGATATCGCCAAGGATTTCGCAGCGGCCACCCCGGGCCTCGGCAACGTAATATCGCTGGCAGACGCACTCACCCACGGCGCCAAAGCCGTCACCGCCTGGCAGGAAGCCAGAACAGTCCGCGACGTACAGACGGCCCTCGCCGAATCGCATCGCGCGAGGGGTGAGAAAATCGGTGCCGCCGTCGCGGGACTGAAGGTGGATGACCAGCGCCGTACATCTTTGCTCGACGCCGTCGCCCTGCTCAGTGACGTTCACGGCATCGCGATAGCGCGCGCCTGATCAGGGACGGAGGGACAATTTCTTCCGGATCGCCGGCGGCGCCTGATCCTCCAGACCTAAATGCCGCGTCGCCCAAAGGAGGAAACGATCATGATAGGTCTCAGTGCCGCCTGTCACAGTCTGAACCTGTTCATCGGCAGCGGTGTTGGCCAGCGGCGCTAAACCCGTCTCCGCCTCAAACGTGCGCCTGACCTGACGCGAACGCCAAGCGCGATCAAGCGAGACCCGCCATCCGGCCGGCTGCCCCTTCGTCGTCGTCTTGTTCGCCGCCAAATGCATGGTCTGCTCCGTTCCCTTTTTGATCTACTGCAGTCTATCCCTCGAAGTCAACGCTTTTGGGCCGGTCTGCGATCCCGTCGCTACTACCGCGGCCAATCTTGTAGATTTTCGTCGCCCATTTCAACGCCCACGGCAGCAAGTAATCGACGCCATCGCTGCGCCATTCCAGCTACACCGCCAGCCTTGCGATCAAACGATCGACCAAGGCCCGCGCCGCGATGCGATTCGCCGAACATTCATAGATGAGCTCGAAGATCTGTTGATATTGCGCGCGTTCCTTCGGCTTGAAATGGCCTAACGGATCAGCCTCCACGCCTTCGGCAAGACCCTTCAGCGCCGCTCGCGCACGATCGATCCGTTCGCCCCAAGGCGCCTGGGCTTCCGGCTCCGCGTTACCGGCAAGCTTCTCGGCGCGCTCGATATGCCCTTCGATCTCACGGGCAAGCTTCATTCGCGACGTCGCTCCCACGCTGTTCTGCGCAAGCATGCCGAGCCCGGCTTCCGCGGCCTCCAGCGCCAATTCGAGATCGCGCCCGGCTTTGCGCCTGAGCGAACTTGTCCGGCATCGATGGGCGATATCGCGGAACGACGGCGCGAGATGGTTCACCAGATTGTTAAAGTGCGCATTCTGCTCGAAGTGATCGCGCCGCCCGTTGGGCACCACGCGCCTGTCGAGCACATGCAACTCGCCGATCGTCCAGCTGTTGAACCGCGGTTCGGGAAATTCCTGCTCCAGCAACGCGTCGCCGCCGACCTGGATGTCGCCAGACCGCAACCGGAAGCCCTTTTGCAGCGTCGCCATCGCCAGCGCGCCCTCATAATCGTGATGCAGGAACCAGCCGACCGCGCCGACATTTCCGTCAACATCGGGGATTTCGACAAAGCTGACATCGCGGATTTGCAGCGGCGCCTTCGTGCCGTTCGTCACCTCGTCGCGATGCGGCCGATAGATCGGCCCCTCGATACCGCTGATCGTAAGCGACAGCGGAGAGAACACACCATGGCTCTTCAGCCGCTCCACGATTCTCGACCCGAAACTGAAAGCCGGCGAGAAGGGTAGGGGCGCTACCTGCGCGAGATAGTCAGCGATCGCATTGGGGTTGAGCAGCGGGTCGCCGCGCAGGCGCATCATGCCCCGCATTTCGACTTCGAAGAAATGGTCCGGAAAATCCTCGTCTTCAAGCTCTTCCACGCTCACAATGCGCTCGATGAGGGCGCGGACATCATTCGCCCCCTCGCTCTCGCGCATCAAAGATTTCA
The DNA here is from genome assembly GCA_032154175.1 of Sphingopyxis sp. Classification (GTDB taxonomy): domain Bacteria; phylum Pseudomonadota; class Alphaproteobacteria; order Sphingomonadales; family Sphingomonadaceae; genus Sphingopyxis. Next base: position 15,367 of record JALDYH010000005.1, on the reverse strand, counting down.
GCGCGCGGCCATCCCAGCGCAGTTCGCGCACCGGCTCGCTCGGCCCACTGCGCGAGCGGAACAGCAACTCCTGCGCATAAGCGAGCCCGGCCAGACGACCGACACCGCGAAAACCACGCGCCTCTGTGCCGCGCTTGACGCTTGCGCCAAGCGCGGTCAGCCGAGGCACGAACTGGTCGGCGCCGAGGCCCACGCCATTATCGCGTATCCGCACGGAACGCGCCTTCTGGTCGATGTCGATCTCGACCCTGCCAAGCTCGTCGGCACCGACCGCGCCTTTGGCCCGGCCCGCCTCGATCGCATCGGCGGCATTCTGAACATATTCCCGAAATATGCTCATGGGGTCGACATACATCGCGCTCGACAGGAGCTCGAGAAGATCGTTACCAATGACGATGCTCGACGCGCTGACCGCGCGCGCGCCGCTTTTGCTCTTGGCTTTGAGCCGCGCCGCGGCTGCACCCGTCATCATGCCGCAGCCCTTGCTTCAATGGTGTCGCGGGCCACCAGCTCTTCATCATAGTCGAGGCCCGCATCCTCGACACGTTCGTCTTCCGGCAAGCCGAGATCCAGCGGTGCTGTCGCATAGGCCTTGCGCTTGGCCCAGATATCGAGAAGCTCGGTTTTGGCGACCGGCACGTAGAAGGGCAGGATCTGCGCGACGGCCCGGCTCGTGGCGCGTGCCGGCAGCAACACGAAGTCGCGCGGATCGCATGAGGACAGAAGCATCAGCAATTCCGCGCGCTCGGCAGCGTTCAGCCGCGCGACGGCCTCCTTGAAGGCCCCGAGGCGCTCGCGACCGTCATATTCTTCATACCAGTCGCGGTTGAAGATGAAGTCGTGCGGAAGCATCAGGATTGCCTCGAACTCCGCGAAAGTGTCTCCGAACGCTCGCCGGAAAAATGCAGGCTCCCCGCTCACTACGCCATGGGTCGCCTGGAGAACTATCTGGAGCGAGCGCAATTGATAGCGCGTCCATTTTTCGCCGATATGGCCCCGGTCCGGGCGGTTGGTCGGCTGATAGCGCATCGGGAAGGACCACACCCGCACGCCCAGTTCCTCGTTCAGCGTGACATTGAGGCGCATGCGCTCGAACAGATCGGCCGGGTTGTCATGGAAGTTGTAGAGCATGTAGTTGGAAAGCTCGGTCAGGCCATATTCCGCGGCGTAGCGAACCGCCTGCTCGTAAGGTTTCCGCACCCCAAGATGATCGAAGGCGATTCTGAGCGGCTTCAGGCAGATCGTCGAGAGCTCCCGCAGGTACATGGGATCCTTGCAGAGAATCCGCGCATCGACGCCTTGGTTGAAATCGACCCGTCGCTGGACCGGAGCGCGCGCGCCGGGACGATGCAGCTTGGCGCCCGGTGTAAAGCCCAGGTCCCGGATTTCAGCGATGATATCTTTGAACCGGGCCGATGCGACCACATTATTGTCCATGAGGATCAGATCCTTCTTTGGACCATAATCTCGGTCGATCGCGCGAACGAGATCGGTCAGCGACTCGGTGTCGCGCAGACCGCCCTCGAGCTTGGGTACGCCGCAGAAATGACATTTGCGGATGCAGCCACGCGAGCAATAGGCAAAGTAGGCGTCGCGGACTGGATAGCGGTATTCGATCTGGTCGAGGATACCATAGTCGGGCACGAGATTTTCGATCGGTTCGCCCGTCACGTCATCGGCATAGAATTCCTCGCTGAAAGCATCGAGCTGCAGCGCGACCGCCGGGGCATCGGAAAGCAACCCCTGGATGAACCGCACGCCGTGCCAGCGCCGTTCTTCCAGAAATCGCTCGTGCATCAGCGAGGCGGCGATGCCGCCGACGAACACCTTGTCAGGTTGGCCATTTGATGCCTCAATCGCGAAATCGATGGTCTCGCTGATCTTGGGATATTCGAAACTGAACAGGGTCGTGACGTAGATTCTGTCCCACGCCTCCCTCAGTACCGACCGGTCGTTGCCCTTGATGAACCGCACGCGATCGCGCTTCCCGCGCGGTCCATGATATTGCGCGATTTTCATCAACCCCAGCGGCGGGTATTTATTCTTGTAGCCTGGCTCAATGAGCAAGATGTTCTTGTTAGCCATTAGAGACCAGCCTCACATTCGCGCGCCGACGGGTCTCGGCAATTTGTTCTGCGAGGACGTCCGCACCTTTTTCCCCGCCCAGGCCGTTCCCCAAAACACCTTGTGAGGACCAATCGATCTCGTGCGCGAACTCGCTAAGCTTGTTGACGAAATAGCGTCGGTCCACTTTCGTCTGGTCGATCGCCTCATTGTAAATCTCGGCAGCGAGATCCATCAGAGCATAGACGCCGACGCCTTTGCTCAAGATGGTGCGGCGATGATCGGCCCATTGTTCGGGCAACACTTCCACCACCGCACGCCAGAACGCCAACAGCACCTGAGCGCTATGCTCGGCTGAGCGCGTCTTCAGGATTCGCGTCGCCTTGTGGAATCGTTTGACCGCGACCTGCATCGTGCGCAGCGACGCCCTGCGCATGAGCCCCGAGGTCGTCTCGCCACCCAGGTCGAGCCGCCGGTGCCACGGCGAATCCTCGTCATGATTGATATGCAACGCCACGAACAGCTCAGGCCGCTCTCGTCCCAGATCGTCCGCCAATTGCGCATCATGGAAGTCGAGCAGGCTCGTGCTCAGCCCCTTGGCTTTGCTGTTGATGGTCCGAAACACCTCGGTCTCGTCCCGAATGTTGAGGCCCATGTAGATCATGAAGGGCAGGGGGACGCTTAGGTCCCCCATGCTGCCGAGGCGATGCTGGCAATCGACCTGCGCCATGACCTTCCCGGCCTCTTCCTTGATATGGAGGCGCGCGCGGCCGTCGCCGAGATCCTCGACTCGCCAACTGTCGTCATCGACAGGTCGCAGATTGAGCGTGAGGGGGATCGTCGAACTCTCCGGCAATCTGATGTAACGCCGGAAATCCTGGCTGTGGCGGGAGTTGAACCGCCGCTGATAGCCCAGGCCCGTATCCTCGTTGAGGATATCGGCAAAGCTTAGGCGGGCCAGCAGATCGGAAGGCGCAAAGCCGACTAGCACCTGACGTGACGCCGAGAACCCGATCATGCAGTCCAGATCGATCATTGTCGCAGTCTTCTCGCGCCCAAGTTGCAGTGAACGACTGCAACCTTCGCAGTTTTTGCGAGCAGGTCAAGCCTTTTGGATCCGCTGCGCTTCGTGCGCGCTGCGCACTATCGATCCGAAATGACGAGAAACCAAAGGAAATGGTTGAAGGAAACTGGCCCGGTGACTAGCCTCCCGCCAGACCATGGGGGGAAGCGGACATGCGGCTCGATCCGTATGCACGGGATTTTGCGCCTTACACAAGCGAACTCGACGAAGCCCTCGCCGAGCCAACGACGCGCATCTATCTCGATACATCGATGCTCATGTGGCTCATTCGGATCGGGCGTGATGCCCGCGCCGAATTCATCGCCTGGTGCAAGGACCGCCCCGCAGGCACGGTTCGCGTGCCGGTGTGGGCCGCGCACGAGTTGCACCGTCACCTGATCCGCAACACCATTCCCAACAATGTGGGCAAGCTGCTCGCCGAGACCGAGAGCAAGATAAACGAGTTCGCCGCGCTCGTCAGCGAGCGCGCCGACGACGCCACCTGCCAAAATCGCGGATATCCCGGGCGGGACGCCTTCATCTCGACGCTCGAACAAACGGTCGCGCGAGTCAAAAGCATCTCGACCGTGGTCAAGTTCGAACAACCCATCGCCGTCGCCCCGGCCGCTGACGCGGTCGTCGCCTTCGTCAACGAGCACATTCTCGACACCAATCTCGATCCCATCATGGCCGCCCTCAGCGGCTCCGGCGACTTCCGCTTCAGTCATCTCGTTCCGCCCGGCTATCTGGATCGAAAGGAGGAGAACCGCTTCGGTGACCTCGTCATCTGGGAGGAGATGATCGCCGACCTTCCCAAATCCGAAGCGGGCCCAAAGCCGCACGCCGTCCTGCTGTCGCGCGATGAGAAGACCGACTGGGTGTCCTCGGCCCCGGCCATCCGCGAGGACGATCCCGATAAGCCTTCGAAATCAAACCGCGCCTTCGGCTTCGACGTGACCTTGCCGCACCCACTCCTCGCCCATGAGTTTGCGATGCGCTCGGGCGCCGGACAGCTCTACGTCGTCCATCCGGGCGTGTTCGCCGCTGTACTCGACTATGGCCGACGCAAGCATCGCCGTCCGGCGGCCGTACAAAAGCTGCTTGCCGCTTCCTATCGCCCCGACTTTCTCAACCGCCTCGCGATCGCAAAACTGGCCGAGCTCGACGGTGCTTCAGACAATGCCCGCGCGCGCCGCCGGGAATCTCACCTATTCGCGCCGCCCGCGCTGAGTGACCTCTTGGGCCAGGCGGTGTCCGAGCCGCTCCGCGCCTACGAAGCGGCCACGCCGCCCGAGCAGGACGCGATCGCGCAACAGTGGCTGGACGACATTCAGGCTGGGCGCATGTCACCTGCGCTGTTCGGTCGCCTCGCGGCCGAACTCGCCCAGCGCGGGAGGCCCGAATGGAGCACCGGAGCAACGGCGACATTGGAGCAACTGCGCCCCGCGCTTGACGAGGCGCAACTCAATCTCATGGTACTCGCCTTGATCACAAGCGCTTATCTGGACCCCTATGGCGAGGCACTCCGCCAACCCCGCGCCGTTCTTGCTAGCCTCGCCCTTCAGCTCGAGAGCGAAGCCTGGCTGTCGCCCGCTTTCACTTGTCTCAAGGCCTATCTCGCGGACAAGGAAGTGGAGCTTCCCTATATTCCGGCTTCTGGCCGAGCGGTCCCCTATGTTCTCGACCTTGCTTCCGGAACCCAGGCGCGGCTGGTTCGCGACATTCGCCTCGGCGATCAGTCAGTGCTTCAACAGCCGGTTCGCAACGAAGCACGCGCGCTTGGGACAATGCTGGATATGACCGCTGACGCTGGGCCCACGGGCAAAGATTTGCGAGCCCTCGTCGCGCGAACCTACCACATTCCCTTCGAGCGACTGGATTCAAGGTTCGACAAGCAAAAGATCGCATGGTCGCCCGATGCCGGGCTGGTTGTCCTCGATACAGGCAGCCCAGGCGGCTTGAGCGCCGCGGATGATGATGGAGAAGACGGGTGACTGACGACGGCAATTCCACTTCACCGATGGCGGCCGCGGGCGCCTCCGGCGCACGGCCGCATATCGGCGCCTTCGTCCTCGAGACGCTCACGCTCGGCATGTATGGCGAGCCGCGCCACACCCTGCGCGAATATGTCCAGAACTCGTTCGACTCGATCCGTGCCGCACACCGCACGGGCTTCTCCAAGGAGCGCGGTGAGGTCACCATTACCTTCGAGGACGATGCCATCTCCATCCTCGACAATGGTCTTGGTGTTCCGGCGGAACAAGCTTGGAAAGTCCTGACCTCGGTCGGCGCATCCAAGAAGGACCGACAGCGCGACGCAGGGTTCCGCGGCATCGGCCGCCTTGCCGGCATGGCCTATTGCAGCGAACTTTTGTTCCGCACGAGCTTTCCGGGCGAAACCACGGTTTCCAACATCCGCTTCGACTGCGACAAGCTGCTCAAGGCGATGCAACCCGATGAGGGCGGCGACATCGAACTGGCTGCTCTTCTGGGCAAGGCTATAAACAGCGAGCCCGAGCCGGAGGCGGCGACGGCAGAGGCTCATTTCTTCGAGGTGCGACTGATCGGCCTTGCGAAAACTCCCGAGAGTCTGACCGATGCCGAAGGCGTGCGCGACTACCTATCTGAGACCGCGCCCATCGCTTTCAATCCCAACTGGGCACCGGCCGTCGACATCACCGCGGACTATAAAAGCTACTTTGGCGAAGAGCCCGATACGCTTAATCTTTTTGTCGTGGCCGAAGGCGAGAAGACCCAGATCTTTAAACCATATGGCGACAGCTACCAGCATGCCAAAGGCACGATGGATCTGAAATCGATCGAATATTATCCGGGCGAAAACAACCTCTACTGGGGTTGGGTCGGCCGCATGAGCGAATCCGCGGCGGTGACCGACTGGCGCACGCGCGGTCTGCGCGTGCGCGTGCGCAATATCCAGGTTGATGGCACCGAGATTTTCGAGACGCTCTTCACCCAGGTGAAGCCGTCCTACGGCCGCTTCAGCAGCTATTATGTCGGCGAGATCCACATCGATGCCGAATCCGTGATTCCCAACGCGCGCCGCGACGGCTTTGAGGAAACCAAGGGCTGGATCGACATCAAGACCAGCCTCATGACCAATATTTGCGGGCCGCTCGCGTCAGATGCCTACGACACGTCGCAAAAGGGGCAGACCCAAATTGGGAAGGTAGTCGAGGACATCGATACGCTCGTCGCTCGCAGTCAAACCCTGGCGAGTAGCTCGCGGGCAAGCTACGACCAGGTCGTTGATCTCATGAATACGGCTAAGCGCCTCCGTCGGCGGGCCGCGTCTGCTATGAAAGTCGTCGGCGATATCGACGAGACCGTCGTCGCCGATGGCGCGCCGCACAAGCAGCAAAGCGTTCTGCTCCAGGACGCCACGCGCTCGGTCGAATCCGTAGAAAATCAGGCGAAGATGCTGATCGGACGATATCTCACCGAGGAAGACCGCTTGGGCGCGCTGCGACAGCGGTTACGCGAGGAAATCCTCAAGGAACTGCTCGACGTGGTAAATGCCTTCGTCGACCCTGCGACCTACCAGCGCATCCGTCGTAAGCTTACGGACGGCTGACGGTATCAATCTAGGGCATCGAGACGCTAACAGCTGTTTGGCACCATGCTGAAGCCAGCCCGGTAAAGACACACTGCCGCACACGCGACGACCGTGTAGCTGCAGTGAGACGCTGTCTCACCGCTACGTACCTCAGCCTCATCTGCGGCCAGCGGAAGACTGTCCGGACTACGAGATGAAGATTCGCTTGCTGAACGCCTTGCGAGGATCTGTTGATCCATAGAGCGGCGCTGGAACTCCAAACGGTCACCCATAGCTGTGCGCTGTTGGTATTACCCCACAAGGCGCCACTTTTCCCACGCCAGATCAGCACGTCTCAGACCATCGCAAAGGAGCGTTTGTGGCCAAAAGCGTGGCCAAAAACAAAATGGCCCCGACTGCCTGATTGCAACTCGGAGCCTAACACGTTGATTTTCTTGAGGATTTTGGTGGACGCACTTGGGCTCGAACCAAGGACCCGCTGATTAAGAGTCAGCTGCTCTACCAACTGAGCTATGCGTCCACACCGGCTTTCGGCTAGTCCCCGCTGGGGTATCGCCTTGGCGTGGGCGGGCTGTTAGCAGTCGCATCGGACTTTGCAAACAGGAAATCGCGCACCTGCGCAAATTTTTGCGGACAGGGCCGTTTCAGCCCCAATTCCCCGGCCTGCTGCGTCGGCGGCCTGATCGCTCGATCGCCATGATGATGCCGACGCACAGCATGACCGTCAGCATCGACGACCCGCCATAGGACATGAAAGGCAGGGGAATGCCGACAACGGGCGCCAGCCCCATCACCATCATCAGGTTGATCGCGACATAGAAGAAGACCGTCGTGGTCAGCCCCGCCGCCACTAGCCGCGCATATTTGTCCCTGGACCGCATCGACACCCCGATGCCCCAGCGGAACAGCAGCATGAAGGCGCCGATCAACAGCACCCCGCCCAGCAGCCCCCATTCCTCCGCCATGGTGGCGAAGACGAAGTCGGTATGCCCTTCCGGCAGATAATCCAGATGGCTCTGCGTGCCCTTGAGGAACCCCTTGCCGAATATGCCGCCCGAACCGATGGCGATCTTCGACTGGCTGATATGATAGCCCGCGCCCAGCGGATCGCTTTCCGGGTCCATGAAGATCAACACGCGGTTCTTCTGATAATCGTGCAGGAAACTGAAGGCGATCGGCACCAGAGCCGCAAAGGCCAGCCCCGACCCGACGAACAGCCGCAATGGCAGGCCAGCAAGGAACATCACCGTCACCCCGCCTGCCGCGATCATCGTCGCGGTGCCGAGGTCCGGCTGCACCAGCACCAGCATGAAGGGCACGCCGATCAGCACCAAAGCGGGCCAGATCGCGTTCCAACGCCGGATTTCTCCCACGGGCAGCAGGGCATAGAAGCGCGCCACGGCCAGCACGATGATCGGCTTCATGAATTCGGACGGCTGCAACTGCATGAAGCCGAGGTTGATCCAGCGCTGGCTGCCCCCCGCGACCCCGCCGATCAGCTCGACCAGGAACAGCGCGGCAAGCACGATGCCATAGGCCGGGAAGGCGAAGCGGGCGAATGTCGCGAGCGGTATGCGGCTCAGCACCAGCGCCATCCCGGCAAAAATCACGAAGCGCACCCCCTGGTTGATCGCCCAGGGGGTGATGCTGCCGCCCGCCGCACTGTACAGCACCAGCGTTCCAAACCCGGCTATGGCAAGCAATATGCCCAGCACCCGCCAGGGAAATTCGGTCAGGGGCTCCGGAACGATGCTCATCGCGCCGCATCCGCGGGAGGGGGGGCGTCATCCGCGTCGGCAGGAGCAGGCGTGGGTGCGGGCGCAGGCGCCGAAGCATTGCTGCCTTCCGCCGCGTTCATCGCATTGGCTGCTTCAGACGGTGGAGCCTCCCCTTTTTCAATCGCTTTCGCCAGCCGCCAGGCCGCCATCTGCCGCGCCATCCGCTCCGCCGGCGGTCCGCCCCAATCCTTTTCGATGGTTTCCAGCTTCTCCATCGCCTTGGCCTGATCGAACAGGAAGGTCATGGTGTCCGCCGCGATCATCGGCGCGTCCTCGATGCGGTTGGTATGGCCGCCATGCTCGATGATGCAGGCAATGGCATAGCGCGGATTGTCGAACGGCGCGAAGCCCTGGAACAGCGCATGGTCGCGCAGCTTGAACGGCAGGGAGGCATTGCTGCGCACGCCGCCGCCGCGTTCGGCCATGGTGATGCGCCGCACCTGCGCCGTGCCCGTCTTGCCCGCCATCATCACGCCGGGCAGGGGAAGGCGCGCCGCGCCGCCGGTACCGCCGCCGTTCACCACCGCGCTCATCGCGTCGCGGATCGTTACCAGATGCTCTTCATTCACCCCCACAGGCTGCGGGGCGGGCCGCTGCGCGCCGAAAATGAAGTTCGGCATCAATTGCCTGCCCGTCGCCAGCCGCGACGCCATCACCGCCATCTGTAAGGGATTGATCAGCATATAGCCCTGACCGATGGTCGCGTTGACCGTGTCGTAGACCTGCCATTTCTGCTTGTATTTATTCAGCTTCCACGCAGGATCGGGGACGGTGCCGAAGCTCTGGCTGGGAAAAGGCAAAGCGAATTTCTGCCCCATGCCGACGCGCCGGGCCATGCTGGCGATCCGGTCCATGCCGATCCGCTGCGCCATGGTATAGAAATAGATGTCGCAGCTCTGCGCGATCGCGCCCCGCATGTTGAGCGATCCATGGCCGCGCTTCTTGTGACAGTGGAACAGCGTATTGCCGACCCGGATCGCGCCGGGGCAATTCACCGTGTCCATCGGCGAAATCCCCGCCTCCAGCAGCGCCAGCGCCACCATCGGCTTCACCGTCGATCCGGGGGGATAGAGGCCCTGCAACGTCTTGTTGCGCAACGGCACATGGTCGTCCTTCGACAGCATGTCCCATTCCAGATGGCTGATGCCGTCGGAAAAGCTGTTGGGATCGAAACTGGGCATGGACGCCATGGCGAGCACATCGCCATTGCGACAATCGATCACCACCACCGAACCGCTTTGCGTGGCCAGCCTGCGCCCCGCATATTCCTGCAAGCCGGCGTCGATGGTGAGCTTGATCGGGTTGCCGGGCGTGTCGGGCCGCGTCGTCAGTTCCCGCACGATCTTGCCCCGCGCGGTCACTTCCACCCGCTTGGCGCCCGGCTTGCCGGTCAATTCCCTGTCGAACGCCTTTTCCAGCCCGTCCTTGCCGACCTTGAAGCCCGGCGTGATCAGCAGCGGGTCCTTGCGCTCCTCATAATCCCTGGCCGACGCCGCCCCGACATAGCCCAGCAGATGCCCGACCGTCGCGCCGGCGGGATAGTTGCGTGAAAAGCCCTGACTGGGCGCCACCCCCGGCAGGTCGGGCAGGCGCACGCTGACGGCCGCGAACTGGTCGTAAGTCAGCTTCTCCGCCACCTGTACCGGCCGGAAACCTGCCGACTTGTCCAGCTCTTCCTTGATCCGCTCGACCTCGTCATCGGTCAGCACCAGCAGATGGGCGAGGCTGCGGATGGTATTCTCCGCATCCGTCACCCGCTCCGGGATCAGGTCGACGCGAAAGTCGGTCCGGTTATTCGCCAGCGGCCGCCCGTTGCGGTCGACGATCCATCCGCGCCGCGGCGGGATCAGCGTCAGATTGACGCGATTGCTCTCCGACAGCAGATTATATTTCTCATTCTCCGCCACGCTGATCCAGCCCATGCGGGCGACCAGCATCGCCCCGACCCCGCCCTGCAAGCCGCCGAGCACCATCGCGCGACGCGTGAAGGTAAAGGACAGTGCGGCTTCGTTGACGGTTTTCTTCTTGAGCAGGGGCAGCTTCATGCCATCACGCGCCAGCGGTCGATCCGGGCGCATTGCCGGACGACAAAGGGAAAGAGCAGGACCGTCCACAGCATTTGCGGCGCAACCAGTATCAGCTTGATTTCTCCTCCACCGGTGATCCGCGCGAAGAAGACGCCGCCGGCGATGCAGAAGATAATCGCGGCCGCCGCGATTAACCAGTCCTGCCGATAGGTGCGCCAGACCATGCGATGCTCGATCGCATCGATGCCGATCAGCGTGATCGTCCACAGGCACATGGCCGACCCGATGGGCTGGCCGCTGGCGATGTCATCGAACAGGCCGAGCGGCACGCCGATCCATGTCCGCCACAAATCCGGACGCAATAACCGCCAGGACAAAAGCAGCAGCAGGCCGAAGGGCGGCATCACCGGTGATTGCGCGATCACCGGAAGCGCCGTCACCAGCGACCCCAGCATCACCGTGATCATCGGCGTGCCCGCCAGCCGAAAGCGCGACGGATGACGGCCCAGGCGCGGCACATGCTGAAGATGCGGGTCGATCATGGCGCAGCCGCATTGTCCGCAGCCGTCGGTTCGACTTGCCCACTGGATTCAGGACGCGTCACCACCTCCTCGAAGGAGCGTTCCACCACCACCGCGTCCACCTTGGACGGGTTGGCAAGCGGCACGCCATAGGCGATCTCGCCCTCGATCCGCACGATCACGGCCACCGGAATATTGGGCTGATACACCCCGCCAATGCCAGACGTCACCAACAGATCGCCCGGCTTGAAGGGGTTGCGCCCCGCCGCCAGCGCCCGGATTTCCAGCGTCCCGTCGCCCAGCCCCGTCGAAATAGCCGGCACGCTGTCATTCGCCCGCCGCACCGGCACGATATTGCTGGTGTCGGTGAGCAGCAGCACCTCGGCCGTATTGGGCGTGGTGATGTGAATGCGCCCGATCAGCCCTTCCGGCGCGCGCACCGGCATGCCCGGCCGCACTCCCTGCCAGCGCCCCGCATTCAACCGCGCGAACCGCCGCGTGCTGGAGGATGAGGATGCGATCAGCCGCGCCGTCAGCAATTCATTGCCATCATCCTCGACCAGCTTCAGCAGCTTTTTGAGGCGCAGATTTTCCTGCGCCACGGCCTTGGCCTCGATGATCCGGTTGCGATCCGCCTCCACCTGCCGCCGCAGCGCCACATTTTGCGACCCTGCGCGCCAATAGCTGGCCAGCACCTCATCAACCGACGCGACGCCGCTCACCATATTCTTCAAGGTCAGCGACCCCGGGCGCGTGATTTCCGCCGTCGCGATGCGGATCGCGGCGAAACCCGTCGGATCGAAAATGGCGACAACCACCAGGAGCAGGCCGATGGCGGCGCCGGTCATCGCCACGACATAGCTGGCGAACAGGCTATATTGCGCCTTCCGGTTGTGCCCGGGGCGTCGGCTGGGTGGCCGCGCCATGCTTGCCCCTTATGCGGTTTGGAGAACGCCCCGGAAGATCGGATCCTCCATCGCGCGGCCAGTGCCGATCGCGACGCAGGTCAGCGGATCTTCCGCGATGGTGACGGGCAGGCCGGTTTCGTCGCGCAGCTCATCGTCCAACCCCTTCAGCAGCGCGCCGCCGCCGGTCAGCACAATGCCCTGATCGACGATATCCGCCGCCAGTTCCGGCGCGGTATTTTCCAGCGCGATGCGAACGCCCTCTACGATGGTGCTGATCGGCTCGGCCAGCGCGTCGGCGATCTGGCCCTGATTGATTGAAATCTCCTTGGGAACCCCGTTCACCAGATCGCGGCCCTTGATGTGGATCGTCTCACCCACGCCGTCTTCGGGCGGCTGGGCGACGCCGAACTGCTTCTTGATCCGCTCGGCGGTCGCTTCACCGATGAGCAGATTATGGTGACGGCGCACGAAGGAGACTATCGCCTCGTCCATCTTGTCGCCGCCGACGCGGACGGAGGTGGTGTAGGCCAGACCCCGCAGCGAGAGCACCGCCACTTCGGTCGTGCCGCCGCCGATATCGACCACCATCGACCCGATCGGTTCGGTCACGGGCATGTCGGCGCCGATCGCGGCGGCCATGGGTTCCTCGATCAGGAACACCTGGCTGGCGCCCGCATTGCTCGCCGCATCGCGAATCGCGCGCCGTTCCACGCTGGTCGAACCCGACGGCACGCAGATCACGATTTCGGGGAAACGCCAGGGCCGCGACTTGCCGCCATGCACCTTGGTGATGAAATGCTTGATCATCTGCTCCGCGACATCGATGTCCGCGATCACGCCGTCTCGCAGCGGCCGGATCGCCTCGATCGAATCGGGGGTCTTGCCCATCATCAGCTTGGCGTCATCACCGACCGCCTTCACCCGCTTCACGCCGTTCAGCGTCTCGACCGCCACCACCGAAGGTTCGTTGAGCACGATGCCACGCCCACGCACATAGACCACGGTGTTTGCCGTGCCGAGGTCGATTGCCATGTCCTGAGAGGAGAGTTTGAAAAGTCGCGAGAAGATCGACATGCCTGTTCCTGTTCAGCCCCACCCCCCGGCGAAGCGAACCGGGACAGTCGGAAAGTTCGCCCCGCGTTACAGCCGCCCCTTGGCTTGACCAAATTTTCTAAGGCTTGTGTCTCGCGGAAAGCGCTCGCTTGGGCTAGTCACTAATCAATGTCAATACGCCGTCTGCCCGAACATCTGGTCAATCGCATCGCCGCGGGCGAAGTGGTCGAAAGACCCGCCAGCGCGCTCAAGGAAATCGTTGAAAATGCGCTGGATGCCGGATCGCGCCGGATCGCCGTCCGCATTTCGAACGGCGGCCTCGATCGCATCGAAGTCAGCGACGATGGTTGCGGCATGGACGCAGGCGAGATCGCGCTGGCGCTGGAACGCCACGCCACCTCCAAATTGCCCGACGACGCGATCGAGAATGTTGCGACCCTGGGTTTCCGGGGCGAAGCGCTGCCCTCCATCGCCAGCGTCGCGCGCCTCTCCATCGACAGCCGGCCGCAGGGCAAGGACGGCTGGAACCGCACCGTCGACAATGGCGTGGTGTTGAGCGAAGGCCCCGCTGCCCTGCCGCCGGGCACTCGGGTCACGGTCGAACAGCTGTTCGCGCGGGTCCCCGCCCGCCGCAAATTCCTGCGTTCGGCCAAGGCGGAATATGCGGCCTGCCTGGACGTCATCCGTCGCCTCGCCATGGCGCATCCGTCGGTCGCCTTCAGCATGGAGCATGACGGCCGCCGCGTGATGGGCGTTCAGGCTGGCGAGGCGCGGGAGGAACGCGTCGCCGCGCTCACCGACCGGGCGTTGGCGGACAATCATGTGATCGTCGCGCTGGAGCGGGAAGGGGTACGCCTCAGCGGGGTGGCCTCGCTCCCGACCTATAATCGCGGCGTGGGCGATCACCAGTTCCTGTTCGTGAACGGCCGCCCGGTGCGGGACCGGCTGCTCGTCGGCGCGGTGAGGGGAGCCTATGCCGACATGCTCGCGCGCGACCGGCATCCGGTGGTGGCGCTGTTCCTCGACGTCCCGCCGCTGGAGGTCGACGTCAACGTTCACCCGGCCAAGACCGAAGTCCGTTTCCGCGATCCCGCGCTGGTTCGTGGCATGATCGTCTCCGGCCTGCGCCGCGCCCTCGATGCGGAGGGTTTCCGCGCCGTCCAGCATGCCGACCCCGCAGCCCTTTCGGCCTGGAAGCCCGAACCGATCTCCCCCACGCCGATCGGCGCCATGCCGATCTTCGAAGCGGCGGGCGCGCCCGTGCCCGGTTATTCGCTGGCCGACCGCCGCCCCGGCTTCATCACGCCCCCGCCGCAAGCCCGCGCCGAACCCGCCGCCGCGCCCGCCCCGGAAGGAACCAGCTTCCCGCTGGGCGTCGCCCGCGGTCAGGTCGCCCGCACCTATATCGTCGCGGAGGCCGAGGACGGGCTGGTCATCGTCGACCAGCACGCCGCCCATGAGCGCCTGACGCTGGAACGCATGCGCCGCGCCATGGCAGGGCAGGGCGTCGCCGCCCAGGCGCTCCTCCTCCCCGAAGTGGTCGAATTGGACGAACCCGCCTGCGACCGGCTGGAGGCGCGGGTCGCGGAACTCAGGGATTTCGGCCTTGAACTCGAACGTTTCGGTCCAGCCGCCATGCTGGTGCGCGCGACCCCGGCGATGCTGGGGCAGGGCGATGTGCAGGGTCTGGTATCCGACCTTGCCGACGACCTTGCTGCCTATGACAGCGCGTTGTCGCTGAAGGAGCGGTTGGACCTGGTCGCCGCCACCATGGCCTGCCACGGCTCCGTCCGCGCAGGTCGTACCTTGAGCGTCGCGGAAATGAACGCGCTGCTCCGTGAAATGGAAATCACCCCCCGCAGCGGCCAATGCAATCACGGCCGCCCGACCTGGGTGAAGCTGGGGCATGGCGATATCGAGAAATTGTTCGGCAGGAAATGAAAGAGAATAAGCGCAGATATTGTTCCCGTTAGTGAACTGGGCATTGTGGCCAAAGGTGGACATTAGGCGCGACGTGTTCCTGCGCAGGCAGGAACCCAGTTCAGACGTTGCAATGATGAGACAAGGGCGGGACTGGGTTCCTGCCTGCGCAGGAACACCTCACTCCTCAAGCAATGCAGGGTAAGCGGACTGTCCGCCCATCACCCAAAACCATCCCGCAAAATTCCATTGTCTCACACGCTCATCCAGGCAAATCTTCCACTCAGGCGGAACGCTCCGTGAAAGGAAACAAGAATGAAGCGGCTTCTCTTCCTGCTGGCGTTCTTCCCCCTGAGTGCCCAGGCCGCGCCCGATCCCTGCGCCAGCGCGCCGCCACCGGCCGAGCCGTGGACCAGCTGGCTCCAAAGCGGCGCCGCCACCGCCGGCGCCCCGGACGCC
>JALDYH010000285.1:0-4319 GCA_032154175.1 Sphingopyxis sp. | reverse complement strand
CGTGTCGCCCTGCGGCGCGCCGAAATGATAGACCTCCTGCCGCGTCGCGACGATCCTGTTCATCAACTGCTGCGGAAACAGCTCGGCGATCCACGGCCCCGCGGAATAGACGAGATGGTCGGCGGTGCCGCCGTCGGGCAGCGTGTGGAGCTTCGTCTTTTTCGAGAAGAGCGGCGCGGGCATGACGACGCGCTCGACCTCGATCTGCGCGTCCGCGATCAGTTCCTGCACGCCGCGCGCGGCGATCAGCGCGCCCGCTTCGGTCTCGAGGATGCCGGTTTCGCCCTGATAGAACTGGATCTGGCGATATCTGTTCTGCAGCCAGCTGACGTCGCCATGCTCGTGGCCGACGCGGTTCGCCTGCAACCACGCGAGCGATTGTGCGGTGTAGCTGTCGCCCTGCGGCGCGAACCAGAGCACGCCGGTGTTGTGGAAGATCGGCGCGCTCGCGCTGTCGGAGAGGTCTTTCCAGTATTTGAGCGAATCGCGCGCCATCTCCGAATAGATGGTGTCGGCGCCGTAACCCATGCGGATGACGCGGCTTGTCCCGCCCGACGAGGCGCGCGCATTGCCCGCGCCATAGGCGTCGAACAGACGCACCGACTTGCCCGCGCGGAGCAGATGCCACGCGGTCCATGCGCCGAACACGCCCGCGCCGATGATCGCGACGTCGACATGCTGGACCCTGGGCTTCGCGGGTTTGCGTTTTTTCGAGCGGCGCTCCTTGCGCTCCGCGGCGGCGGCGGTGGCTGCAATCGGCAGCGCGGCGAGGCCGGTGAGGAGGGCGCGACGAGACGGCGTATCAGCGGCCAACGGTCGCGCCCTCATTCTTCTTGTAATAGCGATAGCCGCCGATCCATGTTTCGAGCGGGGTCATGCGGCGGATTTCGTCGGGGCTCGCGAGCATCGGATCGGCATCGATGATCAGGAAGTCGGCGCGCATCCCGGGCATCAGCGTGCCGATACGATCCTCGGCGAAACCGGCAAAAGCGGCGGTGCGGGTAAAGCCGTCGAGCGCGGTCTCGCGGCTCACCGCCTCCTCGGGACGCCAGCCGCCGAAGGGCTCGCCCTTCGCATCGGTGCGCGAGATCGCGGCGGCGATGCCGGGGAAGGGATTGGCGCTTTCGACCGGTACGTCGGAACCGAAGGCGAGGCGGACGCCGGCGTTCGACAGGCTGCGCCAGGCATAGGCGCCCTTGAGGCGATCGGGGCCGAGGCGCGCTTCGGCCATCACGCGGTCGCTCGTCTGGTGGACGGGCTGCATCGACGCGATGACCTTCAATTCGGCGAAGCGCGGGATGTCGACAGGATCGACGATCTGCGCATGTTCGATGCGCCAGCGGCGCTCGCCGGGAAGGTCGGCGGTAAGGTCGCCGATCGCGGCCAGTGCTTCGGCATTGGCGGCGTCGCCGATCGCATGGATCGCGACCTGGAACTTGTCCATCGACGCGCGCACCATCTTGTTGCGAAGCTGCGCGGGGGTGAGGAGGGGGAGGCCCTTCTGCCCCGGCGCGTCGCTGTAGGGCGCCTTCAGCCAGGCGCCGCGCGAGCCCAGCGCGCCGTCGAGATAGAGCTTCACCCCGACCATGCGCAGGCGGTCGTCGTAGAGCCAGGGCGTCGGTTCGGACCCGGCGATGATCGCCATATTATCGATGTCGCCGCCATAGCTGAGGATGCGCACCGCGAGCTGCTTCTTGTCGCCGGCGCGGCGATACGCCTGCCAGTCGGCGATGCTCGTGCCCATGTCGGCGATCGTCGTAATGCCCTGTTCGAGCAATTTCTGCTGCGCCAGATACAGCGCGCGGTCGAGGTCGCGCGCGAGCGGCTTGGGCTTGGCGCTGTCGACAAGGCGCATCGCGGCATCGACGAAGACGCCGCTCGGCTTGCCGCCCTCCATCTCGATGCGGCCGCCTTCGGGAGACTTGCTTGCGGGCGTGATCTTCGCCGCGGTCATCGCTGCCGTATTCGCCCAGCCGGCGTGGCCGTCGACGCGTTCAAGCCAGACGGGGCGGTTCGGCACCGCGGCGTCGAGGTCGGCGGCGGTCGGGAAGCGGCCGAGACCCCATTTTTCCTGATTCCACCCCGACCCGATGATCCATGGCATTTCCGGGTTTTCGGCAGCATATTTGCGGATCGCCGCCTGCGCTTCGGCAAGGCTGTTGGTGCCGCTGAGGTCGAGCAGCATGAGCTGGAAGCCGAGGCCCATGACATGGCCGTGCGCGTCGATCAGCCCGGGGATCAGGGTCTTGCCCTGACCGTCCTGTTTGAAATCGGGACGCTCGGGACGCTTGTCCTTGCGGTCGAGCAGCTGCTTCACCTTGCCTTCGCGATCGATGACGAGCCCGGTGAAGCGGACGAGCTTGCCGTCCTTGTCGAGCGTGATGCCGTTGACATTGTCGACGAGCGTGTCGGCGTGCGCGGGAGCGGCGAGAGTGAGGGCCAGCGCGGCCAGCAGGAGAGGTCTCATTTCGGCAACCTCGTCACGAGCGAGCTCGTATCCCTTCGTCCGCCGCCGGCCTTTTGCACATCGGCGTAGAACTGGTCGACGAGGCTGGCGACAGGCAGCGTCGCGCCGTTGACGCGTGCTTCGTCGATCGCGAGGCCGAGGTCCTTGCGCATCCAGTCGACCGCGAAGCCGAAGTCGAACTCGTCCTTCGCCATCGTGCCCCAGCGGTTGAGCATCTGCCAGCTCGCCGCGGCGCCGCCCGAGACGGCTTCGAACACCTTGTCGGTGTCGAGCTTCGATGCCTGCGCAAAGCGGAGCGCTTCGGACAGTCCCTCGATCACGCCGGCGATAGCGATCTGGTTGACCATCTTCGTCGTCTGGCCTGCGCCGGGGCCGCCGATATGCACCATGCGCGCGGCATAGGCCTGCATCACCGGCGCCGCGGCGTCGAACGCCGCTTTCGTCCCGCCGCACATGATCGAGAGCGTGCCGTTCTGCGCGCCGGCTTCGCCGCCCGAGACCGGCGCGTCGACGCAGAGGAGGCCGCGCCCCTCGGCCTCGACCGAGAGTTGGCGTGCGATGCGCGCGGAGACGGTGGTGTGGTCGACGAACAGCGCGCCCTTCTTCATCGCGGTGAATGCGCCGTCGCGGCCGAGCGTCACCTGCGCGAGGTCGTCGTCGTTGCCGACGCAGGTGAAGACGACATCGGCGTCGCGAGCGGCCTCGGCCGGGGTCGATGCCGCGGTGCCACCATGCTGTGCCACCCACGCGTCGGCCTTGGCGCGGGTGCGGTTGTAGACGGTGAGGGCGTGCCCCGCCTTGACGAGGTGGCCCGCCATCGGTCCGCCCATGACGCCGGTGCCGATGAAAGTGACGCGCAATTTTTGTTCGCTCATGATTAGGGTCAGCACCTGTCGTTTGCATGGCCGAGGCATGAAAATGGCAAAGATATCGGGCGGATGGGCCCGCCGGACATAGTGGTTCTATGTCCAAGGGCCTGTCCGTTCGAGATCGAAGCCATTTTCATGTCCCTGCGGGATTTGACCGATTTTGTCCATTGCTGCGTCGGCAGCCCTTGGAATATCGGCATATGCCTGCGGCCTGCCTTCTTGCACTGAACAAAATCGCTTCAAACCTCGGCCATGCAAGCGACAGGTGCTGACCCTCCGTCCATAGCATTGTTTGCTTCGCGCGCCAGATGGGCTAGGGCGCCAGACATCATGACAGAGCAACTCACCCTGACCTCCGCCGCCGATTTACCGGCGATCACATTGGACGATGTGCGCGCGGCGGCGGGGCGAATTAACGGCTCGGTCGTGCGGACCCCGACGCTTCATTCGCAGACGCTGTCCGAAATGGTCGGCGCCGAAGTGTGGCTGAAGTTCGAGAATCTGCAATTTACTGCGGCGTACAAGGAACGCGGCGCGCTGAACGCCTTGCTGCTGATGGCGCCCGAGGCTCGCGAACGCGGCGTGATCGCGGCGTCGGCGGGCAATCATGCGCAGGGGCTCGCCTATCATGGCAAGCGGCTCGGCGTGCCGGTGACCATCGTGATGCCGAGCACGACACCGCAGGTGAAAGTCTCGCAGACCGCGAGCCATGGCGCGACGATCGTGCTGTTCGGCGAGAAGTTCGACGATGCCTATGCGCATGCGCGCGAACTGGAAATCGAACGCGGGCTGACCTTCGTCCATCCTTTCGACCATCCGCATGTCGCGGCGGGGCAGGGGACGGTGGCGCTCGAGATGCTCGAGGATGTACCTGAGCTCGACACGCTGATCGTTCCGATCGGCGGCGGCGGGCTGCTCGCGGGCATGGGCACCGCGGCGCGCGGGATCAAGAACGACATGCGCCTCGTCGGGGTGCAGGCCGA
>JALDYH010000284.1:0-4337 GCA_032154175.1 Sphingopyxis sp. | reverse complement strand
TCATCCGCATGATGAGGTTGTCGCGCGTCACGCCGGCATTGTTGACGAGGATATCAAGCTGGCCGAGCGCGTCGACCGCCGACGGGACGAGCGCATCGACCGCGGCGGCGTCGCCGAGGTTGCACGGCAGCGCGAGCGTGTCGCCGCCGAGCGTATCGCGAAAGGCGCCGAGCTTGTCGGCGTTGGAGCCCGACACCGCGAGCCGCGCGCCCTGCGCCGCGAGCGCCTGCGCAATGGCCGAACCGATACCGCCCGAGGCGCCGGTAACGAGGGCGGTCATGCCGGTGAGATCGAACATCTGAATTTCTCCTGAAATCTTTAAACTAGAGTCTATGGGGACTGCGTGTTCGAGCGCGTAATTTTATTCCAAAGGTCACGAAGGTCACGCTACGTACCCCCTCATTGCGAGAACCATTCGCAAATCAAATGGTCGGCCGGAGTGGTTCGCGAAGAGGCCTGAACAAGCATATCGAGACGAAGGTAAGCCCGCGCGGTAATGTAGGACAGCGGTTTTTCCGGCCCGGTTCCAAACTGGATCGGGGCGCGAGGAACCGACGATAAAACAGGGTTCGAAACGCATCGGAGAAGCCCCGTTCCCACAGGCTACAGCGCTTTGAGCAAGGCCTCGATATCGTCCATCGAAATCACGCTGACCGTCTCGACCTCGCCCGCAGCGCTGCGCTTGACCATCGGCGAGAGCACCTTGCCGCCGAACTCGACGAAATGCGTGACGCCGATATCTTCCATCGCGGCGACGCTTTCGCGCCAGCGGACGCGGCCGGTGACTTGTTGCACGAGCAGGTCGCGGATCGTGCCGGCCTCGCTGACCGGGCTGGCGGTGACGTTCGCGACGACCGGGACCAGCGGCGCAGCCGGCGAGCTGGCGCCGAGCGCTTCGGCCATCGCATCCGCGGCGGGCTGCATCAGCGGGCAGTGGAAGGGGGCCGACACGGGGAGCAGCACGCCGCGCTTGATGCCATAATCCTTGACCAACGCGACCGCGCGCTCGACCGCGCCCTTGTGGCCCGAGATCACGACCTGCGACGGGTCGTTGTCGTTGGCTACGGTGCAGACCTCGCCCTCGGCGGCCGCGTCGGCGAGCTTCTGCGCGGTGTCGATATCGGCGCCGAGCAGCGCCGCCATCGCGCCGACGCCGACGGGAACCGCCGCCTGCATCGCCTGCCCGCGCGTCTTGAGCAGGCGTGCGGCGGTCGCAAGGTCGAAGGCGCCTGCGGCGCAGAGCGCGCTATATTCACCCAGACTGTGGCCCGCGACATAATCGGCCTTGGCCGACAGCGTCACCCCGCCTTCCTTTTCGAGCACGCGCAACGTCGCGATCGCGTTCGCCATAATCGCGGGCTGGGCATTTTCGGTGAGCGTGAGCTGGTCCTCGGGGCCTTCGCTCATCAACTGGAACAGCTTTTGTCCCAGCGCGTCGTCGACCTCCTGAAACACCTCGCGCGCGACGGGCGAAGCGTCGGACAGCGCCTTGCCCATGCCGACCGCCTGGCTGCCCTGACCCGGAAAAATAAATGCGCGCATATTGCGTCCCCTGCGATGTTATTCGTTATCGCGCGCCTATTCCCTCACCCCGCGCGATGCAAGCCGAAGGGCACGACCTTGTTCGCCGCATCGTGGCCGATGTCGGCCCGGCCGAGCCAGGGAATGCCGGTGCGCGCGCACCAGTCCGCCGCGATCTCCGCGGCCTCCATACCGAAGGGCCGGTCGTTTTCGGGAATATCGCTCACCCGCCCGAGCCGGATGCCGGCGAGGCCGCGCGGGCCGAGGTAGCTGGCGACGTGGAAGAAGGCGCGATCGAAGGCGTAGAGATATTCGCTGACCTCCTCGACGAGCAGCACATGCCCCGAAAGATCGGGTTCGAGCGGCGTACCGAGCAGCATCGACAGCGTCATCAGGTTGAATGCCGCGTGGCGCGCGCCGTGCTGCAGTCCTGGCTCGCAGGCGGCCGGATCGCGTGCGACGAGCCAATCGAGTGCGCGTAGCACCGCTGCATCGCCATTGTCGCGGCGGATGTCGGCGACCATCGGGCCGTGTGCGACATGGTCGAATCCGTCGCGATAGAGCACGCCGAGAAGATTGCCCTGATCCGAATAGCCAAGGAAGGCCTTGCCGCGCGCGACGCCGGTCATCGCCGCGACCGCGTCTTCGGCGATCCGGCACGCTCCATAACCGCCGCGCGCGAACCAGACCGCGTCGATGTCGGGGCGGTTCGCCATTTCGACGAGGGCGGCGAAGCGGTGGCCGTCCTCGCCCGCGAAGTGGCCGTGGGTAGCGAAACATTGCGGATCGAAAACCAGCTCGACCTCGGGGTAGCCAAGGCTTGCGAGCGCGCGAACGGCTTCCGCATCGTCGGGAAGGATCGGGGTCGACGGGGCAACAATGCCGATACGCATGGGCAGGCTGATTCCTCGATCCGCTCGACACGAGCGGTTATTGCGGCGGGCGCGGTTGCAAACCCTTTGGCAAAGCCATATCGCGCCGCGATGGCCGAAAACAAATCCTATTTCTTCTGCGGCATCGGCGGGTCGGGCATGCTGCCGCTCGCGATGATCGTCGCGGCGCGCGGCGCGGCGGTTTCGGGGTCGGATCGCAGCCGCGACCAGGGCCGGACGCCCGAGAAATTCGCCTGGCTCGAAGGCCAGGGCATTGCCTTTTTCCCGCAGGACGGCAGCGGACCGAAGGCGGGACAGATCCTCGTCGCGTCGGCGGCGATCGAGGACAGCGTTCCCGATATCGCTGCCGCCAACGCGCTTGGCCTTTCGCGCATGGCGCGCGCCGACCTGAATGCGGCATTGTTCAACGCGGCCGACAAGGCGATCGGCGTCGGGGGCACGAGCGGCAAGTCGACCGTGACCGGCATGATCGGCTGGATTCTCGAAAGCGCGGCCAAGAAGCCGACCGTGATGAACGGCGCGGTGATGCGCAATTTTGCCGGCGCCGAGATGCCATTTGCGAGCGCGCTGGTCGGCGATGCAGCGATTTACGTCAGCGAGGTGGACGAGAGCGACGGATCGATCGCGCTGTACGCGCCCGACGTCGCGGTCGTCACCAATATCAGCCTCGACCACAAGAGCCTCGCCGAATTGCACCGGTTGTTCGGCGATTTCGCGGCCAAGGCGCGGGTTGCGGTGATCAACGCCGACGATGCCGAATCCGCGCCGCTGCTATCGAGACCCAATGTCGTTGCTTTCGGCTTCGATGAAAGCGCGACCGTGCGCGGCAGCGATTTCGAGGCGCTGCCCGATGGCTGCCGCTTTGCCGTCCATGCCGATGGCACCGCCTATCAGGTGAAGCTTCGCATGCCCGGCCGTCACAATGCCGCCAACGCGCTTGCCGCCATCGCCGCAGCGCACGCCGCCGGCGCGACCATCGCGCAGGCCGTCGAGGCGCTGGCGGACTTCGCCGGGCTCGCGCGCCGTTACGAAGTGCTGGGTCAGGCGGACGGTGTGACCGTTATCGACGATTTTGCGCACAATCCCGACAAGGTCGCGGCAACGCTGGCGGCGGTAGCCGAACTCCCCGGCCGCGCCCTGCTCTTTTTCCAGCCGCACGGCTATGGTCCGTTGCGCCAGATGGGCAAGGAACTCGCCGCGAGTTTCGCCAGAGGCATGCGCCCCGACGACAAGCTGTTCGTGTGCGATCCCGTCTATTTCGGCGGCACCGTCGATCGCAGCATCGGCAGCGAGGCACTGGTCACGGACATCATCGCGGGCGGCGGCGATGCGGTGCACATGACGACCCGCGCGGCGTGCGGCGCGGCAATGCTCGATGCGGCCCGGTCCGGCGACCGCATCCTGATCCTCGGCGCGCGCGACGACACGCTCACCGAATTCGGGCGGGAGTTGCTGGAAAAGCTGGCCGCGCGCGCTTGATTTCTCCCCGCGAATCTGTATAGGCGCGCTCATTCGGGGCGAGGCCACGTGCCATTCGCCCCGTTTGCTTTGCACGAATACGCAAAGCCGGACGACAGCCGGAGGGGTTTTGCGATTGGCGCAAAACCAGCGATCGGCCAAATCGAAGGAAGCGCATCATGCCGTTTTACGAGCATGTCTTTATTGCGCGTCAGGACCTGAGCCAGGCTCAGGTCGACGCGCTGGCGGAAACCGTCACCAACGTCATCGGCGAGTTCAAGGGCCAGGTTCACAAGACCGAAACCTGGGGCCTGAAGCAGCTCGCCTACAAGATCCAGAAGAACCGCAAGGGTCATTATGTGATGCTGTCGGCCGAAGTGTCGGGCGAGGCCATTGCAGAGATCGAGCGCCAGGCTGCGATCAACGAAGATATCATCCGCTGGCTCACCATCAAGGTCGACGAAC
>JALDYH010000283.1:0-4346 GCA_032154175.1 Sphingopyxis sp. | reverse complement strand
TGGCGCTTTCGACGCGGCGGACGAGGTTGTTCGCCACGAACAGGTCGAGGATGCGATAGACGCTGTTCGGCGCGACGCGCTTGCCGCGTTTTTGCGAGACGATGTCGGCGATTTCATAGGCGCTCGCCGGCTTGCCGATTTCGGCGACCGCGTCGAAAATCTGCGCGCGCATGTCGGTCCATGCTTCGCCCGCGCCCTCGAGCGCAGTCTGCGCCGCCCTGGCGAGCGAGGCGCCGCTGGCCTCGACGTGCGGATGATCATGCTTGCCCATTGGCGTTTCCTCAGGCGCGGGAAATCCCGCGCTAACTATCGTTGCAATGTAGGCTGTTTAGGGGGCGCCCGCAAGTTGCGGACATCTCCGATGCGGTGGGATCAGTGCCGCGCGCGGCGGTTGAGGTCATGACCCAGTGCGACGACGGCAACGCCGATCATCGTCGCGATCACTTCGCTGCCATCGTGCGGCCGCGACAGCGCGCCCGCCATCATGCCGAGCCCGAAGCTGCCGACCGCGAAGGGCATCATATAGCCGTGGCTGAGCACGCCCGAAACGAGCGTGATCAGCGCAAAGCCGATCGCGACGATCAGTCCGATCTCGTGGAACAGGTGATTTTCGAGAAACACCCCGCCGACCGAGGCGATCGAGGCGAAGAAAATCGTCGTCGCGAGGCAGTGGACGAGGCACAGCCCCGACAGGCCCATCGCCAACTGGTCTCCGCTGAGCGACGTCAGCGGTCGCGAATCGCGCGCAGCCCGAACCAGCGCGCCGAGGCGCGTCAGGACAGGGGCAGTGCTGGCGACGTGCGTCACCCGATTCTCCATTCAACGATTGCGGCGCCTGATATGGCATAACATGACAAAGGTTACAATATCACATACGCGAATCTTTTTGACTTGGCCCCGTGGCGGGACCAGTCCGTTTCTTGAGGGAAACCGCGATGGGAGGGCGTGGATGAGCCTTTTGTCCGAACCGCTGACGCTGCCATGCGGCGCGATCCTGCCGAACCGGATCGCCAAGGCGGCGATGACCGAGGGGATGGCGACCTCCGACGGCCGGCCGACGCCCGAACTCGACCGGCTCTATGGCCTGTGGTCCGATGGCGGTGCGGGGCTCTTGATCGGCGGCAATCTGGTGATCGACCGCGACCATCTCGAACGCCCGGGCAATGTCGTGATCGACCGCGTTCCCGACGCGGACATGCACGGCCGCCTGTCGCGCTGGGCGGCTGCCGCGACGCGCGGCGGCAATCATTTCTGGGCGCAGATCAGCCACAGCGGACGGCAGACGCCCGCAGTGGTCAACCGCCATCCGAAATCGGCGTCGGACGTGAAACTCGGACTGCCCGGCGGCCAGTTTGGCCAGCCCGAGCCGCTGACCCGCGAAGAGATCGGCGAGCTGGTCAGCCGCTGGGCGGTCGCGGCGAAGGCATGCCAGGACGCGGGCTTCACGGGGGTGCAGGTGCATGCCGCGCACGGCTATCTGATGTCGCAGTTTCTCAGCCCGCTTTCGAACCGGCGCACCGACGATCATGGCGGCAGTCTCGAAAACCGCGCGCGGCTGTTGCTCGACGTGATCGCGGCGATCCGCGCGGCGACGGGGCCTGCCTTCGCGATCTCGGTCAAGCTCAACAGCGCCGATTTCCAGAAAGGCGGCTTTGTCTTCGAGGACAGCCTGACGGTCGCCGCCTGGCTGCAGGCGGCGAGCGTCGACCTGATCGAGATTTCGGGCGGCAACTATGAGCAGCCGAAGCTGCTCGGGATCGAAGGCATGGAGGAAAGCGCGCCGCAGAATGTTGCGCCGTCGACGCTCGCGCGCGAAGCCTATTTCGTCGATTTCGCGCTCGCGATGCAGGCGCGCGTGTCGGTGCCGCTGATGGTCACTGGCGGGTTCCGGTCGCGCGCCGCGATGGAACAGGCGCTCGAGCGCGGCGCTGCCGACGTGATCGGGCTCGGCCGGCCGATGTGCCTGATGACCGATGCGCCGAAACGGCTGCTCGAAGGCGCCGAGGTCCTGCCGCGCTATGAGGATGGGCTGGGACTGGTCCCCGGCTGGCTGGCTTTGCTGAAGCGCTTTCAGATCGTGAAGGCGATCGACGGCTTTGCCGGCATCTACTGGTTCTACCAGCAGCTCTGGCTGCTCGGGCACAAGGGGCGGGTCGACGACAGGTTGAGCGTCTTTTCGGCCTTCCGCACGCTCGAGGCGCGCAACAAGGCGATCATGAAGGCGCGGGGTTAGGGGCCTTCAATCCTCTCGTCACCCCCGCCTTCGCGGGTGTGACGTAGAGACGTTTAAGCCCCCTCTTCCGCCCGTAACGCTTTCCGGTCGAGCTTGCCGATCATCGTCTTGGGCAGGTTCAGCCGCACGTCGACCGCGCTGACCCGCTCATGCTTGCCGAGCTGGGGGTTGAGCCAGGCGGCGAGTGCCTCGCCGCTTATCTGGAAGCCGTCCTCCAGCGTCACGAAGGCCTTGGGTGCCTCGCCGCGATAGGCGTCGGGAACCCCGAGGACGATCGCTTCCTTGACCGCGGGATGTTCGTACAGATGCGCCTCGATCACGCTCGGATAGACTTTGAAACCGCCGACCGCGATCATGTCCTTCAGACGATCGACGATGCGGATATAGCCGTCCGCCTCGACCACCGCGACGTCGCCGGTGCGCAGCCAGCCGTCGTCGGTGAAACTGTCCTTGTCGGCGTCGGGGCGGTTCCAATAGCCCTGCATGACCTGCGGCCCCTTGACCGCGAGTTCGCCGGGTTCGCCGTCGGGCGCATCCTTCGTCGGGTCTTCCTTGTCGAGCAGCCGGATATGCGTTGCCGGGATCGGCTGGCCGATCGTACCGGGACGGACCGGGCCTTCATAGGGGTTGGTCGCGACGACGCCCGAGCTTTCGGTGAGGCCATAGCCTTCGACCAGCGATGCCCCCGTCGCCGCGACGAACTTCTCGCGCAGTTCGGCCGACATCGGCGCCCCGCCCGAAATGCAGATGCGCAGCGAGGAGAAATCGGTCTTCGCAAGGTCGGGATGATCGAGCAGCGCCTGGTACATCGTCGGCACCCCGGGCAGCGCGGTCGTCTTCGTCCGCGTGATCGCCTCGAGCGCCTGCCGCGCGTCGAAGCGCGGCAGCATCGTGATCGAACCGCCATTGAGGATCGTGCGGTTGAGGACGCAGGTGTTCGCGAAGACGTGGAAGAAGGGCAGCACGCCGAGAATGCGGTCGGCGGCATCGTGATCGGGGTCGATCGCGTTCACCTGCCGCGCGTTGGCGGTGAGGTTCTGGTGCGTCAGCTTCGCGCCCTTCGGCGTTCCGGTGGTGCCGCCGGTATACTGGATCAGTGCGATATCCTTTTCGGCGTCGATCGCGACGGGGTCGGGCCGGCCGTCATTGTCGACGAGCGCCGAAAAGCGGATGACGCGCGGGTCGGCAGGCAGCGCGGCGATTTCGGCGCGCTTGAACAGGCGATAGAGCACCGATTTCGTCGCCGGCAGTCCGCCAGCGACCGAGCCGACGACAAGCTGTTTGAGGCTCGACCCGTCGAGCACCTGGAGCGCGGTGGGAAGCAGGGCCGCGGCGCTCACGGTGAACAGCGTGTCGGTGCCCGAATCCTCGACCTGCGCCTCGAGTTCGGCGACGGTGTAGAGCGGCGAGAAATTGACCACGGTCGCCCCTGCGGCGAGCGCGCCATAATAGGCCGCGACATAATGCGGGACATTGGGAAGGAAGAGGCCGACGCGGCTGCCCTTGCCGATGCCGCGTTGCTGGAGTCCGCGCGCGACGCGCGCGACGCCGTCCGCGACCTCGGCATAGCTGAACTGGCGGCCCAGGAAATCGAGCATCGGGGCATCGCCGCGCCGCGCCGCGCTGGCCGCGAGCATGTCGGGCAGCGACAGCGGCGGAAAATCCTGATCCCAGGCCGTCGGGTGGCGATAATCGGTCGACCAGGAAAAGCGGCTGTCCATCGTGGGTTGATATCCTCTCGAAAAGGTTCGGCTTCCTGACACTAGGGTCAGTAAGCCCCGGCTGCAACCGGGCTCGCTTGCGGCGCGCCGTCGCTGCGGCTAGGCAGCGCATATCGTTCTCGCCAGGGGTTTTGCCATGCTGCAGCTGTTATCGCGTGTCGCCACGCCGCTCGTCCTCTTCGCCTGCGCTCTCGCCGTTCCGGCCGCCGCGAAGGACAAGCTGCCGGCCGCGCGGCCAGCGCAGATCCAGGAGCTCTACGCCTGCCGCGACATCGCCGACCCGGCGGCGCGCCTCGCCTGTTTCGACCGCGAGGTCGGCGAATTGTCGACCGCCGATCAGGCGCGCGAGATCACCTTCACCGATCGCGAGACCGCCAAGAAGGCGCGGCGCG
>JALDYH010000282.1:0-4378 GCA_032154175.1 Sphingopyxis sp. | reverse complement strand
GAATGGCACAATGAAGAGCAAATTTCTCACCGCCGGCCTGATCGCCGCGATGATGCTCCCTGCCGCAGCGCAGGCGCAGAACCGCGAGATCCGCAACGACCGCAAGGAATTGCGCGAAGAACAGCGTGATCTGCGCAACGCCCAGCGTCATGGCAGCCGCGGCGATGTCCGCGATGCGCGCCACGATGTGCGCGATGCGCGTAAGGACCTGCGCGAGAGCCAGCGCGACTGGCGCCGCGACACGCGTTACCAGAATTATCGCGCGCCGTTCAAATATCAGTCGTTCCGCGTCGGCTCGACGCTGCGTTCGAACTATTACGCGCCCAGCTATCGCCCGACTTGGGACAGCCGCTGGGGTGTACCGCGCGCCGGTCGCAACCTGACCTATGTGCGCCACTACAACGACCTGCTGCTCGTCAACGAGCGCAACGGCCGCGTCGTGAAGGTGTACCGGAACCACTTCAACTGGCGCCGCTAAACGATAAATATCCTTTCGTTTCAAAGAGGGCCGGTGGGCAACCATCGGCCCTTTTTGCCGCTCCGCGATTGACATTGCGGCTTTCCCGCAAAGGGCATAGCCTGCACGCCTTCTTGTGGGGAGAAATCGACATGAAAAAGCTGGTTTTGCTCGCCGCGCTCACCGCGCTGTCGGCCTGTTCGCAAAAAGCTGAAGAATCTAAAGACGCCGCCGCTACGACGCCGACAGAAACCGCCGCGCCCGCTCCTGCCACGCCTGCCGGGACGGCACCGGGCAACTATGACGTCAAGATGGCCGACGGCACCGTTGCTTCTACGGTTATCAACGCCGATGGAACCTATGCCGACACTGACCCGACAGGGAAGGTCGTCAAAAAGGGCAAGTTCGCGCACAAGGACGGCAAGGATTGTTTCGATCCCGACGGCGACGAAGCCGAGGAATGCTGGAGCCTGTCACCGGTTGCGGCGGATGGCAGCTTTACCGCCACCAACCCCGAAGGAACAAAGGTGACCGTCACGCCCAAAAAGAGCTGACCGGCCCGCTGGCCTCCTGACCGGCCGATATCCTGAGCAACTCAGTCGCCCCAGATATGGTCGGTCTGGATCCAGCCCTTGCGCCCCTTCACATCGAACAGGCACCAGCCGTCCTTGCAATCGGTAATCCGCCCCACGACGCCGGGCTCGGCGCGATAGGCGATCGCCGCCGACACGCTGGCATTCTCACGCAGCGGCCGGATTTCGCCAGTGACGATCGCGGTACGTGTACGGCTGAGGAGCCGTGCCGCCATCCAGCCCTGCGTCCCGTCGGGATCCTCGATCTTGCGCCAGGTTTCAAATCGCGCGACCACCTTTACCGGCAGGTCCTTGCGGCGATATTCCCAGATCACCGGCACGTCGGGCGACGGCCCCTTGCGCATCCGCGCCTCGTCGACGCTGATCGAAGCCCAATAGGGCAGCTTGACGGGGTCGGATTGCGCCGCCGCCGGTCCCACGATGGCGAGGCTGAGCAAAATCACGGCAAATTTTCGGCTGGTCATCACCAACCCTTGTCAAAATCGGCGCGCATTATCAACCGGGCGCAATACCCAAACGGCCTGTCGCCCACAGAAAGGAGCGCGAGGGCCCCTTGACCCCTTCGCGTCGGCGCGCTCTATCGGCGCCATGCCCGATTCATCCCGTCCAAAACGCCCGCGCGTCATCGTCACCCGCCAACTGATGCCGCACGTCGAGGGGCGCATGGCCGAATTGTTCGACGTGTCGCTGTCTGCCCGCGATGAGGCCTTTTCGGTCGAGCAGTTGAAGGCGGCAGTCGCCGACTGCGACGTGTTTGTGCCCACGGTGACCGATAATGTCGATGCCGCGGTGATTGCGGCCGCCGGGGACCGGCTGAAGCTGATCGCCAATTTCGGCGCCGGCGTCGACCATATCGACCTGTCGGCCGCGCGCGCGAAGGGCATCATGGTGTCGAACACACCCGGTGTTTTCACCGAAGACACGGCCGACATGACGATGGCGCTGATCCTCAGCGTCCCGCGCCGCCTCGCCGAGGGCGAGAAGCTGATGCGGTCGGGCCAGTGGGCGGGCTGGGCGCCGAGCGCGATGCTCGGCCACCGCGTCGGCGGCAAATTGCTCGGTATCATCGGCATGGGGCGCATCGGCCTCGCGGTCGCGCGCCGCGCACGCGCTTTCGGCCTGTCGATCCATTACCATAACCGCAGGCGCCTTCCCGAGGCGATCGAGGAAGAACTGGGCGCAAGCTATCACGCCAGCGTCGACACGCTGCTTCGCATCAGCGACGTGGTGACGATCCATTGCCCGCACACCAGCGAGACGCACGAGATGGTCAACGCGGCGCGGATCGGTGCGATGAAGCCGACCGCCTATCTCATCAACACCGCGCGCGGCGAAATCGTCGACGAAAAGGCGCTGGTCGCAGCGCTCCAGACCGGCCGTATCGCGGGCGCGGGGCTCGACGTCTACACCCACGAACCCGCGGTCGATCCCGCGCTTCTCGCGCTCGACAATGTGGTACTGCTACCGCATCTCGGTTCGGCGACGATCGAGGGCCGCGAAGCCTCGGGCGAAAAGGTCATCGCCAACATCCGCGCCTGGTGCGACGGGCATCGCCCGCCCGATCAGGTGCTGGAGGGATGGGCCTGACAACCTGGTTCCAACGCAAAATCGCGTTCCTACCTCTCGGCATTGCGGGAGTCAGCGTTGGCTGCACTTTAGGTCGATCGCCCGCATTGCCAGTTCGCTTGGCGGCCTCCCTTCGCGCGCGACCTCTTCATCGATGCAGCGCTGCCGCGGCGTTCGCCGGTCTACTCCTTCGCCGTCGCGCATCAGCTGCTCGAGAGCAGCCAGTTCGCGCCGCTCGGCATCGCTGAGGTCGCTTAGCGACTTGGCGCCGCTGCGAAGCAGTTCATAGTTGCGCTGGGCGCGCTCGGCAGGGGTTTCGGCAAGTGCTCCACCCGCGCCGAGGGTCAACGCCACCACAACCGCCGCCACCCGCCAGATATGCGTCACGCAACCACCTTCCATCCAGCCGACCTTTAATCCCCCGTCAAAATCCGGTCGACGAGTTGCTTCACCGTCGGGGTGAAGTTGTTCGAGTAAAAGGGATCGGTCTTGAAATTGAATGCGGCATGGCCCGCAAACATCAGATTTTGTTCGGGATCGCCGCCGTGCGCGATGTCCTGCAGTGTCTTCTGGATGCAGAAGCTGCGCGGATCGGCGAGGTAGCCGGTGGTGTAATCGTCATGGTCCTTCCACGACGAAAAACCGCAATGCGACAGACAGCCCATGCAATCGGCCTGGTCCTTGCGGATCATGGCCTTGTCCTCGTCGGTGACGAAAACGACCGTGTT
Organism: Sphingopyxis sp.; assembly: GCA_032154175.1. Taxonomy (GTDB): domain Bacteria; phylum Pseudomonadota; class Alphaproteobacteria; order Sphingomonadales; family Sphingomonadaceae; genus Sphingopyxis. The sequence goes on along the minus strand of JALDYH010000282.1, from coordinate 1,034 downwards.
GTCAGGTGTTTTCAACGCCTCGGTATAGCCCTCGGCCGCCCAATCGCGTGCGCGGGCGCGGTCATGCGGGGTGACCCAGAAATTCTTGCCCTTCACGCCCACATCGAGCTGGACGATATGGTCGCCCGCTTCCTGCTTCGAATAAGGAATCTGGCGCTCCGAACGCGCTTCGAGGTCGCGGAGAAAGGGTGTACGAACGGCGCTGGAATAAAACCCCGTTGGCGAAAAACGGTGGAGCAGCACGTCGCCGTCGTCGAGCGTGCGGAGCCGGTCCTTCCACGCCTGCGGGATCGGGCTTTCCTCGGTCAGCAGCGGGCGTGTGCCGTACTGGAAAACGATCTGGCCAAGTTCGGGATTGTCGATCCAGTTTTCCCAGTCGCGCAGATACCAGACACCGCCGGCCATCACGATCGGCACGCTGTCCGCGATACCCTCGGCGCGCATCGTCTCGCGCACCGCCGCGACGCGGGGATAGGGATCCTGCGGCACCAGCGGATCTTCGGCGTTCGACAAGCCATTATGCCCCCCCGCCAGCCAGGGATCTTCGTAGACCACCGCGCCGAGCAGGTGCGGGACCTTGTGATAAGCGCGCTTCCAGAGCGCGCGAAAAGCGCGCGCCGAGCTGATGATCGGCAGATACATCACATTGTGCCGCTCGGCGATCTCGCTGAGCTTGTACGGCATGCCCGCGCCGCAGGTCACGCCCGCGACCATCCCCTTCGTCCGCGCGAGGACGCCTTCGAGGATCTGCTGCGCACCGCCCATTTCCCACAACACGTTAATGTTGATCGCACCCTTGCCGCCCGACACTTCATAGGCGCGTTCGACTTGCGCGACGGCGCCGTCGATACCGTATTTGATCAGCTCTTCGTGGCGTTCCTTGCGGGTAAGCGCGTGATAGACCTGCGGGACGATCTTGCCTTCGGCGTCATAGCTGTCGGCGTTCACCGCCGACACGGTGCCGATCCCGCCCGCGGCAGCCCAGGCGCCGCTCGACATATGGTTGGTCGCCGACACGCCCTTGCCGCCTTCGA
>JALDYH010000281.1:0-4385 GCA_032154175.1 Sphingopyxis sp. | reverse complement strand
CGCGATAGTCGAAGAAGGTCGTCTGATAGTCGCTGATACGCGGACCGACTTCGGGCGTACGACGGTTCAGCGCGATCGCCGGGTTGTCGTTATAGCCTTCGTCCGTATCGATCACGCCGTCACCGTTGGTGTCGGCCGAAACAAACGCGCCGGTACCGGTCTGGCGATAACCTGCGGTGCCGAACGCCGAGGTTGCAGCCGTGTCGCACTCGGCCTGCGAGAAGCGGGCTTCATAGACGGCCGCGTTCGGGTTGACGTCGAATGCGCAGATCTGGTTGCGCAGCGTCGCCGAGAGGAACGGGTTGTTCAGGTTGATCGGAACCGAGCCGCCGAACGAGCCCGACGGTGCGATGATCGTCGACACCTTGTTCTTCGAGAACATGCCGCGCGTGTAGACTTCGACCGAATCCGACACTTCGTAATTCGCCTGAGCGTAGATGTTATAGCGCTCGAACGGGGTCTGGAAGATGTTGAACGGGTTGAAGTTGTACGTCGCGAACGTACCGACGGCCTGGCCGAGGTCGTTGATCTGACGCAGGCCGCCGTTGGCGACGGCGGGATCGGTGTTCACCGTGCCATCGGGGTTCAGCGGGCGGGTGCCCGAGATGCGCGACGGAACCGAGGTGCCCGAACCGATGAAGGTGTCCGAATAGCTGTCGAGCGTGTCGTTCGAGAAGCCGCGCGCACCCTGATAGACGGCGTCGGCCGACTGGTAACCGATGCTCAGAACCGCGTTACCGCGGCCATCGTCGAAATTCGCGCCGATGGTGGCATCGACGCGGAAGACGTTGCCGTCGCCCTGTTCGGTGATCTGGTTCGAAGCGGTGACTTCCAGACCGGCGAAATCGCGCTTGGTCACGAAGTTCACCACGCCGGTGATGGCGTCGGCGCCATAGGTGGTCACGGCGGCGCCGGTCAGCGCGTCGACGCGCTCGATCAGGGCCAGCGGGATGTTGTTAAGGTCGACGCGGCCGTTGACGTCCGACGGAGCGACGCGGTTGCCGTTCAGCAGGACGATGTTGCGGGTCGAGCCGAGGCCACGAAGATCGACGTACGAACCGCCGGTGTTGCCGTTGTTGACGGCCGAACCCATGCTCGGGACGACGCCGGGCATTTCGCGCAGGACTTCTTCGGCGACGTTCGACTGCTTCAGTTCGATCGTGTCCGAGGTCGTGACGTTGACCGGGGTCGACTGTTCGAGGTTCGGGTTACGGATCAGCGTACCGGTGACGACGATTTCGCCGCCCGGTGCCTCGGCCGTTTCGGCGGCATCCTGCGCATAGGCAGGAGCCGAAACCAGGGCAACGCTCAGTACGAGCGGCGCAGCGCCTAGCTTCAGCTTGGAATATTGAGTTTTCTTCACAGTGCAGTCCCTTGCTACTGGTGGATTGACTACCTGGACCCCCGACGCGGCGGCACAAAGCCGGCACGCAAACGCCCCGATAGCGTGCGGGATGAAACTTCGTTCATGTCTAGTAAAGCGAATTCCCGGCGCAATCGGCGGTTTCGAAGGGCATTGTGACGTATTTGCAACAAACGCGGGAATTGGCGAAATACAATATGCTGCGCCGCGCCATTCGCGACATTTTGTTTCACCGGTTACGATTTCGCGAGCCGGAGGCCGGGGCTCAACCGCCGATCGGACCCGCCAGCTTGCCGGGGTCGAGGCGCGCGTCGCGCCATTTCAAACCCCAGTGCATATGCGGCCCCGTCGCCCGCCCGGTCCGGCCCACCGTTCCGAGCACCTGTCCCTGCGCGACCCGGTCGCCGACCTTCACGTCGAGCCGCTGGCAATGAAGGAACGCGCTGCTGAGCCCCATGCCATGATCGACGATCAGCAGATTGCCCTCGAGGGTGAAAGGCGCGCTCGCCGCGAGGACGACGACGCCGTCGGCCGGGGCGACGAAGGGCGTTCCCGCCGGCACCGCGACGTCAGTACCGCTATGATAGGCGCCGGGCTTGCCCTGATAGACGCGCTGCGACCCGAAGAAACCCGACAGCCGCCCGGTCACCGGCCAGCGGAATGTCTGCCGCCAGCCGTCGGAGACGACCGGCATGTTGCGCGCCGCCGCGATCTGCGCGAGTTCGGCGGGGCGCCGGCGTTCGAAATCGGCGTCGCTCCTGGCGCCGCCGCGATAGGGCGCGTTGATATGTTCGAGCCGCCAGCTGCCCGCAGCGACGGCAATCCGCCGCTCGACCGTTCGACCGTCGGCAAGCGTCGCAACGAGCTGCGCGCTCGCTCCGGCATCGCGGTCGAAGGCGATCAGAAAGCGGCCGTCGGACGCGACGGCGATGGCCTGGCCATTGAAGGACAGCGCGCGCGTGTCGCTGGGCGCCTGCCCGACCATGACCGCGCCCTGTTCGGCCATTCCGGCGAGCGTGAAGTCGGGGCGTACCGGCGCGCGCGGCGCTGCGGGCGCAACGGGGGGTGTCGGAGCGGAGGGTGTCGGAGCGGGCTGGACGGCCGGCTGCGGCGCCGGTCTGGCTTCGGGGTCGGCCGCCGGAACACAGCCCGCGGCGACGATCGATAGCGCGAACGCCGCGCCGCGCAACGGCCAGTGCCTGCCGAACCTCATGCGCCGCGCGCGGCGTCCAGTGCAGCCTGCACCGATATCGCGGCGGTGGCATAGGGTTCCTGCCGCGCGACCGACCAGTAACGCAGCTCGTCGAGCCCGATCGGCGCGCCGGTGACCGCGCACAGCACATGGTCGCCGGGCGCGAGGACGCGAAAACCGTTCGGTCCATATTGCAGGCGGGCAAGGCGGTTGCGGCTGGCGATCAACATGATTCTCTATCCATTCGGCGATTTGTCGTTGGCGCGACTATAACAGCATCGCGCCGCGCGGCCACCCCCGGCGCCCTCAGAAAAGCTCGCCCTGCCCCCGCTTGGGCTCCGCGGGCGGCGCCTTCCGCGCCGGGCGGGGCGCCGCCGCGGGCGGCCCGTCGTCGCCGCCTGTCTGCACCGGCACCTCGCCGTCGGCGAACTGAAGCTGCAAATGCCCGGCGTCGCGCGCCTTCGCCGCCGTCGTCACGATCGCCCCCTCCGCATCGCGTACCATCGCATAGCCGCGCGACAGCAAGGCGCGCGGGTCGAGCGACGTCAGCAACCGCCCCAGCCCTTCGAGCAGTGCCCGGTCGCGGTCCCAGCGCCGCGCGAGCAGCGCGGGTCGCAGCGCCGCGCCGCGCGTCGCGAGCCGCTCCGAAATCACCGCCAGCCGGTGGCGCTGGCTCCGGTCGAGCCGGTCGCCCGCATCGTCCAAACGCTGCCGCTGCGGCGCATAAAGCGCATCACGCTTCGGCAGATGCCGCGCGAGCGCGGTCAACCGCTCGCCCGCCAGCGCCTGATGCCGGTTCGCCGCGCCGATGATCCGGCCGTTCCACGTCGCGAGCTGCGCCTGCAGCTCGGCGCGCACCGGCACCGCCATCTCGGCGGCGGCGGTCGGGGTCGGCGCGCGCCCGTCGGCGGCATAGTCGGCGAGGGTCACGTCGGGCTCGTGCCCGACCGCGCTGATCGTCGGAATGCGGCAATCGGCGAGCGCGCGCACGACGACCTCCTCGTTGAACGCCCACAGATCCTCGATCGACCCGCCGCCGCGCGCGACGATGACGAGGTCGGGGCGCGGCACCCGCCCGCCGGGTTCGATGGCGTCGAAACCGCGGATCGCACCCGCGACCTGCGCCGCGGCGCCGTCGCCCTGCACCAGCACCGGCCAGACGATCACATGCGTCGGGCAGCGGTCGGCGAGCCGGTGGAGAATGTCGCGGATCACCGCGCCGGTCGGCGAGGTCACGACACCGATCGTGCGCGGCAGATAGGGCAGCCGGTCATATTTGCGCTCGCGGTCGAACAGCCCCTCGGCGCCGAGCCGCGCCTTCAATTTCTCGAAGAGCAGCATCAGCGCGCCTTCGCCCGCGACTTCGAGCGTATCGACGACGAGCTGATATTTGGAGCGCCCCGGGTAGGTGGTGAGCTTGCCGGTCGCGATCACCTCGATCCCGTCCTCGGGCCGGAAGGCGAGCCGCCCCGCCTGCCCCTTCCACATCACCATGTCGATCAGCGCATTATCGTCCTTCAGCGCCGCATAGAAATGCCCCGACGCCGCGCGCTTCGCGCCCGACAACTCACCGCGCACGCGCACGCGCGCGAAGCCGTCCTCGACCGTACGCTTGATCGCTGCCGATAACTGGCTGACCGATAGCGCCGGGGCGTTGTCGCCGGGCGCCGCCTCGGCTAACAGCGCTTCGGTGCCATCGTCGGACGCCGTATCGGGAAAAGGGACTGACATGAATATCCTGCTGGTCGGATCGGGGGGCCGCGAACATGCGCTCAGCTGGCAGTTGGCACAATCGCCAAGCTGCGCCAAGCTCTATGCCGCACCGGGCAA
>JALDYH010000280.1:0-4417 GCA_032154175.1 Sphingopyxis sp. | reverse complement strand
CGCCGCCTATGAGCGCCACCTGAAGTTCAAGGAAAAGCAGCTCAAGGCGATCACCAACGAGACCGCCGAAAAGGCCGCGCAATATGCGGCCCAAACCGAACGGCTGGAGGCGCGCGTCCGCGTTCTCGAGCGCATCGTTACCGACAAGGGAATTGATGTCGCCGACGAGATCGAAAAGCTGCGCGACGCCCCGCTGAACTAAAACAAAGATATACGGAAAGGATCTTCCCCATGGGCCCGTTTGAAATGGTTGTCGGCATCGTCCTGATCGTGACCATCGGCAGCATCGTCCGCGCCAAGCACGGCATCCGCCGCGATCGCAAGGGCGGCGACTATTTCGTCGCCACGGACAATAGCGAGACCAAGGCGCTGCAAGCCGAAATCCGTGCGCTCAAGGACCGCATCCAGGTACTCGAACGCATCGCCACCGACAATAACCGCGCGGTCACGCTCGATCAGGAAATCGAGAAGCTGCGCGACAGCAGCAAAATCTGAATGCCGGAAAAGGAGCAACGCTCATGGCTTTCATCACTCCCGACTTCACCGCCGCGGCGATCGCGCTCACCGCACTGAGCATCGTCAGCCTGGTCGCGCTGCGCGGCTGGCGCGACTGGATCCAGCTCAAGCGCGAGGAACTCGCGGCCGGGCACCATGCGGTGGCGCAGGATCCGGGGGTCCCGCACGCCGGGTCGCGGATCGAGATCGCCGACCTCAAGGAACGGCTGCGCAAGCTCGAAGCCATCGCGGCCGGGGTCGACCTCTAATAGACCCTTTCAACGCGCGGCATCGGTCCGCTTCCCCGTCGCTTGCCATCCGTCCGGCGCTGCGGGGAGCGGGCCGATGCCGTTTCAGAAACCCTTTCAACTTGGCGCCATCTATGCAAGTGGCGCGGCCATGCGCAGCCTGTCCGACATTTTCGAAGAATATGACTTCCTCGACGGCGACGATCGTTATCGCCTGCTGATCGAACTGGGCCGCGCACTCGAGCCGATGCCCGATGCGCTCAAGACCGATGCGACGCTCGTGCGTGGCTGTTCGGCGAGCGTCTGGGTCTATCCCGTCCCGCAGGACGATGGTCGGCTCCATTTCCTCGCCGACAGCAATGCCGCGATCACCAAGGGCATCGTCGCCCTCGTGCTCGCCGCGGTGCAGGACAAGGCCGCAGCCGAGGTTGCCGACATGGACGTCGCGGCGGCGCTTGCTCCCTTCGATCTGACGCGCCAGCTGTCGTCGAACCGGACACAGGGCGTTCCCAACATGATTGCGCTGGTCCGAGATACCGCGCGGCGAATCGCCGCAGGCTGATCCGCGCTCCCGACGAGCCTTCATTTCTTTTCTTCACCGCAAAGAAAAGGGCGCGGGAGTTGCCCCCCGCGCCCGATTTCGTTCGTCTGACCGACCGGCTTAGAAGCCGACGACGATCGAGCCGATGAAGGTCCGCGGTGCGCCGATATTGACGTTCGGAACCGTGTTGTTTGCCAGCTGGCCGTCGAAACCGCCGACATAGAGCTTGTCGAACAGGTTGGTGATGTTGAACTGGAAGTAGACCTTGTCGCCGAGACCCGCCCAATCCATCTTCAGGCGCGCGTCGAGATCGACCAGCGTATAGCCGGCGGCCTTGGCACCATAGACCTGAACCGTGTCGCCATCGATCGTCTGATACAGCGGCGTGTTCTGGTCGTTGATGTAGCGCGCACCGGTGCGCTTCACCTGCGCACCCAGTTCGAGCGGGCCGAGGTTGCCCTGGACGCGGCCGCCGAAGGTGTAGACCGGAGCGCCCGATTCGCGCTTGCCCGAGGTCAGCGCGAACGCCGGCTGATTAACCGCGGTGCAACCGTAGAAGCCATCCGCCACGTTCGCCGCGCTGCAAGTGCCGAGCTGCACGTCGTCCTGGATATCCGACTTCAGGTACGAGCCGAAGGCATAGACCGACAATTCGGGGATCGGCTGGACCGCGACGCTCGCGTCGATGCCGTATTTGTCGACGCGGCCGAGGTTGCGATACACGTTACGCTCGGTTTCGGGATCGAACGACGAGGCGAGGCGATCCTTGAAGATCGTGTACCACAGGCCGACCTGCGCCTGGATCTGGCTGGTCGTGTAGCGCACGCCAAGGTCGAAGTTGTCGGTCGTTTCGGGGGTCGGGTTCGCCGATTCGGTGTTCGCCGGGAAGTAGAAGGCGTTGTAGAGGTTGTCCGTACCCGGAACCTGCACACCCTTCGAATAGTTGGCGAAGATGCTGACATCGTCGGTCGCGTCGAAGGTCAGGCCGACGTTCGGCGTGAACTTGTTGTATTTGCGAACGCGCTGCTGCGGACCCTGGACCGGTGCGGTGACGCCTGGCGCGATGGTCACGGTCGGGTTGTTGGCAAGCCACGCCGCGAGGCCCGCGTCGTTGGTGCCGAAGCATTCGACGAAACCGGTCACGCTCGACGTGGCGCAATAGTTGGTCAGGTCGCGCTTGAACATCTTGTACGAACCACCTGCCTGAACGGTCAGGCGGCCGAACTCGCCGCGATATTCGCCGCCGAACATGTTGAGGCCGGCGATCGACTTGCGATCACGCTTTTGCAGGATGTTGCCGTTGACGTCGGCGAGCGGGTCGTTGACGGGGAACGGGTCGGTCGGCTGGCCATCGAGGCGCAGGAAGTTGGTTTCACCCGTCTGGCGATGGCGTGCGCGGTCATAGCTGTAGAAGACACGGAACGTGTGGTTTTCGAGCTCGTAGCGCAGGCCGGCGATGACGCCGTAGCGGTTGGTCTGCGTCTGGCTCGGCGCCAGCAGGCGGACGGTGTCGAGGATGTCGCCGTCGCCGTTGAGATCACGGCCGAAATAGGGCGCGCCGGAGATGTAACCGGTCTGGCAGCTCTGGATAGCCGCCGGGGCCGTCTGGCAACGCGTCGCCGCCGTGTTGCTGGGGCCGCCCGCGGGGTTGACGTCACGGAAGCCTTCGTTGGCGACAACCGTGCCGCCGCCATTGGCCTTCACATACTGGAAGCTCGGGTCGACGGTCAGGACGAGGCCCTGTGCCAGCGTGAAGCGCGAGTTGATGCGGATATTGCCGGTGTTCGACGGGTTCATGCGTTCGTCGAAGACCGAGCCGCAGCTGTTCGCCGCGTCGGGTGCGCCGGCGGTGGCGGTCGTATTGATCTGGCAGCGGGCGACGCCATAGTCGCGCTCGTCGCGGGTCAGCGGGAAGCGGTTGCCCGAACCCGAGCCGACGACGCGGTCGGCGTCGTAGCGCAGCGGCACCGAGCCGAAGAAGTTGTTGCGGTTCTCGTTATAGTGGCCCGACACCGCAACGAAGTCGCCATCCTCGCCGATCGGCTGATAGATCTTGCCGTTGAACTGCTTCTTGTTGATGCGGCCGCGATGCGCCTTGAAACCCGGCTGATCGACGTTGCTGAACACGGTATCGTTGGTCGCCGAGCTGCCCGAGAAGAAGGCGCGCGTGCCCCACGGGGTCAGGATGCCGGTGTCGACCATGCCGAAAATGCGGAAGAAGTTGAAATCGCCAGCCGAGCCGACGAGCTTCGCGCCGAACTCTTCGCTCGGGGTGCGCGTGCGATAGTTGACGGTCGAACCCGAAGCCGCGGCGGTGGGGCTGTCGACATCGGTCGAGCCGAGGTTGACGTTGACCTGTTCGATCAGTTCGGGGTCGAGCTGCTGGTTCGAATAGAGCGCATAGTTACCCGAATCGTTGAGCGGAATGCCGTCGAACGTCTGGTTGATGCGCGTGTTGTCGAAACCGCGGATCGTCATCTTGCCGCCGGCCGAACCGAACGGGTCGTTGTTCTGGAAGCTGACGCCGGGAAGCTGGTTGATCAGGTCGTTGACGGTCTGGCCGGGCGACTGGCGCTCGATGAATTCCTGCGTCAGGACGACCTTCGCCTTGGTCGTGTCGGGCGCGATCACGCCGGCAACGCCCTGGTTCGTGCGCGAACCGGTGACGACGATGTCGTTTTCGAAGTCCTGCGAACCCGTCGACTGGGCGAAGGCGGGCGTGGAAAGCAGCGCGACCGGAATCAGCGCAACGCTGGCGGCAAGCGTGTGACGGAATTTCATTACAGGATGTCCCCTTTGGTGGTGCATTGGCAGGCACGCAAATGGGGCGCACCTGACCTGCGAGCGCCCCTGAAGCCCGCATGTGGCACGATTGTGACAGCAATTGTGACAGTGCAAGCGGGGAGGGCGGTGCCCTTCAGGCGGGGAACGGAAAACCGCTGATTTCCGTCACATGCCCGATTCTATCCACAGGCGCGGACGCGCTTTTTCCGGAAACTGTTGCTGCAATGCAACATAAAAGGGCGCCCCGAAGGGCGCCCATGTGCGACTCAGGCGGCGTCGCCGGCCGCTTCTTTCGCCTTGTCGGCATAGACGCGCACGGGGTCCTTGCGGCCCTCGACGACATCCTTGT